>NZ_CP009621.1:600000-900000 GCF_000973725.1 Pontibacter korlensis | reverse complement strand
CAGGGCAGGCAACCGCGCAAAGGCCACAGGCTGTGCAGCGCTCGCGACCTTCCTCGTCACGCTTTAACACGTGCAAACCACGCCAAACAGAGCTGCGCTCACGCGTCTGCTCCGGGTACTGTATCGTAGCTTTCTTTTTGAAGAAGTGCTTCAGGGTGATAGAAAGACCTTGTGCAATAGCAGGAAGATACGCTCTCTCAGCGAACGTCATCTCCTTCTTTTCCACTTGCTTTCTTCTATTTGATAGTGGTTCCATCTCTTATCAGTTTTGATCGTTGTACAGGCTGTTAGTACTTCTCAACGCACAGCCCGACCTCAACATTCAAATTTCGGTACTATAGTTTAAAATAAATAGTCTTTCAGCAGAATTCCACCAGCTGTCAAGATGATGTTCAGGATCGCCAATGGGATCAGAATTTTCCAGCCCAGTTTCATCAGTTGGTCGTAGCGGAAGCGTGGCAGCGTCCAGCGTACCCACATAAAGAAGAAGATGAACAGGAATATCTTGGTGAACATGGCAACCACTCCAACCAGTGTTACCACGTTATTGGCTAGAATTGGGTCGCTGATAGCCTGGCGCAGGTTTTCCATGAATGGGAAGTTGTAAGCACCAAAGTATAGCGTAGACATTACAGCTGATGCCACAAAGATGTTGATATACTCTGCGAACAGGTACATACCCAGTTTCATAGAGCCGTACTCTGTGTGATAACCACCGATAAGCTCGGCCTCAGACTCTGGTAAGTCGAATGGCGTACGGTTACACTCTGCAAAGGCACATACTAGGAAGATGATAAAGCCGAGCGGCTGATACCAGATGTTCCAGTTAAAGCCAGCCTGCTGCTCTGCTATTTCACGTAACGAAAGTGATCCTGTCATCATCAGCACGGCGATCAGGGAAAGACCCATTGCCAACTCGTAGCTGATGTTCTGAGAAGCCGCACGAATCGCACCAAGCAACGAATACTTGTTGTTAGAAGCCCAGCCACCAATCATTAGACCATATACACCCAGCGACACTACACCAAAAATGTACAGCACGCCGATATTTACCTCGATAGCCTGCAGTACAATCTCGTGTCCGCCCACAATTAGCCGGTCACCAAACGGTATTACTGCACTAGACATTGTTGCAACCAACATGGCTACACCTGGGCCAAGTATAAATAATGCCTTATTTGATTTGGCAGGTATAAAGTCTTCTTTGAAGAAGAGCTTACCCGCATCGGCCAAAGGCTGCAGCAAACCAGCAGGACCAGCTCGGTTAGGACCCACACGGTCTTGAATAAAAGCCGCTATTTTACGCTCAAAGTATGTTGAGTAGGTTGCTATCAGCAGGGTAATGCCGAAAATAGCTAAGATGTAAATCGCTTTGTATAGTAGGTCTACAGACTCCATTGTTTATTCCTGTGGCAGGTTTTTCTTAGTGGATGTTGGCAGGTTTGGAACAATCGGCACATTTACAACCGGTAGCTCGTAATGGTTTGCCGAGATAACTGAGCCTCTGTCGATGTGGCGCGGTCCTTCTATATTCCAGTCGCTAACTTCTTTCTTGTCGAAGCGGCAAGTGTTACAGATAAATTCCTCTACCTCGTTGTACTGGTCTTTACGGGCAGTTACACGCAACACTTCCTCGCCACGTGTCCACAGTGTTACCTTACCAGAGCAGGTAGGGCAGTCACGGTGTGCGTCCAAAGGCTTGGTAAACCACACGCGGTTTTTAAAGCGCCAGGTCTTGTCTGTTAGCGCACCTACAGGGCACACGTCAATCACGTTACCAGAGAAGTCGTTATCAATCACATTTTCGATATACGTTCCGATTTCTGCAGCATCGCCACGACCTAGTACACCGTGTACACGCTTTTCTGTAATCTGGTCGGCAGTATATACACAGCGGTAGCACAGGATGCAACGCGTCATGTGCAGCTGTATGTAAGGGCCAAGATCTACTTTATTGAACGAGCGACGCTCTTCTTCATAGCGTTGAGCGCTCACACCGTGCTCATAAGACAGGTCTTGTAGGCTACACTCACCAGCCTGATCACATACCGGGCAATCCAGCGGGTGATTAATGAGAAGCATTTCTACAATGCCTTTGCGGGCATTCAGTACCTCCTCATTAGTAGTGTTTTCTACTACCATGCCATCCTGTACCTGCGTGATACAAGATGCTACTAGTTTAGGCATAGGGCGAGGGTCTCTTGTAGAGCCTTGTGTTACCTTTACCAGGCACACACGGCACTTACCACCGCTGCCTTTTAGCGGACCATAATAGCACATGGCAGGCGGTACCACTTTGCCTCCTATTTTTCTTGCGGCCTGCAGAATGGTAGTTCCGTCTTCTACCTCTATCTCAATGCCGTCTATTGTTACTTTAGCCATTTTGAATATCGTTGTTCGTTTTCGTTGCTTGCTCATTTTGAGAGCAGGGCTACAAACGATTAAGCTATTTTATACTTCTTTTCACTTCTGCCATGGTTGTGGGATAAAGTAGCGCAACTTCTTGTTATGAGCTGCTTTACCCTCCATCACAGAAAAGATAATGCTATACTTTTATTAAGCTGTAACAGTATCGAACTGGCCTCTATACACTGCACCCGGAGTTGTTGCCTCTTTTGGGTTGTTGATGTGCCATTCGAACTCGTGGCGGAAGTGGCGGATAGCACTTGCTACTGGCCATGCTGCAGCATCTCCCAGTGGGCAGATGGTGTTACCTTCTATCTGCTTCGACACGCTTACCAACAGGTCAATGTCCTGCTGATGTCCGTGGCCGTACTCGATGCGGTGCAGTACTTTCTCCATCCAGCCTGTACCTTCGCGGCAAGGGCTGCACTGGCCGCATGATTCGTGGTGATAGAAGCGGGCATAGTTCCACGTGTTACGCACGATGCACTGGTCTTCATCAAACACGATGAAGGCACCCGAACCCAACATGGAGCCGCTCACAAAACCACCGTCTGACAGCGACTCGTAAGACATCAATCTGTCTTCGCCGGCAGCTGTTTTGAGAATCAGGTTGGCAGGCAGAATTGGAACTGACGATCCTCCTGGCACCACAGCTTTCAGTTGCTTACCTTTCCAGATACCTCCGCAATACTGGTCTGAGTAGATGAATTCTTCTACTGGCACACCTAGCTCGATCTCGTAAACACCAGGGTTATTGATGTTACCGCTGGCAGAGATCAGTTTAGTACCTGTGCTTCTGCCTACACCAATTTTGGCATACTCAGCGCCACCGTTATTCACAATCCAAGGCACTGAAGAAATGGTTTCCACGTTGTTAACCACCGTAGGGCACTGGAAAAGGCCTTTCACAGCTGGGAACGGAGGCTTATTACGTGGATTACCACGCTTACCTTCCAAAGATTCCAGCAGAGCTGTTTCCTCCCCGCAGATATAGGCACCACCTCCCGGAGCTACATGCAGATCCAGATCGTAGCCAGAGCCAAGTATATTTTTGCCTAGCAAACCAGCTGCATACGCCTCAGCGATAGCTTTCTCCAGGATGCGTAGCACGAACAACAACTCGCCGCGGATGTAGATATAAGATGTGTTGGCACCCAACGCAAAGCTGGAGGTGATCATACCCTCTATCAGTGCATGCGGGTTATGCTCCATGAACCAACGGTCTTTGAAAGTACCTGGCTCAGATTCGTCGGCGTTGCAAACAAGGTAACGCGGAACACCTTCTGGTTTAGCCAAAAAGCTCCACTTCATACCTGTCGGGAAGCCGGCACCACCACGGCCACGTAGACCAGAGGTTTTCACCTCTTCCACCACCTCATCCGGAGTCATCGTTTTCAAGGCTTTTTCTACAGATCTGTAGCCGCCGTGTTTACGGTATACTTCCAGGGTCTCGATGCCCGGTACGTTTATATGCTCAGTTAATATTTTAAGTCCCATTGTAGCAGGATATCTATAGTAGCAGCTCTTATGCTTGTGGCTGCCTGTTTGCTATTCTTGACAGAGGACTTTTTGACAAAGGACAAAGAGCTTGTTCAAAGCGCTTTGTCCTTTGTCAAAAAGTCCTTGAATTACTTCTTCCAGGTTGGGGTTTCGTGCTCCTTGTTGCGCATCATTTTCAAGAACTCGTTCAGCTTCTCTTCGCTGTCGATATTCTCGTAGAAAAGTTCGCGCACTTGCAGCATTGGACCTGTCCCGCACGAAGCAAGGCATTCCACTGGCTTCAGGGTGAACATACCGTCTGCAGTAGTCTCACCTTCCTCTATGTTCAGCTTCTGCTTAATCATCTCAATGACCTGGTCAGCACCACGCAGGCAGCAAGGGCCTGTACGGCACACTTCCAGCACATGCTTACCAACCGGCTTCAGGTTGAACATGGTGTAGAATGTAGCCACCTCGTATACTTCGATCGGCTGTATGTTCAGGATCTCAGCTACTTTGTCCATCACTTCCGGGCTAACCCAGCCACCAAACTCCGCCTGCGCAATGTGCAGAATTGGAAGTATAGCAGACTTCTGGCGTCCCTCTGGGTAATGGCTGATGTAGCGCTGGATCTCGGCCATTGCCTCATCAGAAAATTTCACTTCGTTTATTGTCTCTGCCATTTTTCAGTTGTCATCGATCTTCTTTCAGCGACCAATGTTAAATGGTAATTTATATATCTATTATGCGTCCAGTTCGCCGGCAATTACGTTCAGGCTACTCAGAGTCAAAATGGCGTCAGCAAGCTGGCCTCCTTTGATCATCTCGGTGTAAGCCTGGTAGTAAATAAAGCATGGGCGGCGGAAATGCAGTCTGTATGGTGTGCGGCCACCGTCACTAATCAGATAGAAGCCTAGCTCTCCGTTACCACCTTCCACGCTGTGGTATACTTCACCAACTGGTGCGTCTGTCTCACCCATCACAATTTTAAAGTGATAGATCAGCGCTTCCATGCTGGTATATACAGCTTGCTTTGGAGGCAGGTAATAGTGTGGCGCATCAGCATGGTAAGAGCCTTCCGGCAGGTTTTTGTAAGCCTGCTCGATAATTTTCAAGCTCTGCCATACTTCTTCGTTACGCACCAGGAAACGGTCGTAAGTATCACCCTTGGAGCCTACTGGAATTTCGAACTCGAAATCTTCGTAAGACGAGTATGGATTCATCACGCGCACATCATAATCCACTCCGGCAGCGCGAAGGTTAGGACCTGTGAAGCCGTAGCTCAGGGCACGTTCTGCAGAAATGGCACCCACTCCGGTTGTTCTGTCCATGAAGATGCGGTTACGCGTCATCATTTTTTCAAACTCTGCCCATACTTTAGGGAAGCGCTTGAGAAACTCATCGATCATGTGTAGAGCCTTCGGCGACAGGTCACGCTCCATACCTCCGATTCGGCCCATATTTGTTGTCAAACGGGCGCCGCAAACTTCTTCGTAGATGTCATAAATGTGCTCACGCTCCTGCATCACGTACAGGAAGCCTGTAAATGCACCAGAGTCTACACCCAGAATAGAGTTACAGATAAGGTGATCAGAGATACGCGCCAGCTCCATCATAATCACGCGGATATACTGCGCACGCTTTGGCACCGTAATGCCCAATAGCTTCTCTACCGTCATATGATACCCCATGTTATTGATAGGGGCAGAGCAGTAGTTCATGCGGTCGGTAAGCGGCGTGATCTGGTAAAAAGGTCTACGCTCCGCAATCTTTTCGAAAGCACGGTGGATGTAGCCGATAGTAGGCACCGCATCCACAATGATTTCCCCATCCATCTGCAGGATGTTCTGGAAGATACCATGCGTGGCCGGGTGAGTTGGGCCAAGGTTCAGCGTGGTAAGCTGCCGCTCCTCATGAATCGCAAGTCCGTGCTCTTTGCGGAACTGCTCTAGTTCAGTAAGTTCGGCGGTTTTATTTTCAGTAGCCATTATGGTTTCCTTTTCTGTAAGCTATAGCTGTTGCTAACTATAAAAACTGGCTTAGCGTCCGAAGTACGTGTTTATCTTATCTTCCCTCGTCTGGTCTTCCAGCGGGTACTGCTTCAGCATTGGGTGGTACTCCATCTCCTCGATGTTCAGGATACGGGTCAGGTTAGGGTGACCTGTAAACTTAAAGCCATAGAAGTCGAAAGCTTCACGCTCCATCCAGTTGGCGGTAGCATAAAGGTCCGTCATTGTTGGCATTACCGGGTCCGAAGCTGGCATAAACACTTTAATGCGAATGCGATAGTTGTGGCGAAGGCTGTGTAGCTGGTACATCAAGCACAGCTCTTTATCGCCCTGGCCTGGGAAATGAATACCGCACATCGTGGTCAGGAAGCTGATTTGTAGCTCCTTATCGTCGCGCAGGTACTTGATCAGGTCATGTATCGTTTCGCGGTTGGTGGTTATGGTCAAAATGCCATCCGGGTTAAATGCATCCCAGATGTTCTCTTCCCCAAACGTGCTGATGATTTTGCCGAGTACGTTTTCGTGCGTAAGCTCCATGCTGCTTATTTAATATTGTAAGAGGCTAAGAGTGCCTGATATTCCGGAGAGTCGCGGCGGCGAAGCGATTCGCTTTCTGCCAGTTCCTGCACGCGCATCAGGCCGTCCAGGATTTGCTCAGGGCGAGGAGGGCAGCCAGGTACATAAACATCTACCGGTACTACACGGTCTATACCCTGCAACACAGAATAGGTGTCAAAAATACCTCCTGAAGAGGCACACGCACCAACTGCTATTACCCAACGTGGCTCAGCCATCTGCTCATATACCTGCTTTACTACAGGGCCCATTTTCTTGGCTATGGTACCCATCACCATCAGGATGTCTGCCTGGCGTGGGGAGAAGCTTGGGCGCTCTGATCCGAAGCGAGAGATGTCGTAGTGAGAGCCCATGGTAGCCATGTACTCAATACCACAGCAAGATGTGGCAAACGGTAAAGGCCACAGCGAGTGCTTGCGAGCTAAACCAATTACTTTTTCTAATGAAGTGGCAAAGAACCCGGCGCCGGAAATCCCCTCTGGGGCCTCAGCCATGATGATATCTTTATTCGTATCGCTCATTTTAAGGATAATTTATTATAAATGCAGGCGATTAATGCCTGTATTTGCAACACTAAAGCGCTTCTTAAAGTTTAATATATCCTATTTCCAATCTAAAATACCTTTCTTGATCACGTAGAAGAATCCTGCCATGAGCAGCGTGATGAACGTGAGCATCTGTAAAAAGCCGATAAAGCCAAAAGCTTTGAAGTTCACAGCCCACGGATACATAAAGATAACCTCCACATCGAACAGTACAAACAGGATAGCCGTCATGAAGTATTTGTAAGAGATTGGTGTACGAGCGTCACCTACTGACTCAATACCACTTTCCCATGCTTTACCTTTAACCTCACTGGTTCTTTTCGGACCTAGCAAGTGCGTTAGCACTAGTGCAAAAATCACGAAGCCAAGTGCAGCCGCAAACTGGATAATTATTGGCAAGTAATCCGACGGTACATACTGATTTACAGATGGTTCCATAACTCTGTGTTGCTTTCTTAAGATTAGAGAGCAAAATTAGGTATAATTTTGCCATTAATCAAAAGTATACGCTATTTACAATACATGCTGTTTAAGGGGTGTAGAGGCCTATTTAAGAAATTTTGAATGATTCTAAATAAGAGGATGATGTTGACACACTTGTAAAGCAAAAGGCCACGTCCTTTTAAAGAACATGGCCTCTGTTACAGTTGCTTCCTTGAAAAGTAGCTTACTTATCCTCGCCCAGGAACGGGTAACGGTAATCTACCGGTGGTACAAAGGTTTCTTTGATAGAGCGTGCAGATACCCAACGCAGCAGGTTTAGCATAGAACCAGCTTTGTCATTTGTACCTGATGCACGTGAACCACCAAATGGCTGCTGACCTACCACGGCTCCGGTTGGCTTATCGTTGATGTAGAAGTTACCGGCAGAGTCGCTCAGTTTCTTCGTAGCATACTCAATAATATAACGGTCCTGGCTAAAGATGGCTCCGGTTAAGGCGTATGGAGAAGTGGCGTTAACCAATTCAATAGTATCTTCGAAGTTGTCCTCGTCATACACATAGATTGTAATAACTGGTCCAAAGATCTCCTCGCACATGGTAATGTAAGTCGGGTTGTGCGACAGTAGCACAGTTGGCTCTACAAAGTAGCCTTTCGATTTATCGTGGTTACCGCCAGCAATAACTTCTATCTCATTGCTCTCTTTAGCATTGTCTATGTACTTGGCAATCTTGTCGAAAGACTTCTCGTCAATTACAGCGTTGATGAAGTTACCGAAATCTTCCGGTGCTCCCATCTTAAACGTCTTCAGGTCTTCAATCACGTAGCCTTTTACCTCTTCCCATAGGTTGCTAGGGATGTAAGCACGTGAAGCCGCAGAGCATTTCTGGCCCTGGTACTCAAACGCGCCACGAGAAATGGCAGTAGCCAGTGCCTTGGCGTTAGCAGACTTGTGAGCAAGTATAAAGTCCTTGCCACCGGTCTCGCCAACAATACGTGGGTAAGTTTTATACTTGTGGATGTTGTTGCCAATGGTCTTCCAGATGTTCTGGAATACTCCTGTGCTGCCTGTAAAGTGGATGCCAGAGAAGTCAGCGTGGTTGAAGATTACGTCACCAGCTTCCGGACCGTCTACATAAACCAGGTTAATTACGCCATCTGGCAAGCCAGCCTCACGGAACAACTCCATAATCATGTGTGCCGCGTAGATTTGTGTGTTAGCTGGTTTCCAAACTACCACGTTACCCATCATGGCTGCTGAAGACGGCAGGTTACCGGCAATAGCGGTAAAGTTGAAAGGAGTAAGGGCAAAAACGAAGCCTTCCAGCGGGCGGTGCTCCATGCGGTTCCAAACGCCCGGCGACGACTCAGGCTGCATCTGGTAAATCTCCGTCATGTAGTGCACGTTAAAGCGCAGGAAGTCTATAAGTTCACAGGCAGAGTCAATCTCAGCCTGGTAAACGTTCTTCGACTGGCCTAGCATGGTGGCAGCATTTAAACGAGCTCTCCAAGGACCTGCTAACAAGTCGGCAGCTTTTAGAAAAATACTGGCGCGGTGCTCCCAGCTCATATTCGCCCAAGACTCACGCGCAGCTAGTGCAGCATTTATAGCTTGTTCCACGTGTGACGCATCGCCATAGTTATAGTGGCCCAGGATATGCTGGTGGTCGTGAGGCTGCAGCATTGGCTGCTTGTTATCTGTATATACTTTCTCGCCGCCGATGTACATAGGCACATCTAACTGCTGAGACTTTAACTCTTTATAAGTACGCAGAAGCTCTTCCTTTTCAGGTGAGCCAGGAATGTAAGACTTAACGGCTTCGTTTACTGGTGTTGGTACTCTAAAAAATCCGGTTGCCATTTTTTTATAGTTACAGATTTGAAATTAGATAAATCACTTATATACCCTACGGAGGGCACCTGAACAAAGGTAAGCTTATAATTTGATTTTGCGTTATCAACAGCCACAGCCTAGACCGGCGTAGGCATCCCTGCTCTTGGTATACTTATGTGTGGTATTTGTACTGATAGTATACTTCTTGTCTAGTACAACCGGGGGCTTGTTGAAATCAGTCTATACCTATTTTATTATATCTTAAAATTATTTATAACTTGATAGCGAGTAAGAAACGAATTGTCCACTTGGTTATATATAGACAGACGATATGAAAAAACTAGCCGTAGCGGTATGGCTGCTCTCCCAGGCCATGCTTATGAGCTGCTCCCAAGTATCCACTGACACTGCTGCCATATCGGCCGCCAATGAAACGAATGCAGAAGCACAGGGCCTGAGCCTGAAGTTGGAACTGGCTGACAATCATTACCAGAACAAGGCACAATCCCGATCGGTTTTAACGATCACCAATAATGGGACAGAGACATTGCCTGCCAAAGGTTGGAAGCTTTATTTTAATGGAGGAGCACTTACAGCGGCTGATTCTACGGTTGCGACCATACAGCACTTCAACGGCGACTTGCACTACTTGGCTCCAGGACCTAAGTTCGAGGAGATAGCGCCTGGTGCATCGGGTACTATAGAGGTATTGGGCCGCACTGTCCGGAATGTCTCTAACTTCCCTAGCGGGTTCTATATTGTTTATGATGCGGAACCAGGAAAAGGTATACCTGTTTCGCTGGAAATTGAGCCAGGAAACCACTTTGATGAGGCCACGCAACAGTTAGCAGCGAAGATTTATGAGGATAATGCCACTATAAAGGACCTGCCGACTACAGCACTTACCAAAGTTTTCCCAACTCCGATTTCTTACCAGGAAAAAGGGAAGCCGTTTACTTTAGATACAAAGGTAACTGTGGTAGCTGATGCAGATTTTAGAAGAGAAGCAGAACACCTGTCAGAGATACTGGCTACCGCAGTAGGACAGAAACCTGCTATACAGAGTAGCGCTACTGGTAAGGCGATATATATTAGGAAAAAGCCCGGCATGGGGGCAGAGGAGTATACACTAAGTGTAAACCCGGAGCGGATAGAAATAACTGCTTCCTCACCTGCCGGTGCCTTCTACGGCATTCAGTCGCTTAAAACAATGCTGCCGGCTACTGCATATGCGGGCAAGGCAGCTACAGTAGAAGTGGCAGGCGTAGAAGTGAAGGATGCTCCTCGCTTTGGTTACAGAGGGTTTATGATGGACATGGCACGCAACTTCCAGCCTAAATCGGAAGTGCTCAAGGTATTGGACGTAATGGCCCTTTATAAAATGAACAAGCTGCATTTCCATTTCAGTGAGGATGAGGGTTGGCGTCTTGAAATTCGTTCGTTGCCTGAGCTTACCGCTGTTGGCGGCACGCGAGCCCACGCCACCGATGGCAGAAGCAGCATTGTACCTTCTTATGGCTCCGGGCCAGATGCAAGTAATAAAGCGGGAACAGGCTTTTACAGCAGGGAGGACTTTATTGAGATTCTCAAGTATGCGCGCGACCGCCATATAGAGGTAATACCAGAGATTGAGACTCCGGGGCATGCCAGAGCTGCCATTAAGGCCATGGATGCTCGCTACATGAAACTGATGGACGAAGGTAAAAAGGAGGAAGCGGAGCGCTACCTGCTGCGCGACCTGAACGATAAGTCGGTTTACCGCTCGGTGCAAGGCTGGAGCGACAATATTATGGATGTGTCGCTGCCTTCTACCTATAACTTCCTGGAGACAGTGGTAGATGAAATTATGAGCATGTATAAAGAGGCAGAAGCTCCGCTGCACACGATACACTTTGGAGGAGATGAGGTGCCAGAAGGTGTGTGGGAGAAATCGCCTTCTGTACAGCGTCTTATCAGCCAGAATCCGGAGGTTAAAAACACAGACGACCTTTGGTATTACTACTTCGGCAAGGTGAACCAGATGCTGCAGGAGCGTGGCCTGTACCTGTCGGGCTGGGAGGAGATAGGATTGCGAAAAGAAGTTAAAAACGGAAAAGTGAACTGGGTGCCTAACCAGCAGTTTGCAAATGAGAATTTCCACGTGAATGTATGGAAGAACAGCCCTGGCTCAGGTGCTGAGGACCTGGCTTATCGCATGGCGAACGCCGGGTATAAAGTAATCCTGACGGGAGTGACTCACTTCTACCTGGACCTTGCCTATAACCCTTCTTTTAGCGAGCCGGGGTTATACTGGGGAGGCTATGTAGACATTGATAAACCTTTTTACTTTATACCTTACGATTATCTTCGCAACCTGAAGGAGGATGATAGGGGCAATCCTTTGGATAGATCCATCATCAAGAGTAAGGAGGCACTGACTGAGAAAGGAAAGGCAAATATTGTAGGCATCGAAGCACCGCTGTGGTCTGAAACAAACAGAACCACCGAAGACTTTGAGTATAAATTGCTGCCCAAATTGTTAGGCGTGGCTGAGCGGGCCTGGGCCAAAGACCCTGACTGGGCCAAAGAAAAAGACGCTGCAAAAAGCAACAAGCTTTATAGCCAAGCCTGGTCTGAGTTTATAAACGTAGTGGGCAAAAGAGAACTACCACGGCTGGATTACTACGCAGGAGGATACCAATACAGAATACCGACTGCGGGTGCAAAGGTGATAGACGGAAAGGTAGTAGCCAATGTGCAGTTCCCAGGTTTTACCATTCGCTACACAACAGACGGTACAGAGCCAACTAAAACCAGCCCAGCCTACTCCGGCCCTATTGCGGCAACTGGAGCAGTGAAGCTGCGGGTTTTCAACACCGCAGGGCGGGGAGGGCAAACCATAACCATACAAAATCAAAGTTCAATGTAAACAGCAGGTAGCTGTAGTAAGGCTAAACTGAATATGGCCTACAGGTTGCAGTACGCAGTCTGTAGGCCATACTTATTTATAGGGGTTCATAGCTTAGCACCTTAATGTCGCTAGGTTGCATGCAGCTATTAGGTACGGCTCTAGGCTATCAAGGTGATGACGGACAGGGAATATTTCGCACGCTAACATAAGCCTGGGTTGGATTATACCTTAAGTAGTTCGCTTGGCAAAACAAACGCTTTAGGAATGATAGAAATTGCACTGAATTTGAAGGCTTGTTTTGTAATGAGGCGCGGAAGTGGGAATAGGAAGCAAAATAAGAGTACTTTTTGCAATGTTTCTTTAACCTTGATTGTACTGTTTTGCGTAAAAGGCTCCTGCTATCGTAGATCGGTAGCTTATAAAAGAGTTAATGCTATGAAAAATACGAATAAAAAATACGCTAAGATTATGCTAGCCGCAGCAATGGGCTTTTCCTTTGTTGCTGAGGCTACAAACTATACTACAGCCAAAGCTGAGGCTGCGGTAATTAGAGTGCAAGACGACCAGAACAAACCACAACTACAGCAGGAGCTTTTAGGGAGCTATGCTGACATAACTACTATCACCGCTGCAAACCTGCGAAGCGCCTACATTACCTTTATGGAGAACGTGCGGGCTAAGCAGAATACCTGGAATGATGAAGATTGGAAAGCCGCAAAGGTTGTTCTTGAAAAGCTGGATGCCAGAAAGAACACAGTGGAGCAGCAGTTGGGAGCGGATGACAAAGCTAAGATTAAGGTGCTTCAGGCCGAGTTTAGAACCCTTGAGACAAAAGGTGACGTTGAAGACTAGGCTTGCTCACAGGCTAACATAAAAAGGGCGATGGTAAAACATCGCCCTTTTTATGTTAGAGTATTTTCTTCAGCTCACTTAAGCAGCTGATTTCATAAGTCGGTTTTGGCCGCTTGCGCCCTTTTATCTTTTCAGGATTAAAGTATACCTGGTCTATTCCAGCGTCGCGTGCACCTTCAATATCACACTCGTAGTTGTCGCCAATCATCAGGCAATCCTCTGGTTTTACATTAATGCGGTCTAGCAGGTGCTCAAACATGCGGCGGTCAGGCTTCTTGTAGCCGCAGCACTCCGATGTAATGATTTCCTTAAAGTAGCTATTGAGCTTGGAAGCACCCATTTTAATGTGCTGCACTTCTTTAAAGCCATTCGTTATGATGTGAAGGCCGTACTTTGGCTGCAGGTACTCCAGCACCTCATAGGTATAAGGGAAAACAGCTGTTTTGGTGGGGCAAATCTGGATGTAAGCCTCTGAAATATCCTGTGGTATTTCGTGTTCTGCCAAGCCTAAGCCAAGAAGGGTTTTTACAAAGCGGCTTTCGCGCAGCTCTTTCTGATTTATCCTGCCTTTGTTGTAGAGATCCCACAGGCGGGTGTTTACGAACTTATACTTCCGGTAAAAAGAGTCGCAGTCGAACTTGCCATGCTTGGCTAATTCGTACTGATCATACAAAGTATAAATTGTCTCTTCGGAGTTCTTCTCAAAATCCCACAGCGTATGATCCAGGTCGAAGAGAATATGGGTGTATGTTTTCATAAATAAGTATCAGTTCTGTTACAAAACAAATGCTTTAGCATAGTGTTTGTGTAAGGTACAAAAAGAATTAGAATGAGCTTGTTAGGAACTGCTATACTAAAACCATGGTTCGGGAGTTATACCTTAAGTCAATTCAGGATGCTGTCCAGCGGCGGTTCTGCAGCCTTGTAACGGCCAGTTCGCGGTTAGAGTATAAGATGTTATATACTTCCAGATCCTTTTGCAGAATGCTGTCGCGCTCCATATAAGTGAAGATCTGGTTTACAAGGTCGGCAGTTTCTTCTTTAAGCGAATAGTACACCCACTGATCCAGCTTTCGCGGCACTACAAGCCCGGCACTGCGCAGGTACGACAGGTGCCGAGAGGTTTTTGTCTGGGTGTAGTCCAAAACTTGCTCCAGGTCTGAGGTGCACATTTCCCGGTTACGCAGGATCAGGTGAAGTATACGGAGCCTCGACTCATCGGCCAGGGCTTTTAGCACCTGTTGTCCGAAGGCCAGGCTAAAATGTTTAAGTCTCATACTGCAGTGGTCGTGGCTGAGGGCGGTATGAACAAAATTAGCCAAAAGTGGCTATTATAAAATAGAATTAATAAGTATAATTGTATCCTATGATCTTACCCGCCATACTTCAAACCTCTCTGCCAAAACTCCCGAAGTGGTTGTGGCTTCCGCTGCTTCTCCTTCTGTTGGTGCCTGAGCAGGCAGAGGCACAAAGCCGGCAACGTGTAGTGCAGCTGTCAGGGTTTGTGGCTACCGGCGATAGCCTGTATGGTGTGGCTGGGGCAGGTGTATACGTGCCGGGTACGAACCGCGGTACCTATACCAACGAGTATGGCTATTTTTCTATGCCTGTGCTGGCTGGAGACAGTGTCCTTTTCAACGCCTTAGGTTTTAAGCCGCAGTACCTCATTATTCCTAAAAACTACGAGAGCCAGAGTTACTCCGTTATTATGCAGATGCAGGAGGATCCTACCGAACTGCCTACAGTGGATGTATTCCCGTGGCCTACCGAGCGGGACTTTAAAGAAGCCGTAGCCAATGTAAGGCTTCCGGATAAGGGCACAGCGATCATCACTAAAAACCTGGATCCGCGCAGGTTGGAAGAACTGGCCAGGATCACCCCGATGAGCGATGCACAGAACTATCGATTCTGGCAACAACAGCAGATACAGCATCAGCAGAATCGTATCATGGCCCCCACAGTTAATATGATGGCTATACCAGGGCTTCTCAGGTCCCTGCTTAACGGCGATTATAAACGAACCGACGACAATTAACTTTCCTCTCTGGCTGTACAATTCTGTACCGTTCCAAGCAAGTATAAGTATAGAGTGAATTACGCCTTTTAAAGGCAGTAAAAGCAGGTTTGGCAACTAAGAAACCTGCTATCCGTTTGTTGGCAATGTAGTGTTATGCGTATACAGATAGTATAAAAGCACTAGGTGTAGCAGAACATTAGCATTACTCTAAACAGATCATACTATACAGACCATACTATGCTTGAACCGGAACAACTCTCCCTTAATATACCCGATACCACCAAACCACGTGTGGTTATCATTGGCGGAGGCTTCGGAGGTATAAACCTTGCTAAAAAACTTTCGTGCAAGGATTTTCAGGTGGTTATGTTTGATAAGCAGAACTACCATGGCTTCTGGCCCTTGCTGTACCAGGTGGCAACAGGCGGGTTGGAACCTGACTCTATTGCTGAGCCACTCCGTAAAATGTTTGGCTCCGACGATTACCCGGACTTCCACTTCCGGCTGGTAAAGGTAACCGGCATCAACCCTGAGGCCCGCACTGTTACCACATTGATAGGTGAAATTGGTTATGATTATCTGGTGATTGCCACAGGTACAAAACCGAACTACTTTGGCAACGATCAGATCAAGAAGTTCTCTTTCCCGCTGAAGCAGGTACCGGAAGCGCTGAACCTGCGCAGCCAGGTATTGCAGTGCTTTGAACAGGCCAACATGACCAAAGATCCCGCCATGCGCCAAACGCTCATGAACTTTGTGATTGTGGGCGGCGGACCTACGGGAGTAGAACTAGCCGGAGCACTGGCTGAAATGAGGGCACACGTACTACCAACCGATTATCCTGGACTAGACTTTAGCCAGATGAACATCATACTGGTGGAAGGTATGGACCGGGTTCTGCCGCCTATGTCGGCTAAGGCCAGCGAGAAAACGTTTAAATACCTGAAGGAATTAGGAGTAGATATGCGGCTTAACACGCTGGTAGACTCTTACGATGGTGAGCTGGTAACCTTAAAGAGCGGCGAGCAAATCAGAACGAATACACTGATTTGGGCTGCTGGTGTGTCCGGAGCACTTATTGATGGTCTGCCAGAGACATCAGTGGAGCGTGGGCGCATACTGGTTAATGACTATAACCAGGTGCTGGGCTACGACAATATCTTCGCTATCGGTGATATTGCTTTCATGAAGACACCTGAGTTTCCGAAAGGGCATCCGGGGGTGGCGCAGCCTGCCATACAGCAAGGAAAACTGCTGGCTAAGAACTTGAAGCGCATTGTTCGTAAGGAGCCATTGGAGCCTTTTAAGTACAACGACAAAGGTTCGCTAGCCATTATAGGGCGTAACCGGGCTGTAGCCGACTTGCCGGGCAACCTGCACTTCGGAGGCTTCTTTGCCTGGTTTATCTGGCTGTTTGTGCACGTAATGGCACTGGTAGGTTTCCGTAATAAACTGGTGGTGCTGAGTAACTGGATCTACAAGTTCTTCACTTACGAGAACGGCACACGCCTTATCATCCGTCCGTTTGTGCGGCGCGGCGACAGGGCTAAACGTAAATTCATTGATAGGTACGGTGGAGACTAAACTAATACAAATAAAAAGCGCCTGCAGAAATTCTCCGCAGGCGCTTTTTATTTATAGCTGAAGTATAAACTACTGCCCGCTGTTGTTAGAGTTGCTATTTCCGCTGGTTGCGCGCTCACGCTGCATCGGGTTCATGCGGCTGTTCTGCTGCTTGAATATTTCGAAACGAGAAGGCGTTACCTTGCGCGGGAAGGCATTGTTCGACAGGTCCGTGTCTGCGGTTTGCAGGTATGGGTCTAGTTCGAAACTTACTACCGGTTTCTCAGTGATAAACACTTTAGTGATTTGGTCGTTGTTGTAGCGCCAGATCTCTGACGGAATGTTTACTACTTCCTCAGAGCCATCCTCATAGGCCATACGCACGATTAGCGGCATAACCAGACCGCCCAAGTTCTCAAAGCTAACTTCGTAGAAGTTCAGGGCTGAGTTCAGCTTCTCTTTCTGCTCTGGCGTCAGCTGGGTCAGGAACTGGCGATACGCCTGCTCATCAGCGGCAGTGGTAGCCAAAGGGTCATAGTTGTTGTAAAAGTCGTTCAGTTCTGGTCTCAGCTCTACGCGTGTTTTCTTGATGTCGGTAAGGTTGCGCTGCTGCGACAGAGTTTTAGGTGCCTTGTTCTGCTGCTCGCGTAGCTGTGCATTTACAAAAGCCGGATCCTGTGAGTCGATCGTATACCACTTCACATCCGTCATGGCAATGTCGGTGTGGTCGGTAGTATAGAACCAACCTCTCCAGAACCAGTCAAGGTCTACGCCAGAGGCATCCTCCATGGTACGGAAGAAGTCAGCAGGCATCGGGTGCTTAAAGGCCCAACGCTTCGAGTATTCTTTAAAGGCGTAGTCGAACAGCTCACGACCCATTACTGTTTCACGTAAAACATTCAGGGCAGTGGCTGGCTTGCCGTAGGCGTTGTTGCCAAACTGCAGCACCGACTCAGAGTTTGTCATGATCGGCACCTGCGTATTTTTGGCGCTCTTCATGTACTCCACAATGTCTTGCGGCTCGCCACGGCGAGATGGGTAATTACGCTCCCACTCCTGTTCTGCCAGGTACTGCATAAAAGTGTTCAGGCCTTCATCCATCCATGTCCACTGGCGCTCATCAGAGTTGATGATCATCGGGAAGAAGTTATGGCCCACCTCGTGGATGATCACGGAAATCAAGCCATACTTAATACGGTCAGAGTATGTGCCATCTGGCTCAGGGCGGTAACCGTTGAAGGAAAGCATTGGGTATTCCATACCACCTACCGGACCGTGTACTGAAATTGCCACAGGATACGGATAGTCGATGGTGTGCTTAGAGTACACTTCTAAAGTGTGCGCAACGGCCTCTGTAGAATATTGTCCCCAAAGCGGGTTGGCCTCTTTAGGGTAGTAAGACATTGCCAACACGTTTTTGCCGGCCACCTTTACATTCATGGCATCCCAGATAAACTTACGGGAGCTGGCCCAGGCGAAGTCGCGAACCTCCTTAGCAGAGTATACCCACGTCTTCTTGTTCTTCGCTTTGGTTTTCTCAGCTTTAGTAGCTTCTTCCTGCGTTACGATTACCACCGGCTTATCGCTCTTGGCAGCCTGCGCCCAACGCTTCTGGTGAGTGGAAGAAAGTACCTGGCTGGCATTCTGAAGCTCGCCAGTGGCAGCAACAATATGGTCGGCAGGTACAGTAATGCTTACTTTATAGTCGCCGAACGGGAGGGCGAACTCGCCACTACCCAGGAACTGCTTGTGCTGCCAACCATTCACGTCGTCGTAAACAGCCATGCGTGGGAACCACTGCGCCATTTCGTAGAGGTAGTTATCATCCTCCGGGAAATACTCGTAGCCTGAACGGCCGCCCAGCGTTTTTTGGTTGTTGATATTGTGCTTCCAGTCGATGTTGAACGTGAAGCTTTGGTTGGGCTTCAGTGGTGAAGGCAGGTCTATACGCATCATCGTGTTGTTGATGGTATACTTCAGCGCCTTTCCGCCACGGTCTGCTACTTTGCTGATCTTAAAGCCGCCATCAAACTTCTCGCGCGTCATATACTCTACGGCACGCAGCGATACATCTTTCTTCAGCTCTGCCGTCTCCGTCAGGTTGCTCATCGAGTTTGGCTCAAAGATGTTCTGATCCAGTTGCACCCACAGGTACGTCAGTACATCCGGCGAATTATTAGTATAAGTGATGGTTTCGGAGCCGGTGACAGCCTGCTTCTCGTCATCTAGTTCTACCTGAATATTGTAGTCGGCGCGCTGCTGCCAGTATTGGTGGCCAGGAGCACCCGATGCAGTACGGTAGGTGTTAGGGGTTGGCAACTCTTGCCCCAGTTGGGCAAACTTGGTGTCTTGTGCCAGCACCGCTAAAGGGCCTGCCACTAAGCCAACCAAGGCCAAACCTGCTAAAATATTTCTCATGCGGTTTTGGTTAGGGTAGATTAGTATCGTTTAGTAAAGATTAAGTAATAATGGTGTGATGGCTGCACATTAAAATATACTGGTTTCCATCATCAATATCAATGCTATTCCTGCTGCTGCACTGGAAAGCACCATAATCCAGTCGCGTTTTTTGGCTCGGAACAGGTTCATGATCAAGAATCCTGCTACCAGAAGTATACCTACAATAAGGAGCTGCCCGAGCTCGATGCCGATGTTAAAGGCTAGCAGCTGTTGCCAAATATTACCGTTGCGGCCCAGCATCTGGCGCAGGAAGTTAGAAAAGCCCATGCCATGGATCAGGCCAAAAAACACAGCCATCAGGTTGTGCAGCGACAGTATGGTTCTCTGTTTGGTAGCAGCACCCTTCAGCTTAAAGAAGTTTGTGATGCAGGTAAAAAGTATGGTAACTGGTATCAGAAACTCAATAAGTGCTGTATCGAACTTGATGATGTTAAAGGTAGCCAGCGCCAGTGTTATGCTGTGCCCGATAGTAAAACTTGTCACCAGGGCAAGTACCTTCTTCCAGTCCTGCAAAGTATAAATGGCACTCAAGGCCAGCAGGAAAAGCATGTGATCGTAGGCTTTAAAATCAAAAATATGATGAAAACCCAGTTCAATATAGGTATAGAAGACAGATGACACCGCGGTGATTTGATTTAGTTAAGGGTAAAGCAAGTGGCAAATTACACATCTGCGGCTAAACATGCAATGCCGTGGCAGGTAAGTGAGGTGGTAAAATCCTAAGTTTCATGTACAATTAGCGAGTAAAAGTGATCTTACCCTTATCACAGAATCGAAAAGTTAGTTTATACTTCTGTTGGCTAATCGGAAAGTGCTTTGAGCAACATTTGGCAAGGCTGCAGTCCATAATAGGGAGGACATGTAATATCATCCTTTGCCTATATAATTAAGGTTGATTTATGCTCAGTTTTCATACCTTTAACGTTACATTTTAGAAGATCAGATCAATGTTTCCCGTACAGGGTATCATCTAAAAAGACTTATGATAAAACTCCCTAACCTAATCCGTCAAAAGCTGGTAAGCAGAACTGCGCTGGGCCTGACTATTTTTTCATTGGCTTTAGCCGGATGTAACACGTCCGGTGAGCAGCAGGAGACAGCCACTGCAACAACCTCAGAACCTGAAACTATGAATACAGCCTTGGTATATGTAGGCACCTATGCCGATCCGGATGCTGAAAGCATTTTCCTGTACAGTCTGAACTCAGAAACAGGCGAACTGACGCGTGTAAGCGGTTTCAAGGCCGGAGCAAATCCTTCTTACTTAGCTTTGGATAATACAGGCAAGCATTTATATGCTGTAAATGAAACAACAGAATATGAAGGGGAGCAAAGCGGCGCTGTAAGTGCCTTTACCGTTGGAGAAGAAAATAAGAGCCTGACGCTACTGAACAAGATATCATCTAAAGGAGGTGCCCCATGCTATATCTCCCTATTCGACAACACTGTGTTGGTAGCCAATTACATGGGAGGTAACGTAGTTGCTTTGCCAGTGTTGGAAGATGGAAAACTAGGAGAGGCAACTTCGGTACAGCACAAAGGCACCGGGTTAAACAAACAACGACAGGAGGCGCCGCACGCGCACTATATAGCCCCGTCGCCTGACGGGAAGTATAGCTTTGCTATAGACCTGGGTGCAGATAAAGTATTTGGCTACAAAGTAGAGAACGGAAAACTGGTGAAGAACGATCCGTTTGTTGCCTACGCTTCAGAGGCCGGCTCAGGTCCGCGCCACCTGGCCTTCCACCCGAACGGGGAGTATGCATTCCTGTTGCATGAGTTAAACTCTACCATGACGGCTCTTGCCTACGATGCTGCAAAAGGCACCTTCACTGAAATTCAAACTTTACCAACCCTGCCTGCTGATTTCAAAGAAAACAATCAGCCTGCTGCTGTTAAAGTATCGCCGGATGGCAAGTTTCTGTATGGCTCTAACCGTGGCCATAACAGCATAGTGGTCTATGCTATTGAAGAGGGCACAGGCAAACTAACGCTTGTGCAGCACGTAAGCACCGGCGGCGACTGGCCACGCGATTTCACCATAGACCCTACCGGTAATGTGCTGCTTATCGCGAACGAGCGCTCTAATAATATCACTACCTTTAAAGTGGACAAAGCGACAGGTAAGCTGACTGCTACTGGCCATGAGGCGCAGGTGCATAAGCCTGTGAACCTGGTGTTTAAATAAAAGTATACTTTTAAACAGAAAAGGCCAGCTACAACAGCTGGCCTTTTCTGTTTAGGAGCGTCATTCTATTCTGTCACCCGCTCCATAGTAGTGGTGGTGGTGCCATCTTGGGTGGCGTGTATCATTCTGTCTTTCCCGTCCCAGGTAACCAGGGCGGTATCTATATGTGTGCCGTAGCGGATGCTGAGAACTTGGCTTTCTGCATCGTAGTAGTAGCCGCCGCTCAGGCCTCTGCCGTCTGTATCCAGCTCCATTCTAAACTGCCCAGACTCCTCAAACACAAGCCGCATGGTACTTTGGTGCAGAGTGTTCTCAATGTCGCTTTTCTCTTTTGCCTCTTTGTCATCACCAATTTGCATGTCTACCAGCCTCCAGCTTCCAACAATAGAATAGGCTGTCTGCTGCTCTTTAGGAGCAAAGCTAGAGAAGGAGCAAAGTATAAATATGGCGATGGTGGTAAAGAGTGATCTCATAAATAAGGGTTTGTAGAGCTATGTGCTCATTATTAGGGTGTGTGCGCACCCGATGGTAAACAGGTAGAAGCGGAAATCGTTTCTATAAAAGTACTTACGTAAGCCAGGCCGAAATTGCAACTGTTGTAGAAGGTAAACGGTGAAGGATTCTGTTGGAGATGCAAACACCATACTAGAAGCACAGTATTGTTAATATTAACGGAAAAGAAGCAACATTATGATAGAAATTTTGCCTGAGACACGCAATAATATGTTAGCGGTGCGGATAAGCGATGAATTGACTGTAGATGACTTTGACCAATACAGGAACTTGCTCCGCGACCTGATGCAGCGCTATAAGGAGGCACACTTGTTTTATGAGATGGTGAACGTGGACTGGGTGCAGCCTGTTGCAGCTATTGAGAATGGTATGTTCGATGTGATTCATGGCCTTGATTACGGCCGTGTCGCCATGGTAGGAGAGAAGAAATGGCAGGAGTGGGCGGCAAAGCTTATCAGCCCAGTGAAGAAGAAAGGTGTGCGCTACTTTGATCTTGCTGAGCGGGAACAGGCCATGAAGTGGGTGCAGGAGGGAGAGTAAGATGATTTGGCATTGTAGTGGTCATGCAGACGAGCCCACAGTGATTATAGCAAACAGAAAAGGCATCTTATATAAGATAGCCTTTTCTGTTTGCTATGAGTAAGAACGGGTGCTGTAATGTACAGTAAGCTCCCGTCATACTAATTCACCTCATAGTAAGTGTTCATAAAGAAGCGCATAAAATTATAAGTACCTGCACCTGCCCGGCTATTCCTTAACTAGCTTTACCCTTTGTGTCTGATCGTTCCATATAGCCGAAAGAACATACAGGCCGGCAGGTAAATAAGAGGGCGCCTGTAAGCGTTTCTTATTTAATCCCTTTTGTACCGGTACATTTTCTCTGAAAACCTCTTTTCCCGTTGTGTTCACTACTGTGATCAATAACGCATCGCTGGAAGCGGCTTCTATGGACAGTTCTATTTCGGAAGAAAATGGGTTTGGGGATGCTACCATACTTATGCCGGCTTTACCAAAATCTACAGCTTTAGGGCCGAACAACTCAAAGGTACCGTCGGTGTCTATTTGCTTTAGTCTGTAATAGATAACTCCTGCTTTGCCATTGCGAATGTCGGTGTAGGAGTACTTATTACCTTGAGCACTGTTGCTGCTCTTAGCTTCCACAAAGTCTAGTGCAGTAAAGGTGTGACCATCTGTTGATGTTTGTATCTCAAAGCCTTTGTTATTAAGCTCCATACCTGTTTCCCAGTTTACGATAGTGTACATTCCACTTCTTTTGGCTGTGAAGGATTTGATGGTTACAGGAAGAGTGCCCATTGGTTGGTTATAATCTGAGCCTACAAAATGAGCAGCCGATTCTACATTGCTTTTAATCAGCTTATTGTCATCAAAGTTATACTCGATGTCGTTGTGACTCACCCATTCTGAGTCAGGAGTATCTTTTTGTGATAATGTAAAATTTAAGGAGTTCTCCTGAAGGTTACCCAAAAGAGCTTCATCATAGTACATCTCAAAATCATAAGAATAGGTAGCAACATTGTTTTGCTCTCCGTTAAGAATCTCCATAGAGCTGTTCATGTGCTCAATTGGATAGCTGTTTAAAAACTGCCCCGGTTTATACTTAATGGCGAAATTAGAGGGGATGTTTGTAGCGGTAGGGGACCAAGTAACGGCAGCCATCTCACGGCCAGCAAAATAGAAAACCTGCCTTTTACCCGCCGCTCTTTCACCACTCACCGCCATATCCGGTGCTGTGGCGGTAGGTATAAACTCCAATGCGCCCATGTCCACGCCGCCTGTTGCCACACTTATGCTTCTGTTAACATCTAGCATATCTTTAGGTACGGCAGCTATCTGTACTCCCGTACCATTTGTAAACCAACTACGCGGACTTGATGGGTTGATGGCTAAGTTTGTGTTAGAAGTAAATGCTGGTTCCCCAAACATAGAACTGCCGTCCATTAATGTAGCTGCTTTCCAGTCTGCCAAACTTGCTGCGTTGGTGTTTTGTATAAAGCCTAGGCTATTAACTGTGGATGTAGAGGAAGAAGCAACAAAATACAAATTGTAGTTTATGTTGCTGAATGCAGCTCTGTCAGCAAGAGAATAGACAGCATAATTTGTTGTTCTTAAAGCTCCTGAGCTTGCTGTTTGTGTGTTGACCAAGATGTTATTTCGTACATCAAGACCGGTAGTACCTGAGGCCACAGCCAAGGCAGCAGCGACAGACCCTGTTACTGATCTTTGGCCTGTCATAGATATGGAGTTGTTATAAAGCTTGTGGTTTTCGCCTTCATCTATTACAACACCATAAAGGTTGTCCAGTCCACTGTCCGTTATGCTGCTGCTTATGTCTATTCCAGTGCCCAGAATACTATGAATCATGTTGTTGATGATCCTAATGTTGCTGCCGCTGTTGATGGTTATACCTCTGGCTCCGGTGTTGCCGGTTTCTGTACCAGCCGAAATAGTACACCCGCTTACAGAGCAGTTGTTCGACTTATCCATTGCTATTCCCCATGGTGTTTTAGCACTGCTATTGTGAATCTTAAATCCGCTGAAGTGAATGTTGTCAACCATGTTCAGGTATATGAGGGATTCTTTGTCCGATGAACCCTTAATAGTGGCAGATCCTGGAGTAGCAGACTTAAATGTAACTGGCCAGTTTCCAGCTCCCGTGAATGAGTCAATAGTTAATTTTTTACCGTCTTCTATATAGTAGGTGGGGTTTGTGTGATTAAAAATAACTTCGCCAGATATACCCCTTATTCCTAAATGTCTGATGGCTATCTCAGGCTTTACAAAATCGCCATCTAAACCAACATTGTAGGTGCCTTCTAACGGTCCGCTGGAAGCGGTTACTCTTATCTCGTCTATGCTTAAATCTATGTCATTGCTCAACTGCTTAATGCCAATACCTAGGTAGTACTGCCCTTCAGTATTTACTGTAACTATATATTCATGTTCTTCCCATCTGCTCTTGTCAATCAAAGGCTCAGAGGCAATGATAGTAGCATTAGAGTAATCTTGTGCAGTATTGATAGCTAGTTCGAATGATGCAGTTCCACTTGCCTTATTCTGATGGTAAAAGCTAATGGTATAAATGACATCTGGGTACATAGTTATGGCAGGTGTGAAAGCCCAAACATTGATGTTTTTAACATCTGACGGATTCTTCTTCTCAATATTCATGGCAGATTGCTGAGGTTGGCCTTCTCTTGAATTTACTCCTTGTACTACCTGCCATTCATAACCACTAGCACTCTTTGTATCACTATCGCTAATCGATTTCCATCCGTTAGGGAAAGAATTTCCGGAGAATTGCTCAAAGAAAACCTGAGTCGTGTTCTGAGCAAAAACAGGTGCAGATAAAAGAAGTAGTATGGAGAAGATTCTGAATGAATTGAATAGGTTAAAGTAAAGTTTTAGCATAACATATAACTGTTTCTTGCAAGACTATTTTTCGTTTTGCTATACTTGGTTTAGATTAAGCCGTTGCATTATATAGATATATTATTTAAACTATTTATTTAATTCATTGATTTTCAATAACTTAATTACATGTTCATTGTTAAAACTTTTAATAAAATAATCATATACAAGTTTTTGTGCTGGTAATACATAGAATGGTTTTGCCTTGAACGGAAGTATGATATTGTACTACCTGGTGCAGATTCTTATGAATACTCTTGCCGTCGTCTTACCTTTCTTAGAGATTAAGTTGTTGGTGGAATAGCCCGAGTAACAAAAAAGGCGGCACCTCATGAGGTGCCGCCTTTTTATGGCAAGTCTTTAATATTTAGTTGCTTTCCAGTAAAATTTCTACATACAGGTTATAGAACTGTACCTGCTCATTTTTCCTGCAGCCTCTACCGCTGCTTTTTTATGGGCCTTGCCTCACAGGCCTTTTCAGGCAGTCCGTTCAGTGCGTCGTGTGGGGTATACACTTCAGCGGGCGAGCATTAAACCGCTAGTAAAGCCCTGTGCCCAGGTAGTTTAGTGTCCGGTATGTAGGCAGCGCCTGTGAGAACCTAGTTTATTATTGTGCCAAGGCCTCAGCTCGCGCCTTCTGGAAGAACAGCAGGTGGTACTCCAGCGCGTTGCCCCAGTACACCCAGTTATGCTCGCCGGGCCGTTCAATATAGTCGTGAGGCACCTTTTCATACACCAGGCGGCGGTGCAGTTCGCGGTTATCTTCAACCAGAAAATCATTCACGCCACAATCAATCATAAATTTAACGCCACTGGCTTTTAGCTGCGGCACCATATGCACAACAGAACTCTGCCGGAATAGCTCCTGGTTCTCCTGCTTCGGACCAAGCACTGCCTCTATACTTTTAAGCAGGTTTTCGTGCTCAATGCCTGCTACGTTCAAGGCGCCACTCATGCTGCCAGCAGCTAAGTATAGCTCAGGGTTACGCGCAGATAGGTATAAAGCACCATGCCCGCCCATACTCAGGCCAGAGATAAAACGTCCGCGCTTATCGGCTATGGTTTTATACTTGCTGTCCAGCTCCTCTCGCAGTTCCTTTGTAATGTAAGTTTCATACTGGCTGCTTTTATCTGTAGGGCTGTCAAAGTACCAGCTGCTGAAACCACCTTCCGGTGTAACGATGATGATTTGATACTTGTCTGCCATTTGCTGCAGCAGGTTTTTCTGTGGCGGTGTTTTCAACCAGTCACTGTAGTTACCGCTGTAGCCGTGCAGCAGGTACAGCACCGGGTAAGGTCCGCTCTTTTTTTTCTGATGACCGTCTGGTGTCACTACGCCCGCTTTCAGCGTTTTCTGCATGGACGGGCTCTGAATAACCAGTGTATCTACTTTGGCTGCCTCGGTGGTAAAAATTGTGAGGGCAAGTAGCAGGAGGAAAGTATAAAATCTCTTTCGCATGGCGTTAGGGTATAGCACCTGCAAAATATAGATTTTTAGTAATAGCTAAAGCATAAGCCTGTTTTTAAGTACAATCTTGTGTACACTTCTAAAGCTTGTTGTTGACGTGCTACTTAGATACTATAATTCAGTTGGGGCAAGAGTCAATATCCTTCAAAAAAAAAACAGTCCGCCAGGCACCTGCCTGGCGGACTGTTTTGCTAAAGTTAGGTTTACTTAATCTACAGTGTCTTCAATTTCGGTTGCTGATTTATGGTGAGACTGCAATAGCGGTAGTGTTTTAGCCGCAAAAGACTTCACTTGTTCAGATTCGGCGTTATTGGATTTCGCCTCAAACATGGCTACATCCATTTTATGTGCACGCTCCATAGTATCCATATAGTCTTCGTCGAAGCCAGTGCCCGTTTTTTTAGAGAGTTTGTCTACCATTGCCTGGTGCATTGGCATAAGTGTAGTAGGTAACTCTACACCCATCTGAGAGGCTATAGGTTTCATTTGCTGGCTAGCCTTTGTGTGGTGGTCTACCATCATCTGAGCGAACTCTTTTACCTGAGGGTCAGTGGCTCTCTCGGCAGCCATCTTGCCTAGTTCAATTTCCAGCATGTTGCTGCTGGCGGCAGTCATCAAAAAGGTAACGTCATCAAGGTTCATCAAAGCGGTCATGTCAACCTCTGTAGCTGCATCCATGCCTGTTGTAGCAGTTGCTGCTCCAGTTGCTCCTATCGTACCTGGTCTGTTCGTGTCACCTGTCGTGCCTGTAGTGCCCGTGTTGGTACCTGTTGTGCCAGTTGTACCTGTGTGCGTAGTAGAGGTGCCGGTTGTACCAGTAGTGCCTGTTGTCCCTGTATTTGTAGTTGTCTCATTATCGGTGCTACCAGCAACGGTAACTGTTTCAGATGTTTCCATCGAAGTATTATCTGCAGTAGTAGAGCCTGTGCTGCTACATGCGGTTGCAGCGACCATGGATCCTGCAACAAAATAAAATATGACTTTTTTCATAGCTTTCATTGGTTAAAATTTAGGGTTTTATACGGCAGAATTATAAGGTAGGTAATCGTTGTGCAATAACTATTTAGTGTAAGTCATTATATATAGGGTTTTGTGACGGTTAGTATGAAGGAGAGTGCAATAAAATTGAGTGAATGGGTAAAGCGAAAAATAGCACCAGTATAAAAAGATAAAGCGGCACCTCATCAGAAATGCCGCTTTAGTATTGCTAAACTTTAAACTTCAATTACTTTCCTGTAGGTATCTCTACATCCACGTTGTTAAATAGGATTTCTCCGTTTTCCAACACGGCTTCTACTACAGAATCTTTATTTATTTTACCAGAGAGTATCTCTTTTGATAGCTCATTAAGTACCTGGCGCTGAATAACTCGTTTCAGCGGACGAGCACCAAACTGCGGATCGAAACCCTGCTCGCCTAAATAGTCCAGTACCTCGTCGGTGGCGATCAGCTGTATGCCAGCCTCTTCCAAACGATGCTGTATATGACGGAACTGGATGCTGACGATCTTGCGGATGTCGCCACGGCTCAGCGGACGGAACATTACCAGCTCGTCGATACGGTTTAGGAACTCTGGCCTTACCGACTTCTTCAGCAGGTCAAATACTTCCTCTTTCGTCTGCTCAATAACCTCATCATGGTTCAGCGGCGTCATCTTTTCGAAATTAGCCTGTATAATGTGCGAACCAATGTTTGACGTCATGATGATGATGGTATTTTTAAAGTTCACCACGCGACCTTTACTGTCTGTCAATCGGCCGTCATCGAGCACCTGCAACAGGATGTTGAACACATCCGGGTGCGCTTTCTCGATCTCGTCGAGCAGTACTACAGAGTATGGTTTGCGTCGGATAGCTTCTGTTAACTGACCACCTTCATCGTAACCCACATATCCTGGAGGTGCACCAATGAGGCGGCTCACAGCATGGCGCTCCTGGTACTCGCTCATGTCGATGCGCACCATGGCGTTATCGTCGTTGAACAGGTAGTCGGCCAGCGCTTTGGCGAGCTCAGTTTTACCCACACCGGTTGTACCCAGGAAGATGAACGAACCAATCGGGCGCTTCGGATCCTGCATACCCGCACGGCTCCTGCGCACGGCATCCGAAATAGCCTCAATTGCTTCTTCCTGGCCGGCTACACGCTTGCCCAGCTCTTGCTCCAGGTGCAACAGTTTCTCGCGGTCGCTCTGTAGCATTTTGCTTACAGGTATGCCAGTCCACTTAGCTACCACTTCGGCAATATCCTCAGAGTTCACCTCTTCTTTCAGCATTGGGTTTTCACCCTGCATCTCGCGCACCTGCTCCTGCAGTTGCTTCAGATGTGCCTCAGCCTCCTGTATCTTGCCGTAACGAAGCTCAGCTACGCGGCCATAGTCGCCTGCACGCTCGGCTTGTTCAGCCTCCAGTTTGAAGTTCTCAATGTTCTCTTTTGCTTTCTGGATTCCTTCAATGATCTGCTTCTCATTCTGCCACTTGGCTTTCAGATCATCGCGCTTGCCAGAAAGGTCTGCAATCTCTTTAGAGAGCGCAGCTTCCTTGTCCTTATCATTTTCACGGCGGATAGCTTCACGCTCAATCTCCAACTGCATAACACGGCGCTGCAATTCGTCTAGCTCCACTGGCAATGAATCGATCTCAATGCGTAATTTCGCCGCTGCCTCGTCCATCAGGTCTATCGCCTTATCTGGCAGGAAGCGGTCGGAGATGTAGCGGTTCGAAAGCTCTACCGCAGAAATGATGGCATCGTCCTTAATGCGCACGCCGTGATGCAGTTCATACTTATCCTTGATACCACGAAGAATAGAGATAGCGTCCGGCACGCTTGGCTCATCCACCATCACGGCCTGGAAACGACGCTCCAGTGCTTTATCTTTCTCGATATATTTCTGGTACTCTTTCAGGGTAGTGGCACCAATAGCGTGTAACTCACCACGTGCCAGGGCTGGTTTCAGCAGGTTGGCTGCGTCCATAGCACTATCACCGCCTGCACCGGCTCCAATCAAAGTATGTATCTCGTCGATGAAGAGGATGATCTCACCCTCGGCATCCGTAACCTCTTTGATAACCGCCTTCAGACGCTCCTCGAACTCACCCTTATACTTGGCACCTGCCACAAGCAGACCCATATCCAGGCTCATCAGCGTTTTGTTTTTCAGGTTTTCCGGTACGTCACCAGACACCATACGCTGCGCCAAGCCCTCTACAATGGCGGTTTTACCCACACCAGGCTCACCCAACAGTACAGGGTTGTTTTTGGTGCGGCGGCTCAGGATCTGCAGCACACGACGTATCTCCTCGTCACGGCCAATTACTGGGTCAATTTTTCCGCTTCGGGCCAGCTCGTTTAGATTGCGGGCATAGCGCTTCAGCGAGTTATACTTGGCCTCGGCGTTCTGGTCTGTTACCTTGGCGCCGCCGCGCAATTCTTTGATGGCTTTTTTGAGGTCTTTCTCATTGAAACCAACATCCTTCATCAAGCCGGCTACTTTGTCGCGACCAGCCAGCAGGCCCAGCAGCATGTGCTCTATGGCAACATACTCATCGCCAAACTCTTTCAAGTATGAAGTAGCTTTTTGCAAGGCTGCAGCGGCATCATTAGCCAGGTATGGACTGCCACCGCTTACTTTTGGGTAAGCAGCTACTGTCTCATCCAGCTTGCTGTGCAGGATGTTACCGTTGATGTTCAGTTTCTGGAGCAGGAAGTTGGTAACATTCTCGTCTGTCTCCAGTATCGCTTTTAAAATATGCCCAGTATCGATAGCCTGCTGCTGATTGCCGCCGGCTATCTCAGTGGCCTTCTGAATGGCCTCCTGAGCTTTGATGGTATAGTTATTAAAGTTCATGTCTCTTCTCCTGTTTTCCCTAGTTTTAATTCTACGAGCTTTATAACAAAGGATACGCCAGTAGTACTTTTAGGTGGTTTAACTGTAAATATGTCATGATAATAGCAGTTGGTGTTGGAATAATGAGCCATAATGGCAGCAAAACAGCTAAGCTTTGCAGCGTTTAGTTTTCCCCTCACACGATGTTTGAGAAATGTAGGTGTGCCTGATCATAGCCTGATCCTATAGTAGTGCTGTAGATGCACAAGTTAGTTGCTGTAGGAGGAGGCGCTATTTCTAAATCGGTTTATGGTGAGGAGGTTTCATAAAAGGGTTGTGCGGAAAAAGAAAAAGCCTCACGTTTCTAAGTCGTGAGGCTTTGTAATTATTAGTGGTGTGAAGACTAGTATAACGTGAACTCGGGAATTAGGCATATATTCTAGCCGGCTTAAAGCTACTTGTCTGGTCCAGAGATGTGTATGCGGTAAGGCCGGAGAGAATCTGGGCTAGGGCGTTCAAAGGATTTCGGTGGCGGATGTGGTCGATGTCACAGACTCCTCATCAGAATATCATTGACGGCCTCGATGCTGCCCCGCTTGAGCAGGTTCAGCTTATCCTGTAGCGTAAGGAGCATGTTTTTCATGTTGCGCCGCACTTTGGTCACCAGGTGCAAGCCCTCTTCGAGCAGCTCCTCGAAAAGGGAAGTGAGATAGCCTTTATCGCCATAACACTTGCCTTTGAGCCCGGAGAGCAGGAAGCTGAGCACCTTCGGGTTATTGTCGGCCACGTTAGCCGGAGTGATCAGGAAGCGCACCAGCTGACTGTGCTCGTTGGTGACCAGGTGCAGCTTGAGGCCGTAGAACCAGCCGGTGGATCCCTTGCCCCGGCTAGCCATGTCGGCAAAGACCCTGTGGGAGTGGATGCGGCGGTTGTCGCAGACAGGCAGCTTCTTGGAGTCGATGTCGTAATGGTCGCTTCTTTGCCAGAGGCCTGCTCGGTAGTGGGCCAGCAGAAAAGCGTGCAGCAGCGCCTGCCTGGCCAGTTCCAAGAAGTGTGTATACGAGACGGCCCGGGGGAAATAGCTTCTCAGCTCTCCCAGCACCAGGCGCTCATAGTAGTACTCAAAGCACTTGAAGCCCGACAAGTGGTAAAGGACGAGGATGGTGAGCACCTCGCTTTCCGAAAGGGAGGGCTTGCGGCCTGCCGGGTGGCGCGGCGCGAGTCCCTCGGGTAAGGGATGGGTAGTAAGGTACTCCTTCACCTGAAGGCAGAAATCATCAATTTCGCAGAAGACTTCCACGACTTTGGTAGTATCGATGATAAAGTACATAAGGCGAAGGAGTTAGGTGAAATAATGGCTGTTATTTCTACCTGCCCCTTAGCCTTCTTGTTTATACGAAATACTGATTTTTACTTAGTGAATTCCCGAGTTCACGTTAATATACTCTTTCGATAATCACTTCGTCTACTCTGGAGCCTGCATCGCCCGGAGACTCCATTAGGGTAGTGCGTTTGGTGGTTACCAGCGTTGGCCAGGTGTTTTCCAGATCGAAAGTATAGGTATTGTAGTCGCGGATTTCCATTTTCATTTCAGCAAAGGTTTTGCGCAGCTCTTCCATCTTCTGCTCCATTTCGGCAGCACTTTTAAAAGATGTTGAGGCTATTACTTTGCCAAACATATCAGTAATCATTCTGCGGGTATCTTCCGAGTCAGGGTTTAGCTCGTTGATAAAGGTGCAGGTGCCGTTTTCATAATCAATTGGCTTAAAGTAAACAGAGGCGTTTGCTTTAATAGGATCTCCCCCAAACAGATTAGGGAGCATGTCTTCATAATAAACTGTGTCTACCAAGCTAAAAGCGGCACCATAAGGGCCATGGAAGCTCTGTAGCTCTTTCAGTACTAGGCTTTCGATGCCCTCTTTTGAGCTGTACATTGTCTTGAATGGCTTCATAGCCTTCTCAAAATCACGCTTTTTGGCTACCTCTGTGTTCTTGATAACCAGGTCAAAAACGTCGCTCATCATTTTGCTTACTTCTTTCCAGTTCTCTATTCCCTGGTAAGTACCCATTTCATCTGTTTTATACTTGATGGTCAGGTAGCGGTACTTCTCGCCAAGAGACTCCATCTGTGCCGACAGTTCGGGGGCACTGTTGAAAAGCGTGTTTTCATACTTCCACTCAACCAGGTAAGAAGTAGCGGTAGAGTCCAGTACAGTAAAGCTTGTAAGGTAAGAGGAGGTTTCGTTTTTGGTTTCTTTGCCATTGCGGTGCTCCAGCCGCTTTTTAATAACCTTGTACTTCTGCGTTTCGCCCTTATGCCAATAGGCTACAAATGAGACAGTAGAATCTTGCTGGGCCAGTAAATTTGTGGTGCAAATGGTGAGTAGGAAAGTGAGGAAAAGGTAAAATTGTTTCATATAGCTTGGGTTGTATAACATGGGCCGCAAAGCTACATTTATCCTGCTGATCGGTAAATAGTAAGGTACTTTATTTCACCTCCTTTTTAAACACCGCCGCATAGTGATCCGCCAGTCGCGTTGGCTCTGGTAGTTTATACTTGGTGGCACAGTTCAGTGCAATCTCTGTAGCCGACTCCAAATCCATCAGGTGACCAGGCGAAACAAAAACAGGCTTGATATTATCCTTTGTCCGCAGCACATTGGCTATAACCTCATCCTTGTAAACCAAAGGAGAAACAGAGCCTTTGGTGGCTGCAGGTTCTGTATACTTGCCAACCAGTACTTTCTTGGCAACGCCCATGGTGGGTTTGTTCAGGTGCAGGCTCAGGTGAGTGGCAATACCCAAGCGGCGCGGGTGCGAAATGCCATGGCCATCCACCATGATCATGTCTGGCTTCTGCTGTAGCTTTTCGTATGCTTTAAGCAGGTTAGGTGCCTCGCGGAAGGCCAAAAAACCGGGAATGTACGGCAGCTCCACTGGCCCATAGTGCCATACTTTCTCCACTACTTCCAGCTCAGGGTAGGTCAGAAGTATAAAAGCAGATAGAATAGTGTCTTCTCCAATAAAAGAGGAGTCACAGCCTGCAATCAGTTTCAGGTTGAAGTCCGGCTTCTGGATGATGATGCGCTCCTGCATTTGCCGTTGCAGCTCAGTTAGCTCTTGCAGCACTTTAGGGTCGGGTGGAGGTGCATCAAAGCGTCTGTAGTAAGCCATGGTATAGTTAGATAGTTTAAATTTGTGAGGTTAGAAAGTTAGAAGGTTACAAAGTTGAGTGTATATAGGTGGTTTGCTATCAATACGGTGATAGCCATATAAACCGTTAACTTTTTAACTCTTACCTCTCCAACTTTCAAACTCCACTTACGCGCTGCAGGGTACGCGAAGGTCGGCGAATAAGAGTTGCCAACGACCTTTGTTGTAGCCAAAATGGAAACGAAAAGCAGAGTTCGTGTGCAGCACGGTTGCCTGTACCTGCTGCTGTAGCTTTTGTACCTGTTCCTCCTGCTGTGCGCTTAGGCTGGCATACTGCCACATGTCAGAATTTTTGAAGCTGGAAGTATTGAAAGTATAAAAGCACCCGTCTTCAGAAAAGCCTGAGGCTCCGCCATCCATAGCGGCACAATCGAATTTAGGAAAAGCCTTGCGCTGCTGTAGCTGGCATTCTTTTACCTGCTGGTTTATACTTGTAAAGGGTTGTTGCAGGTACTCCCACTTTACCTCCTGCACTGTTGCATAGTGGGCATAAGCAGGTACGGCACCAGGTTGCTCTATCAGCCAGAAGCCTTGCGCAGCATCTATAAAATTGTTCAGTGCCGCTGTATCGGCTGCTTGTAAGGCGCTGAAAAACTGCTGGTATGCTTTTTCAAACATGGCTGCGTCTGGCTCTTCCGGCTGGCCCATACGTTGCGGTTCCTCCTGCACAGCCTCTAACGAATTTATCCTCTCATCGCCCAGGTTGCTGTTACGGCCATCTATCCCACAGGCAAAGCAAGCAGCAATCAGAAAAAGTATAGATAGAATATTACGCATGATTTAAGGTATTACTACAAACACAAATACGCAGTTGGCAGCTCTCAGATATATACTTTCTGAACTTTGAAAATAACAGGTCGTACTCTTAATACGCAGCCAGAGAGCTGAACTGAACAATACGAACAAGCTATGATAAACTACACTTTCAACGAAAGCGTCCGCATAGATGTGCAGGGTGTTTCGCTTATTGGTGATTTGGCTATACCCGAGAATGCATTCGGACTCATTATTTTCTCGCACGGCAGCGGAAGTAGCCGCCTTAGCACCAGAAACCGCTTTGTGGCAGAACACTTGCAGCGATCAGGTTTCGCTACTTTGTTGTTCGACCTCCTGACAGAAGAAGAGGACAAGGAGACCAAGAACCGCTTCGATATACCTAAGCTTACCCAGCGCCTGATCGAAACCACTTACTGGGTGCAGCAGGATCCTCGTACGCAGGACTTCAACATTGCCTACTTTGGTGCCAGCACTGGTGCTGCCTCTGCCATAGGAGCCGCCGCCGCTGAAGGCCCGGATATTGTAAAAGCAGTAGTAAGCCGTGGTGGCCGCCCTGACCTGGCAGATACAGTGCTTCCCGATCTGCAGGTGCCAACCCTGCTGATAGTGGGGGGTAAAGATGAGACGGTGCTGGAAATGAATATACAGGCACAAAATGCCATGCAGTGTATAAAGGATGTAGAAATTGTACCGGATGCCACCCACTTGTTTGAAGAGCCAGGCGCACTGGAGATGGCAGCTCAACTTGCCACCGACTGGTTCCGCAAGTATGTGAAGCCAAACAAGCAGCAGCCGTTACGCCAGAGCCAGCCTTAGTGGTTGGAGTAATGTGAATTGGCAGATGATACGTTCGTAAACCCGAAGTAAAATGAATGGGCAGCTTATACATAACCGAGCGCAGGCTGCTCAGTTGCTGGCTGAGCGACTAGATAAGTACAGAGGGCAGCAGGGGGTAGTGCTGGCCATACCCAGAGGAGGGGTGCCTGTGGCGGCACCTATTGCCAAAAAGCTGGGCATGCCGCTGGAGGTAACACTCTCCAAAAAAATAAGACACCCTCAAAATAAAGAGTTTGCCATCGGGGCTGTAAGTATGGATAGTGTAACGGTGGATGAGCGGGCTGAGGTGCCAGAGGAATATATTGTGGAAGAGGTGCAGCGCATCCGCCAAAACTTACAGCAAAAGTACAGGCTCTTTATGGGCGACCGCCAGCACATCCCGCTTCAGGACCGCATTGCCATTATTGTAGATGATGGTATTGCCACCGGCAAAACCTTGGAGGCTACGGTTAAGCTGGTAGAGAAAGAGCAACCACGAAAGATTGTAGTAGCTGTGCCGGTTGCGCCGCCTTCTGCCGCAGCGTATTTCTCTAACTTGGTAGATGAGTTCATCTGTCTGCTTGTGCCACCCTTCTTCCAGGCCGTAGGGCAGTTTTATGAGGAGTTTACCCAAACTACCGATGAAGAGGTGATTCAGCTACTCCAGGAGCAGGACGAGCCATTGTAGTTATCGCTCTACTATAAACTCAGAGTAGTATTGCTTATCACCAGCCATTACACGCACCAGGTATAAACCTGCTCCCTGTAGTAAACTTGTTGCTATCTGGGTGCGATAAGTCCCGTTATTTCCTTTCAACTTTTCTACCTTTTGCACCAGTTTCCCGTCGATGGTGTAGATATGCACATTCGCCACGTCTGTTGTGTTTTTGTGCTGCAAGTGTAGAGCTATACTGTGGCCTCTGCTGCTGGTAGGGTATACACGTAAAGCCTGCTCCTGTTTTGGAGCTTCTACCTGCACAACCTTAGAAAAGGTGCTGGTGCTATCAGTGTCTACTTGCTTTAACCTGTAGTAAAGCAGTCCTGATGGGGTAAGGGTATCTGTAAAAGTATAATGCTGCATGGTAACGGTAGTGCCAGCACCTGCTACTTTTCCTTGTGGTGAAAACTCGTTGCCATCGGTGGAGCGCTGTATCTCGAAGTAAGCATTATTCGTCTCAGAGGCCGTTTGCCACTCTAGCTGCACATCATTATTTGTAGAGAGGCTGGCTTTGAAGAAAGAAAGTTCTACCGGCTGGGGTGTGACCAACAGATTCATTGCATCAAACCACTTCTGTGCCATTTTCTCCTCACCACTGGCGTTAGGATGTACACCATCCCAAGTATCAACTCCTTCTGTTGCATCGAAGCCGGAATACTGATCTACCAGTATCACCGGTGATGCTGCTGTATTCAGCTCTTGCACCAGGCCCGGAATCCGCTTGTTCAACTCCACAATGTTATCGGCTATAGCTGGCCCTACTTTTTGGCTGTAGGCAGGTATAAGCTGGGCCAGTATAATTGTTACGGCTGGATTTTTTCCTCTTATCTGTTGCACCACCTGCCTTAGCTCATCTATAGTTTGCTCATAGCAGTCGCTGCCATCGCCACATTGCCTGAACATGTCGTTTGTGCCCAGGTGAATAAGTGCAATATCAGGAGTATAAGTTTGTAGCCACCGGACTAGGTTGCCCTCTCCGGCTTTGCCGTTTAATATTTCATCGGCACTCCAGCCCCAGTGGCCCTCGTTACGGTTGGTGTAGGTGCGGCCTTTGTACACTATGTTTTTAACGGCAGGATCTCCTCCAAAATTAGTATCATGCGAGCCCACAAACTCTACATCCACATCAGCATCTACAAGCTTTTGCCAGAGCCTATACCTGTACCCCGGGTGCTCCAGGTTACCTTGCGTAATGGAGTTGCCCAAGGTCATGATCTTGAACTGCGCTGTAGAAGGTGTGGCGTTGCTGGCAAAGAAGAAGACAAGCAGGTAGCGCAGCAACTGTATGCTTATGAAAGTATAAATTGTACTCATATCGTGGTAAAGAGCTAGTAAGTATCCAAGCTAACAAAGACGTAAGCAGTAGGTAGCTGTTACGTAAGCAGGTTAAAAAATCTGTCAAAGCCGACCTAGGGGTAGGGAAGTAAGCAGGAGCAAAAGGTAAGTTTTTACATATTGATACTCCTTTGCCGGCGGAAGGCACGTAAGACTATACTTTTGGTATCTTTCTGGAGTCTGATGAGGGTTTGGCCTGAAAAAGGAGGGATTACTAAAGGTAACTGGCAGGGATGGCAGGAAAGGGAGCTTCAGATTAGCCTATATCAAAAAGACTACTATATTTGCTATTAGAACCTATATCTACTTCCCCTGTTGGAAGTAGATAACATAAACTCAAAGATTGATATGACGACAAAAGCATCAAGAATCATTTATACTATAACCGATGAAGCCCCTGCGCTGGCTACGCGCTCCTTTTTACCAATTGTTCAAACGTTCACAAAAGCAGCAGGTATTGAGGTAGAGACAAGAGATATCTCGCTGGCCGGCCGTATACTGGCTACTTTCCCAGAGAACCTGACCGATGAGCAGAAGCAGTCGGATGATCTGGCTTACTTGGGTGAGTTGGCTAAAACTCCAGAGGCAAACATCATCAAGCTGCCAAACATCAGTGCTTCTATTCCGCAGCTTACAGCGGCTATTAAGGAGCTGCAGGCGCAAGGTTATGATATTCCTGACTATCCGGGCGAACCAAAAAATGATGCTGAGCAAGAAATAAAGGCGCGCTACGCAAAAGTGTTGGGTAGTGCGGTAAACCCAGTGTTGCGTGAAGGTAACTCTGATCGCCGTGTGGCTGATGCTGTAAAGCAGTACGCTAAAAAGAACCCGCACTCAATGGGTGCATGGTCTTCAGACTCTAAAACGCACGTGGCCCACATGAGCGAAGGCGACTTCTACGGCAGCGAGAAATCAGTTGTAGTAGAAAATGCTACGGATGTACGCATCGAGTTTGTTGATGCCAATGGTAACACCAAGGTTCTGAAAGAGAAAGTGGCGCTGAAAGAGGGAGAAGTAATGGACTCTTCTGTAATGAGCAGAAAAGCACTTCGCTCGTTCCTGGAGAAGGCAATTGATGATGCAAAAGAGCAGGATATACTGCTGTCGCTGCACCTGAAGGCTACCATGATGAAGGTGTCTGACCCTATTATGTTCGGCCATGCCGTTACTGTTTTCTTCAAAGATGTGTTCGAAAAGCATGCCAATACCTTCAAAGAGCTTGGCGTAGATCCGAACAACGGTCTGGGCGATGTGTATGCTAAGATCAAGAACCTGTCGGATGATGAGCGCAGAAACATTGAGGCGGACATCAAGGCGGTGTATGATCAGCGTCCTGCATTGGCGATGGTAGATTCTGATAAAGGCATCACGAACCTGCACGTGCCAAGCGATATTATTATTGATGCCTCTATGCCGGCTGCTATTCGTTCTTCCGGTAAAATGTGGGGACCAGATGGCAAGCAGTACGATACAAAGGCCATTATTCCGGACCGCAGCTATGCAGGCATCTATCAGGAGGTAATCCAGTTCCACAAAGAGAACGGTGCCTTCGACCCGACTACCATGGGTACTGTGCCTAACATTGGTCTGATGGCTCAGAAGGCTGAAGAGTATGGTTCACATGATAAAACATTCCAGATTGTAGAAAGCGGTGCAGTGCGTATAGTTGATGCTTCTGGCAATGTATTGATGGAGCAGAAGGTTGACGAAGGAGATATCTTCAGAGCCTGCCAGACGAAAGACCTGCCTATCCAGGACTGGGTGAAGCTGGCTGTTACCAGAGCTCGTATCACCAACACTCCGGCTATCTTCTGGCTGGATCCGCAGCGTGCACACGATACTAACCTGATCAAGAAAGTAGAGCGTTACCTGCAGGACCACGATACAAATGGTCTTGAGATCAAGATCATGTCTCCGGTAGATGCCATGCGTTATACTTGCGAGCGTGCTAAAGCTGGCCAGGATACTATCTCTGTAACCGGTAACGTACTTCGTGACTACCTGACTGACCTGTTCCCAATCCTGGAGCTGGGTACAAGCGCTAAAATGCTTTCTATCGTTCCGCTGCTGGACGGTGGTGGCCTGTTCGAAACAGGTGCCGGTGGATCCGCTCCGAAGCACGTACAGCAGTTTGTAGAAGAGAACTACCTGCGTTGGGATTCATTGGGCGAGTTCCTGGCACTGGCTGTGTCGCTGGAAGATCTTGCTTACAAAACCAACAACGAGAAAGCTGCCGTGCTGGCAGAGGCGCTGAACCAGGCGAACGCTAAGTTCCTGGAGAACGATAAGTCTCCTTCCCGCAAAGTAGGTGGCATCGATAACCGTGGTAGCCACTTCTACCTGGCCATGTACTGGGCACAAGCACTAGCCGAGCAGTCTAAGAACCAAGAGCTGAAAGACAGATTCTCTAAGTTTGCAAAAGAGCTGACTGATAATGAGAAGAAGATCATTGATGAGCAAATCGCTGCACAGGGTAAGCCGGTAGAGCTAGGAGGTTACTACCACCCAGACGAAGAAAAAGCCAGCAAAGCCATGCGTCCAAGCGAAACGCTAAACAGCATACTAGCTAGCTTCTAAACAGAAGTATAAAGTATAAACAAGAAAGGCTGCCTGAGCGATCAGGCAGCCTTTCTTGTTTATACTTTATGGCTGCTAATGAAGTACAAGCAAAGACAAAAGGTATAGCTAACCTTGTATATCATGTAGCTAGTTCCAACAGATGCTTACCTGGAAGACCTCCAGTACTTATCCGCATGCGTTGTTTTGCCGTAACATAGAGGCATACTGTCTGCAAATTAAGACCAGCAGATAGTAATAATCTAAATCCTGGAATGGCTACAAGCAATATAAAAAAGCAAAGTTACTTTCTGCCCGAAGAATTGGAAGATTATCCGGATGAACGGGTCAGGGCAATTCATTCAAGTATAGTTGAAAAGATAAGCGACACTGAATACCCTTGTGTAGGCGCCAAAGCCGCTATAAATTCAAATCAGTACCGTTTAGGCGTGTATAGTAGTATGGGTGCCGACGAAACTACGCGCCAATTAGGAGAGGACCTGAAAAGCTATACTGCAGAAACCCTATCTGCGGAGAGCGAATATATGACCTTGATTGCCGTGTTCACCGACGAGGCAGTTTCTGAAATCGATTTTGAGGAAAAGCTATGGTTACAGCTCCAGAAATTGCACGACAGTGAAAAACACTTGCAGCTTTGGGATCCAACAGTAAGCAACAATCCTGATGACAACGATTTCAGCTTCAGCTATAATGGCACAGCTTTTTTTGTGGTAGGCTTGCACCCCAATGCAAGCCGCAAAGCCAGAAGATTTGAGCATACGGCCTTGGCTTTTAACCTGCACCGCCAGTTTGAACAGCTGCGCGAGAAGAGTATTTACGAAAACATGCAGAAGGTAATTAGGGAGCGCGAAATTGCCTACGAAGGTTCCATAAATCCTATGTTGAGTAACTTCGGAGAGGGATTGGAAGCTCCTCAATACAGTGGCCGGCAGGTAGATGAAAGTTGGAAATGCCCTTTCCTTGCCGGATTTGATTATCAAAGAAGAAAAGATAATGATTAACACGATAGCAAAACAGACCGGAGCGGCCTTCAAGCTCCGGAAAGGAGACAAACTGAAGGTAATAGACCCATAGGGTGAGCAGGTAAGCGATATGGTCCTGTTTAACGCAGACGACACACGTGAGAAATTGTCGTCTGGCAAAACACTTGACTTTGAGGAGACTATTTTAATCACGAAAGGGCACCACCTCTGGAGCAACCGTAGCCGGAAAATGATGGAGATACTGGAGGACACCAACGGCCGTAACGATTTCTTACTGGCCCCTTGTAGTCCTGAGACCTTTCAGATTATGTATAACAACCCCGATTACCACCCCAGTTGCTTCGAAAACCTGCTCATCAACCTAAGCAAATTTGACATTGCCCCGGATAATATTCCTAAAGCCTTCAACATTTTTATGAATGTGCAGTTCGCACCCGACGGAACACTCTCCGTAGAGCCACCGCAAAGTAAAGCCGGTGATTACGTGTTGCTGGAGGCTGAAATGGACTTGATAGTTGGGCTGACGGCATGTTCTGCAGAGCAATCAAACAATTATGCCTTTAAACCCATCCAGTATGAAATTATTTCTGGAGGATGATACTAGACAAAAGACAGCGCTTCTAGATTAATGCCTTATGCCTGATCTGCAATGTACTTACCTGTGCCCCATTCGCGCCTCTTCTACAGACGGGGCAGCCATAGAGGAGTTTGCGCAATACTGGAGGTTTCTGGCGGAGCAGGGTTGTGAGGTGCTGGTGGTGGATGGTTCGCCAGAACCTGTCTTTAGTCGGCATGCAGCAGCCTGGACGCATTGCCGCCACATAGCGGTAGATAATAAGTACACCTACCTCAACGGCAAGGTAAATGGCGTTATGACCGGAGTAAACGCTGCCAGTCATGATAAAATCATCATTGCCGACGACGACATACGCTATACTGCTTCAGACCTCCGGCGAATGACAGAGGATCTGGAGGGATACGACGTAGTAAAGCCGCAGAACTACTTTGGCCTTGTACCCTGGTGGTCCCGCATCGACTCAGCCCGTATGCTTATCAATCGTGCGGTAGTTCCGGAAGGAGACTACCCCGGCACCAACGGTGTGCGCAAAAGTATTTTTGAAAAGGCTGGCCCCTACGATGGTGACGTGCTTTTTGAAAATGAGGAAATGATCAGGCATTTTCGCAATCACGATGCCCGCTTTCGCTATGCCACTGACTTTTTTATCAGGCGTATGCCGCCCACGCTGGATAAGTGGCTGGAGCAGCGGCCTCGACAAGCTTACGAGGACTTCGCGATGAAGAAGAAGACAACCTTGTTTGCGTCGCTGTTGCCGGCGCACCTGCTGTTGGGAGTGTTTGGCAAGCGTAAATTTCTGGGGTTATTGGCACTTGCAACTTCAGCTGTGGCGGTAGGATTGGCTCTGCGTGGGCGCAGGAATGGGGCACAGAAGTGTATTCCTGCGCGCTATGCCTTGTACGCACCATTATGGGTGCTGGAGCGATCCATCAATGTACATGTAGCCCTTTACTGGCGCTTTGTGAAAGGAGGGTGTCCTTACACGAACGTTGTAATCCGGAAAGGCACCGGTGATGCCTGGAAAGTTCAATCTAAGAAAGCTGCTTAAACCATACTTCCCAATCCATGTTGAGTCGCCTCTGTTTTCAATAGAATGAGTTAAACGTCAGGTCAGTCATTCTTTCTTTGATTAATTCTTATATCATCTTCCTTACACAGTTAAGTGGCAAACAAGCAGATGAATCGAAATCAAATACTTAAAATCTCACGTCTGATTTCTCATTTGCTTACCTTTGAAGCTAAGGCATAGCCGGTTCCTGAAGCACAGCGGCTGCCTGAGAAGCAATAATGGAAGAGCAATACCCACCGTTCGAACCTTTCGACAGCACAGACGACCCTGGGTTGCTGTTTGCCGCACACCTTGCTTCTCAACCACAACTAGCCGGGAATTCTGCCGATTCAAGAACGATCATTGTGATTGGCAGGCACCGCTACTATAACCTTTTTAGTGCCCAACTCGTTTCCTGCAGCCTGAGCAGCACAGGTGAGCTAAAGGCGCCTTTCACGATACTGAACCCGCTCGAACTGGTGTGGCGAACCGAGCAGCCGGAGGAGATGAAGTTCTACAGTGCTGTTGCCCGTTTTCAGAATTTCTATGAAAAGTCAGCAGCTGATACTGCCAGTTTAAAGGCACTTGTGCGCAACCCGCTTCAGTATGCTTTTTACCTGCACGATAGCCAGGTTTCCGAGAAAATAACACCACGCTCCATTGTACCTGTTCAGGTCAGTCAGCCGAAAATGAATTTTAAAGTACGCATCGGCCTGACTAGCGACGTGTTTAGCATAACAAGCGATCTGTTTATAGACGGCTCCTACTTTTCCCTTAGCCGCGTCAGTGTCCGGTATGATCATTTCCTGGTAGCTGATGATGCCTGGTACCTGTGCTCCAACCCACACTTACCTCCTGTAGCCGCCTATTTTAAAAAGCACAGTAACGAGCTCCAACTGCCCCATGACTCTTTTCTGCACTTCCAGCAGCAGGTGCTGTCCAAAATGGAGTCGCATGTGCCCGTAGAGCATACCTACCTGAAGCCTGCCACCAAGGCTCAGTTAAGGAGCAAAGGCTTTAATCAGCTTCCGGAAAAGGTGCTATACTTAATCGAGTCGGAAAATTACGTGCTACTGCACCCGTTCATGCGGTACGGTGAAATAGAAATCCCTTTGCTGTCGAATAAGCTGATCTACGATCAGGACAACATGGGCAGGCCTTTCTATGTGACACGCAACACAGAGGCAGAAGCGGCTTTTACAAAGTTGCTGATCCAGCAGCACCCGCACTTCTGGGAGCAGCTGGAAAATATGCTCGATTACTTTTACCTGCACAAGACACGTTTCCTGGATGAGACGTGGTTTCTTGACGCCTTCGATAACCTTGCCGCCAACGGCGTTACCATTCTCGGTTTCAATGATTTGCAGGGCAACAAGCTCAATCGATACAAAGCTACGGTGGCCATTCAGGTAGCCAGCGGCCTGAACTGGTTCAATGTAAATGTGCAGGTAAAATTTGGCCGCAAAAAAGCGTCAATCAGGCAGCTGAAGAAGGCGGTCGTAAACAAGAGCAAGTACGTGCAACTCGACGATGGCACCATGGGCATCATTCCTGAAGAGTGGCTCCAACGGCTACAGGTATATTTCGAAACTGGCACGGTGGTAGAGGAGGAGTTGCATATTCCTAAGACTAATTATGCAGTGCTTACGGAACTGTTCGAAGAGTATATGCTGGATGAGCAGGTGCACAAAGAGCTATGGTGGTACCAGGCACAGCTGAGCAACGTGGAGAACATTGCCCCCGCACCCGTACCAGCCGGGCTGCAGACCACACTTCGGCCATACCAGCTGCAGGGCCTCAGCTGGCTCAACTTTTTAGACGATCTGCAATTCGGGGGCTGTCTCGCCGACGACATGGGTTTGGGTAAAACAGTGCAGGTAATTGCCTTTATGCTCTTGCTGCGGGAAAAACGGGAGAAGCAAACTCATCTGCTGGTTGTGCCTACTTCACTTATACCTAACTGGCAGGCGGAGTTAAACAGGTTTGCTCCGTCGCTGCAACTGCACATACACCATGGTCCGAACAGAGCAAAGGCCACAGATACTTTTCATGAGTACAATGTGGTGATAACCACCTACAATACCCTGCTCTCCGATATTGTCTTTCTGAAGAAGCATAGGTTCGGCTATGTTTTCCTGGATGAGTCACAGAATATCAAGAACCCGAACTCGCAGCGCTACAAGGCTGCCTGCCTGCTGCAGTCATACAACAGGATCGTGCTGACAGGTACGCCCTTTGAGAACAACACCTTCGATATTTATGCGCAGCTTTCCTTTGCCTGCCCCGGCTTGCTGGGCACCAGGACCTACTTCCGCAACACCTATTCCATGCCCATCGACAAGTTTAAGGACAGGAGGAGCGCACAAGCCTTGCAAGAGAAGATTGGTCCGTATGTGCTGAGAAGAACAAAGGCTGAGGTTGCCAAGGAGCTACCCGACAAAACGGAGATGGTTCTTTACTGTGAGATGGGAGAGGAGCAGCGCAAGGTATACGATACCTGTGAGCAGGAATTGAGAGACTACATTAATGCTAGCGGAGAAGAGGAGCTGACAAAGCACCCGATGCATGTGCTGAGGGGTATCACCAAACTGCGTCAAATCTGCAACTCGCCCCTACTCACTGGAGATGCCAAGCTCTTTACCGATACCTCCGCTAAGATACAGGTACTCCTGCAGCAGATTCAGAACGTGTCGCGGTACCACAAGATCCTGGTGTTTTCACAGTTTGTGGGCATGTTGGACCTTATCAAAAAGGAGCTGGTGAAGGAAAATATCAAGTTCTCTTACCTCACAGGCAGCACACGGAACAGAGGGGAGGTAGTAGATCAGTTCCAGACGGATGAAGAGACACGTGTGTTCCTAGTAAGTCTGAAAGCCGGTGGAACAGGCCTTAATTTAACTGCAGCCGACTACGTGTTTATCGTGGACCCATGGTGGAACCCTGCAGTGGAGAATCAGGCTATAGACCGAAGCTACAGAATAGGGCAGGAGAAAAAAGTGATAGCCGTGCGACTGATTTGTCCTAACACTGTAGAGGAGAAGATTCAGGTACTGCAGCAGAACAAGTCGAAGCTCGCCACCGACCTAGTAACGGCCGATAACAGCTTCTTCCGATCGCTAACCAAAGATGATTGGTTGAATTTAAGTAGTAACAGTAGCCTGTAAAGGCGAAAGCTGCTTATTAACCAAATGTGCTCGTTAGGGTTATTTTGCCTAAGAACTTTGGAAGAGGATTCAGGTGCTACTTCCCCTTTTTCGCTTTCTGGTTCTTTAGATAAGTAAAGAGCGCTCCCACCATACCACATGCCAGAGCTGTATAACCATAGCCGATCAGAAAGCCATAGCCCATTCTCTCTGTGCCCATCAAGAGCAAGGCTGCAATAGAAATAATACCAGACACAAAAAGAAGTGTTGCTCTGGTGTAATTCATACTATTCTCCATATTCAAAACAGTTGAGTTTTAATGCCTGTATGCAAGCATTTTCGCACATACTCAATATGAGTAAATACAGCAACATTGGTTTTCAAAATTAGACTAACAAGGAAATTAAGAAGACCAACAGTGGCGTAAATTCTTTACAAAGCAAAACAAAAGGGGCAGCCATAACTTGGCTGCCCCTTTTGTTTTGCTTTAGGATCTAAATCTGGCCTAATACCCAAACAGCGTTTTCAGATCCAGCTGCTTTACTTTGCCATACTTCTTCAGTGCGTCAAAGTTCAGGCGGTCTTTAGAGCCGATCACAAGTATAACCTGCGGCTGGCCTTTCACATACTTTTGCTGAAACTCCTTCAGTTGGTCAAAGGTCATGCTGTTGGCGCTTTGATATACATCCTGACGGATATCGTAGTTCAGGCCCAGTTTCTTGGCACGCTCGTAGTCGAACAGAACACCTGCTTTGGTGATGCGTTCCGTAGAAATGCTGTTGCGCAAAGAGGCACGTGCATTCTCAAAGTTAGCATCGGCTAGTGGCATATCAGTTAAAAGTGCCTGCATACCGGACATTGCTTCTGATAGCTTATCAGCCTGCGCCCCGATGTACGACATTAGGTAGTTTGCACGGTCTTTCTTAGAAGCAGTGCCATAGTAAGAGTAGGTAGAGTAAGCCAGTGCTTTAGACTCACGCAGGTCCTGGAACACAATGCCGCCCATATACTCATTGTACAGCCTTACAACCGGAATAATGTCTTTGCTGTAAGGCACAGACTTGCTCAGGAACAGCATTTCGGCCTGCACCATGTTATAGTCAGCCCAGTAAACGGTTGGCTCTTTGATGTCGAGTTCTGGGTAAACTACTTCTTTTGGTACCGGTTTTAAGGTGGCTGGTACTTTATGTCCTTCGTTTAGCACGGCTACCAGAGCTTCTGTTTCACGTGGGCCGTAGTACAGCACGCGGTGCTCGTAAGTAGGGATGCTCTTGATAATGTTTACCAGCTCCTGCGGCTTCACAGCCTTTAGCTCCTTCTCGCTCAGCAGGGTGTTGAATGGGTTCTTTGCTCCATACTTGGCATAGTTCACCATTGCCTGCTGCAGAATAACGCCTTTGTTTTTCTTGGCGTCCTCGCGAGCTTTCAGAATACCAGCTACCATGTCTTTCAGGGCTTGCTGGTTTGGCTTGGCATTGGCCAACACACTTTCAAATAGGTTCAGGCCCTGTTCAAAGTTCTCGTCCAGGCCAGTCAGGCTCACGTATACCTGGTCTCCCGAAGAGAACACGTCGAACGAAGTACCCAACTTATAAAACTCCTTCTGAAGCTCTTCGGCAGTATACTTGTCAGTGCCCAGGTACTTCAGGTAGTTCACGGCCATACCCAACTTCTGGTCGTTATTGGTGCCCATGTCCAGGATGTAGTAGAGCTGGAACAGGCCGTTATCGTTGTTCTTGGTATACAGCAACGGAATGTTCTGCTTTAATTTGGTTTCGGTGATATCCTTCTGGTAATCCACGAAAACAGGCTCCAGCGGCTGCACCTCTTTGGCCATAAAAGCTTTGTAATAGTCTGACTGCGCGTCGCGGTTAACAGCTACTGGCGTAATGGCTGGCTTCTCTACTTTCTGTGCGTTCGGATCTTTGCCCGTGCGCTTATATACCAGCACATAGTTATTTTGGAAATACTTGTTCGCCACATCCACCACTTCCTGTTTGGTGATGCTAGCGAATTCATCCTGTCGGCTTACAAATTTCTCCCACGGCATGTCATAGATAAAGGCCGTTACGAAGGCATCTGCGCGGTTGCTATTGTCTTCGTAAGCTTTCATGGTGTTGATCTTATCGTTGTTTACCACTGCCTGTATCAGCGACTCGTCGAAAGATCCTTTCTTGATCAGCTCCAGCTGTTGTAGTAACAAGTCGCGCACCTGGTCCAGTGATTGGCCCTGGCGTGGCATACCTGTCATACGGAAGGTGCCGTAATCTTTCATTGGGGTGTCGTAGGCATAGGCCTGCAGTACCTTCTGCTGTTGGTTCAGGTTGAGGTCTACTAAGCCGGCCTGCCCGTTGTAAAGCAGGTTGCTGATCATTTGCACGACCAGTGCCTCACGCTCGTTTATACCCGGCGTGCGGAAAGCAACAGATACGTTCTCCGCATCCGGACCAAATACCTCACGCACAATCGGCTTCTGGATCGGCTGCTCCTGTGCTACTGTAAAGTTTGGTACCTGGCTTTTCTCTATGCCTCCCCAGTACCTATCAATCAGGCGAATGGTCTGGTCAAAGTCAATGTCGCCGGACATAGCAATGGCCATGTTGTTTGGTACATAATACTTGTCGAAATATTCTCTGATGGCTGTGATAGAGGGGTTCTTGAGGTGCTCGACGGTACCGATGGTGGTTTGAGTACCATACTGGTGTGACGGGAAGAGCTCTGTGTTAATCACCTCAGCTACCTTACGACCGTCGCTGTCGAGGGTGCGGTTTTTCTCCTCGTACACAGCCTCAAGTTCTGTGTGGAACAGGCGTGGCACCATCTCCTGGAAACGGTCGGCCTCCAGTTCCAGCCAACGCTCCAGTTGGTTGCTTGGTATGTCATTCGTATAAACCGTCTGGTCTACCCAAGTATAAGCATTGGTGCCTTTTGCACCGATAGCCGTTAGGAGCTTATCATACTCATTAGCAATGGCGTAAGTAGCAGCAACCCCGGAAACCGAGTCTATCTGGTGATAGATCTTCTTGCGCGCAGCTTCGTTGCGGGTGTTTCTGTATTGCTCGTACAGCGCTTCAATTTTATCCAGCTCTGCCTTCTCCTTTTCCCAGTTGGCTGTGCCCAGTTCAGTAGTGCCTTTAAACACCATGTGCTCCAGGTAGTGTGCCAGGCCAGTAGCATCAGTTGGGTCATTCTTGCTGCCTGCGCGAACTGCTATAAAAGTCTGGATGCGCGGTGCCTCCTCATAATCCGACAGGTATACTTTCAGTCCATTGTCTAAAGTATAAATGCGGGCATTCAGCGGGTCGTTAGGTGCCATTTCGTAGGAGTATTCCTTTTCGGCAGGAGTGGTAGTGGCTACCGCCGTGGCATCTGTAGTAGATTGCGTTTGGTATGCTTCGTTCTTGCATTGCGTGAACGTGAGGCCCAGCGCAAGCAATAGCAAAGAGGAACCTCTTTTTATTGCCATAGTTTTAATGTTGAAGTTTTTTATAAAGATAATGTGATTTCTTTAAATAATATAGCAGCTTAGCTTATATAAAGCTAAAACAAAAGCCCCTCCTATGGGTAAGGAGGGGCTTTTGTTTTACAGAGTATCAGTATTAGAAATCTGCATCCAGGCCAAACCGCTGCTTCAGGTCGATGAGGACCGGATACTTTTCGGCCAGGTAATTAAACTTGTCGGCAGAAGTATACAGCTTTCGCCCTTCGTCCTGCACTTCCATTAGCTCTGCTCGCAGTTTTATACTCCGGTTACCCAGCTGTTGCTTCAGTTCACGAAGTATGTCCGGACGGAGTGCCGTGAACTGATCCAGCATCACGTGGTTTTCCAGGTGAAGTACAATTTCGTTATCAGGCCCAATGTGGTACTGGCGGTTAAGAAGCGTGAACTCCATCATGTTCTCAGCCTTCTTGCGGCGCAGAATAGTATGCCACACCGTTTTCAGCTTTGCCTCATCTACAGGTACAACAGCACCATAGCTCGTCTCTTCCTCTTCCTCGGCTACTGCCACTTCAGCTACCGCTGCTTGTGGGTTTTGCAGATCTTTCAGGCTTGGCAACTTACCTAATTTCTTCTGCGGCGGCAGCTGAGGTCCCGTCCGGGGCTTGTCAGCGGCAGGTGCCGGTGCCGGAGGCGCAACCACTGCCTTAGGCGGAGCTATGTGTGCATCTGGTGTTACCTGCTGTGGCTTTGGCGGCTGTTGTAATCCCTCTGAGGGGATACCATTGGCCGGGGCAGGCGGCTGCATCTGCGCCGACGGTACGGCTGCAGCAGGTGCAGTGGTGGCACCAACAGAACCGGTAGCGGCTGGTGCCGGAGCCGCTACCTTAGCTTTTTTTGATACTTCTCCTTGCTGTGCAAAGCTCAGAGCTGCATTCAGGTGCGCCATCTTCATCAGGCACAGTTCCACGTGCAGGCGCTGGTTTTTGCTGCTCTTGTAGTTGGTATCGCAGGTGCTAACCAGGTTAAGCCCAGATAGCAGGAACGACACGCTTGCCTTCTGCGATTGCTCTGCATACTTGGCCTTGATGTTGTCAGATACCTCTAACAGCTGTACTGTCTGTGGGTCTTTGCACACTAGCAGGCTTCGGAAATGCTCGCCAATGCCAATCAGGAAGTTATGGGCATCAAAGCCGTTCTTCAGAATCTCATCAAACAGGAGCAGCGAGCCTGACAGGTTCTGCTCCAGCAGGTGATCTGTCAGCCGGAAGTAGTAATCGTAATCAAGTATGTGCAGGTTCTCGACAGTAGCCTTGTAGGTAACATTGCTGCCCGAGAAGGTAACCATCTGGTCGAAGATCGACAACGCATCACGCAGGGCGCCATCCGCTTTCTGCGAGATCAGGTGCAGGGCATCTGATTCGGCCTGTATACTTTCTTTGGTGGCGATGTTGCCCAGGTGGCGTACCATGTCCTCAATCCGTATTCGGTTAAAGTCGAAAATCTGGCAACGCGAAAGTATAGTAGGAATGATTTTGTGGCGCTCAGTGGTAGCCAGAATAAAAATGGCATATGAAGGTGGCTCCTCCAGTGTCTTCAGGAATGCGTTGAAGGCCTGGTTCGAGAGCATGTGCACCTCATCTATAATGTAAATTTTATACTTGCCTGTCTGTGGGGCGTAACGCACTTGCTCCACCAGGTTACGGATATCTTCTACCGAGTTATTAGAAGCAGCATCGAGCTCATGGATGTTGAACGAGCTGCTGGTGTTAAAACTGCGGCAAGACTCGCACTCGTTACAGGCTTCTATCTCCGGGGTGATATTCTGGCAGTTAATGGTTTTTGCCAGGATACGCGCACAGGTAGTTTTACCCACTCCACGCGGACCACAGAAAAGAAAGGCCTGCGCCAAATGCTTGCTGCTGATGGCGTTTTTAAGGGTATTGGTTATATGGTGCTGCCCCACCACACTGTCGAACGTGGTCGGACGGTATTTTCGAGCTGATACTACAAAATTTTCCATTACTACAAAGATAATCAATCCGAAGCGGAGTTAGGAGAGCTTTTTATCCAGTACTTTTCCAGATACTTATCCACGTGTCAGGTTTATGGGGTGTTTGCCTTCTCCTTTAGGGTAAACAGAAAAGTATAAATTTAAATGCACCTAATATGAAAATGTTCAAACATAAACCTTAAATTGCTGTATCCTTTGTTGTTTTAGTACTATGCAGATAATCCTGGTGTACTACTTAACTCAAGTTGCGATTAAATACATTTATTGATGGTGTAAGCAAAGAGGAATAGGACAATCTTTAGCAGAAATCCTTGCGGAGTCACGGCGTGGATCGTTCGGGGAAAGGCCGCCTCTATCTCACTGAAAGTTGTCTCTATTCTCTTCCTCATCACCGCTTTTATATAGTCCATCGCCGGGCTGTCTTTCCGCTTGCTGTTGCTTTTCCGCTGAGTAAGCAGGCTGACCTGCTCGCATTCGGCCAGCAGGTCCTCCACCTCATAATTGGTGTAGGCGCTGTCCCCGTACAGGCTGCTTTCCGGCGGCAGGTCCAGGTGCATGGCCTGCAGGGCTCTGCCATCGTGCACGCTTCCCGCCACGATAAAGTAACTCACCGGCAGGCCCCCGGCAGTTGCGATGACCTCCACCTTGAAGCCGTAGAAATACTCCCTTTTAGAGACATTGTAGCCCCTGTAGGCCTCACCCTCCAGCAGTCTGCACCGGTTAATGCGAATATTGCGGCACACGGCCACCGGGAAGCTGTCTATCACATACTCGCCAGTGGTGTTGAGCTGCTTGAGGCAGTCTCCCAGGGCCAGGAAGATGGCCGCGATCGTTTCGCCCAGTCGGTGCAGCATCCGGTTAAAGTTGCTCTTGTGCGGCATCCGGCACTTCTGGTGCTGCTGCATGTAGCCGCTGGCCGCAGACAGGTTGCCGCCAAAGTAGCGGGCCGACACCAGGGCCGTTGTGATTATCTCCGCATCGCTGGCCTTGCGCTTGGCCGCCGCTTTTTTGCCCGCTATTTGCAGGTAATCATCAACAAAACAGTAAATTGTAATAGTGAAGTCATTCATGGCAAGTAAGGAAGTAAGTGTGGTTACTTTTTCCTTAACAAGCCTGAGTGGCTTCATCGTTTACATGCCAATGCTAAATCGCAACTTGGGTTACTTATAACAATAGCAGGAGAACTTACCTACGCTTCTTTATTTCTACTAATACTGTAACCCTTTCTCTTTGAGCATGAAAACTCTAAAGCCTGTAGCCATAGGCGCTTTGCTGTTTCTGATGCTGTTGGCAAACCCTGTCTTGGGGCAAAGTGCCTACAAAGGTTTACCTCTACTGAAGGCAAACTCCAGCAAGGTAAACGTGCGTGTAGGTAGTGTTTTAGTTAATGGTCTTTGGACAATAAAGCCAGAGTACAATCCGAACTCGCTGCACATACAAGTATCGGGGCAGAAGGAGAGGCTGATATTCTACACCGATATTGATTCTGCGACCTATGAAATCAGACCTGCTGAATCGAAGAAGTTCTATGTGCTGCTGAGCAACAAGCATTACGTTCTCACCGAAGTGAAGGGATTTAAAATGGAGAGCAACGAAGCTGCCCAGAGAGAGGAAAAGTTCCTGAACATAGAGAAGCCCAAAAGCAAGACTTTCGGCAGTCTTTGGGAAAAGCACCATGTAGGCGAGGTGGTAGAGGACATAAACAAGTATGCTGATAAAGCTTCAGGAGCAGTAAGCTGGGTAAAGGGTAAGCTTTTGAGCGGCGATTAAGCGTTGCCTTTTAAAGTAGTCAGGCTAAATAACCATCAACAAGAAGCATAGAGGCAGATGCTAATAAAGAAAGCCCCAGGAGGTTAAACTCCTGGGGCTTTCTTTATTCTAATGGTAGAACTTGCAGTGTTAGTACTAGATGGTATAAAGTGTTGCTACAATAACTATCAGTCCGCTTACTATAAGCAGGGTACTGTAGGCAAAGAACAGCAGAAAGAACTTATATACGGTACGCCAGCGTGTGCTCCTGTAGATGTTGCGCATGGACCTGTAGATGTACCAGAGTGCCACTAGGTATCCAAGGTTAAAGATCCAGTCTGGCAGGAACGGTAGTATCCAACTCAATAAGATCAGGATAGAAGCAAACAGGAAGAGGAACGAATGCACGTGTATGGAATAAATCAGGTGCTCTACATAGTATTTTGAAGAGCGCCAGTGTACCAGCTTCAGAATGAGGGCAAACAGCGGTAGGAGTATAAACATTACCTTTGGCAAATGCCCTATCAGTTTGTTCTTGAACAGTTCGCTGCTCAGGTCATCATCCATCACTTCCTGGAACTTTGTCCCTAATGATTTAACCACCGCATTATCATCTCCAATATTCAGGCTTAGCTTATCTGAATCGCTTTTGCCTTCAGCTTCCTTGGCTACAGGCTGAGTAAAGATAACCGCGTCGTTATGGGTAGTGCTGCCTGTGTCTAACGATGCTTCGGCCTTATCCAGAATGGTATAGGTGTAATTAGCGGCTGTCGGAGATACTGTTCCGGCTGCCTCCTTCTTCGAGATGGTGTTCTTTAACTCCCCCAGCTCTTTTTTTATCTCAGCTGCTTCCTGCGTATTTTCTGCCGCCACATTGTCTTCGATGATGTCTTTCTTGTTGATGTTTGTGTTGGCTGTGAACAGGAAAAAGAACAAGATGCTGATGAAAATGTACATGCTGATCGGGTTGAGGTGCGCAGCCCGCTTGCCTGCAAAGTATTCTTTAGTAAGGTACCCGGGCTTTGTGAAAAGCGGCACAATACTGTTGAAGAACTTAGACTCGAAGTGGAAGTAGTGCCCGACGCTATGCAAAGCCAGGTGGAAGAAATCCTCATGTAGCTCCAGGTTCTCCTGTCCGCATTTGGAGCAGAAGTTGTCGGTAACGGTGGCACCGCAGTTTAAGCAGTTGTTGTCGGAACGGTAATGCTTCTTCATAGGCTTTTCAAAAAGCTGTTGAAAGTAAAACTTAAAGCCATTTTAAAACCCTAAAGTAAGCATTTGTAGCATTTTTCTGTGATGATGTGTTATAAATATTTAGTTAAACATATATGACTCTCTATAAATAGGTTATCATCAGAAGTAAAACTGTTCTAAACAGAAGTGGAGGTTTATTTATAAAGAGCCCTTTTGATCAAACTTGATGCCTCGGTGCTATTATATTAGCATATTTATATTTACAAATGTATTTAAAACGCTTTTAATAATGTAAAAAATAATATTCAAATACTGTTTAAGAGAAATAACTATATTTTAATGCAAGGCGTATGCTCATAAATATATTTAATTAAAAATTAAATTAATCTAATTTTTATGGGCAAAACTATACGCGTTTACACGCAGCTGGCTATTATTGTAGCCTTGCTGTTCGGTAGTACTGTTTCGTACGGACAACGGAGTGGGAAGCCAGAGAAAAAACCAGTCCCACAGGTGGCTCTTGAGCATCTAAAAAGCAACAAGAGCAAGTATAAAGTAAGTGAAAAAGACATTGCAGACCTAAAGCTGAGCGGCGAATCGAATAGCAAAAAGAGCGGTGTAAAGCACCTCTACATTAAGCAGCAGTTTCAGGGCATCGAAATTCATGGCGCTATTACCAACATGGCCGTTACCAGCGACGGTAAGGTGATACATGTTGGTAATCGTTTCTACAGCCAAATAGAAGAAAAGATCAAGAACAAGCAGCCTGCCTTAGATGCTGCCGGTGCAGTTGCCGCTGCTGCCAGGCACTTGGGCACCACTGTTAAAGGACCACTAACCATTCTGGAAACAGGCGACGTTAGTAACAGAGAAGTGCTTCTGTCGAACGGTGGGATTTCCCTAGAGTCGATTCCGGCAAGGTTAGTTTACCAACCTATGGTAGATGGCAGCTTAAGGCTGGCCTGGGAGGTGTCTATTTATGAACTGGATGCAGAAAACTGGTGGAACATCAGGGTAGATGCGGTTACTGGTGAGTTCTTAGACAAAGATAACATGGTGGTGCATTGCCAGTTTGAGAACAATGGCCCAGGCGGAAGCTTTCTGCACGATGGCCATAGCCATACTACTGCAACCCCTTACAATGATGCGGTAGAAGCAATTCCGTATGTGTCTGCTGAGAAACAGGTGAACAACAGCAACTCGCCTGGTCTTTATGAAGTGTACCCTATGCCTATAGAAAGCCCTAGCCACGGTAACCGAAAACCAGTTAATGCCAAATCTGCAGATCGTGTTGCTTCCCCGACTGGGTGGCATACTGCTGGCCAGACCAAGTATACTATTACCCGAGGCAATAACGTGTACGCGTATGAAGATCCGGACAATACCGGTTATATAGGTGGCCCTGAAGACATGTACGGCTATAGCCCAGATGGCGGAACAGAACGTGTGTTCAAATATCCGGTTGATTTTTCTCAGCAACCTTCTGCCTATAAAGATGCAGCTATCACGAACCTCTTTTACTGGAACAACATCATACACGATGTATGGTACAAGTATGGCTTTGATGAGGAAAGTGGCAACTTTCAGTCATTTAACTTTGATAAAGGCGGCTTAGGAGCAGACCATGTAATGGCAGAGGCTCAGGACAGCAGAAATATTTCTACTACACGCAACAACGCTAATTTCGCCACTCCAGTCGATGGTTTCAGGCCGAGAATGCAGATGTACCTTTGGAGTGGTATCCCGGATGGGGATATGTTCAGGGTAACATCGCCTGCTGCCATTGCAGGAAGCTATCTGGCGATACAGGCAACCTTTGGTCCGAGACTTAGCTCTACGCCAATTACCGGAAAGCTTGTGTTGGCTGATGGTCTTTTGGCTTGTGGGGCTATCTCTAATGCGGCCGCAATTGCCGGAAACATAGCCGTAGTATACAGAGGCTCCTGTGAGTTTGGTGTAAAAGTATTGAATGCGCAAAATGCTGGAGCCATTGCGGTTGTAGTAATAAATAATGCGCCGGGCACTCCAACTGCTATGGGTGTAGGAGCCACAAACCCGAGTCTGATTACTATCTCCTCTTTAATGATAACAGATGAGGCAGGCGCTAAAATAAGAGCTTTGCTGGATAGCAACCAGGAAGTGATTGTAAGCCTGAAAGACGATGGTTCGGGACCAGAAATCGATGGAGACTTCGACAACGGTATCATCGTGCATGAGTATGGCCATGGTATATCTAACCGCCTTACTGGTGGACCAAATACCACTTCATGCCTTCCAACCCAGGTTCGTGTGGGTACTCAGATTTATACAACTGAGCAAATGGGAGAAGGCTGGAGTGACTGGTTTGGCCTGATGATGACCATGAAGAAAGGCGACACCCGTGAGAAAATAAGAGGCATGGGTACGTACGCATCAGGTGAGCCAACAAATGGGCGAGGTATCAGACCTGCGCCATACTCTACTGATTTCAGTATTAACAGCTATACTTACAATGCAACTAATAACCCGAGCTTAACAGCTCCGCATGGTGTCGGCTTTGTTTGGTCTACCATACTTTGGGAGATGACCTGGGATTTGATTGAGAAGTACGGCTTTGATGAGGACCTGTACAACGGCAACGGCGGCAATAACATAGCTATGCAACTGGTAATAGATGGCTTAAAACTACAGCCATGCTACCCTGGTTTTGTAGACGGTCGTGATGCTATACTTATGGCTGACCAAATTAATTACGGTGGAGCTAACCAAGAACTGATCTGGAAAGCTTTTGCCAGAAGAGGCCTAGGTTACAGTGCCAACCAAGGCTTGAGCTATAACAGGTTCGACCAGGAAGAAGCCTTCGATTTGCCAGCAACTTTTACCTTCCATGTGCCAGGATCAGTTGGTACGGCCAAGTTTGACGCTATGGGTAGTGATGTGGCTGTGAGCTATCCTAACCCGTTCACTGAGAGCACTAACATCCGCTTTACGGCTCAGGAAGATGGTCATACAGTGCTGAAGGTTTATGATATTACCGGCCGTGTGGTAGAAACACTGTTCGAAGGAGAGGTGGAGCGTGGTGTAACCTATGAGCACAGCTTCAAAGGCACAGGCATGAAAAATGGCATGTACATCTATAGAATTACCAATGGTAGTACCACCCGTTCCGGCACCATGTTATTGATGAAGTAACAGTAGCTTTATACTGCGATACCTGATTAAGAAAGCCTGTCTGCAACGATATCTGCAGTCAGGCTTTTTTGTTATACTTTAAAAAGCACCAAAGGCAGCCGCTACTAGCAACTGCCTTTGGTTTTACGCAGCAAGTATGAATTTTATACTTTATAGCTGTTTAGTATGGTTTGCTAGGATGAGATTTTTCCTGGGCCTCCTGCACCCCTTCCTCACCGGTTATGTTGCCCTCAGGGCCATCCGTACCGGCAATTTTATCATGCTTCATCTTCATCAGCTCCTGCGTAGCTCTGTCGATGCTTTCTCTTACACGTCGGCCATAATCTTCGTCGGCCTGCGTAAAGTATTCCAGCATCTTATCCTGAATGCGCTTATCGCACTTAGCTAAATCGTTGCCCAGGTTCATGATCAGTTCATCACGCTCCCAGTCTTCAAAGTTGCGGTACGTTTCACCAGCCTGTCCAAAGTGATTGGTACGGTCGATGTGCTGGCGCACCAGGTTTGCCTCATAACGTGGCGTATGATCTTTACCTGCTTTTGGTGCTTCTTCCAGGCCACCCAAAATAGAAGGCTCGTAGTTTACGTGAATGTTCTGCCCTTCCGCAAAGTCAGTTTTAAAGGCCATTCGTCCACCACGCTGGTTCGTTGCTACCTGCTTTTTAGGTGCGTTTATTGGCAACTGTAGGTAGTTGGCACCTACACGATAACGCTGTGTATCAGAATAAGAGAACGTACGGCCCTGCAACATCTTATCATCCGAGAAATCAAGCCCATCTACCAGTACACCTGTACCGAAAGCTGATAGCTCAACCTCGTTAAAGTAGTCCACTGGGTTTCTGTTCAGGGTCATCTTGCCTACCGGGTGCCAAGGGAACTGCTCTCTTGGCCACAGCTTGGTATCATCCAATGGGTCAAAGTCCAGCTCTGGGTGCTCGTCATCGCTCATGATCTGAACGTTAAGCTCCCACTCTGGGAAGTCGCCTCTTTCGATAGCCTCGTAAAGGTCCTGAGTGGCGTGGTTAAAGTTTTTGGCCTGTATGGCTTGTGCTTCTTTTTGAGTAAGGTTGCGGATGCCTTGCTTTACTGGCTCCCAGTGATATTTAACCAGTACTGCTTCACCGTCTGCATTTACCCACTTATATGTGTTTACACCTGAGCCCTGCATCTGGCGGTAGTTAGCCGGAATACCCCATGGCGAGTACAGGAATGTAACCATGTGGGTTGCCTCTGGTGTACCTGAGAAAAAGTCGAAAATACGCTCAGCGCTCTGGATGTTAGTTACCGGGTCTGGCTTTTGAGAGTGGATCAAGTCCGGGAACTTCATCGCATCCCGAATGAAGAAGATCTTCAGGTTGTTTCCTACAAGGTCCCAGTTGCCGTCTTCAGTATAGAACTTTACAGCAAAGCCACGGGGGTCGCGTAACGTCTCAGGTGAGCCAGACGGGTGTCCAACTGTCGAGAAGCGCACAAAAACTGGTGTCTCTTTTCCTTTTTTGAAAACCTTTGCACGGGTATACTTCTCAACCGGATCATCGCCAACCGTACCGTAAGCCTGAAACACCCCATGTGCACCTGCACCTCTGGCATGTACCACTCGTTCCGGTACGCGCTCACGGTCAAAGTGCGACATCTTTTCTAAGAAGTGGTAGTTCTCCATGGTAGCAGGACCACGGTTGCCTACAGTGCGGATGTTCTGGTTGTCAGTTACAGGGTGGCCTTGGCGGGTGGTCAGCATTCTTTTATTTTCTGAACCATTCTGGCCGTTACCTGAGGTCGCAGAGCCGTTATTCTTGTTTTCGTTCATAGCACGTTACCGATTAGATTTTACTTTGTACTATTGTTTTATACTCTATCTCAAACGGTTTAGTTTATAGATATTATCTATACCGTAACAGGGAAAAGCTATATAGTGTATTACTTAAAGTAAAATTACAAAACCACATCCAACGCTGTAACAGAATAACTGAAAAGGCCAAGAGTAATTTGTACGTAGCTAAAAGCTAAGGTGGCTTTAGTTAGAAGTACAGTTTAAAAACAGTGCCAACGCCAACCTCGGAGGCTACTTGTATGCTACCCTTGTGCAACAGCATAATGTGCTTTGCTAGGCTAAGGCCAATGCCCGAGCCATCTTTGTGTGAGGTGAAGAACGGGATGAATATATTCTCCAGAAGCTCCTCCGGGATACCGGTACCGTTATCCTGTACCTCAATAACAGTTTTGCCGTTTTCGTGGCCTGCAGTAAGTATAACCTGCGGATCAGGACGACCTTGTACGGCGCGCTTGGCATTAAGTATAAGGTTGATAAGAACCTGTTCGAGTAGGTTCACATCACCGTACAAGGTTAGGTTAGGAGGCGTTACCTGGCAGCTGAGCTTCACGCCCTGCTCTTCCAGTTGAGGACGCATCAGGCCGTTTATACTTTTAAACAGCTCCTGCACATACACCGTGGTCAGCATCAGTTCCTGCGATTTGCTCAGGTTGCGGTAAAAGTGCGCGAAGCGGAGCAATCCTTCGCTGCGCTTCTTGATGATGGTAATGCCTTCTTCCGTATCCTGCAGCAGTTCAGGGTCAGGTTTTGCTTCAGGCTCCTGCTCTATCTTCTCGCGCTCCATGTGCAGGTGGCGGCCAAGTGTATCGGCCAGCGAGGCGATAGGAGCCACAGAGTTCATGATCTCGTGCGTCATCACGCGCAGTAGCTTTTGCCAAGCCTCTGTTTCGGTGGCATCTACGGTGGCGCTCACATTCTTCAAAGCAAATAGCAGCAGGTTGCGCTGTTGCATGGTGAAGGCAGTGGCGGTTAACAGCAATTGTGTCTGCCCGTCCTGTAGCTTGAGTTTTAGGAGCTTGTTCTCCCCAGGCTTTATACTTTGCACTGCTTCATAGAGCAATGGGTAACGTGGCTCCAGGCTGTCCATACTTTTCAGGTAGGGCAGGTGCAGTATACTTTTGAAAGCCTCATTCACCCATTCCACATCTCCAGTTTCTTCATCCACCGCCATAATGCCTGTGTCGATCATCTGCAGGATAGTCTGCATATACTGAAACTGCGCCTCCTTCTCTATATGCAGTTGCTTGTAAGTATCATTGATGAGGTTGAAGGCTTTGTGCAGTTGCCGCAGAGAACTGTTGGTGGTGTGCTCGTTAAAGCGTTGTGAAAAGTCGCGCTGCTTTACAGCCTGCAGAAACTTGGCAAGCTCATTATTACTGCGGGTAACATACATAGCCAACTCCCACACCTGCGCCAGCATAACAAGTATACCGGAGCCTACCTGCAGCCAGGTGAACTGCGTGAGGTAGTGCACCGTCAGGTACATCATGCCCAGCAACAGTACAAACCGGATCAGCAACCCGAATTCGATGCGGTTAAATGTCATGCTTATTTAATCGGCGGTATAAGGCGGTGCGGGTAAGGCCAAGCTCTTTTGCAGTTCTGGAGATATTGCCTTTATTCTTCTCCAGCACCCGGATTATGGTTTCGCGCTCAATTTCGCTTAGCGGCACAGGTGTTTCGGGTATGTAGGCAGCGGCAGGGGCCGAAGGAGCCATCTCCATAGGTGAGAAGCTGAAGTCCTGTGGCTGCAGTATGTTATTCTCGGCAAGTATAATGGCGCGCTCTACGGCGTGCTGCAGCTCGCGCACGTTGCCTGGCCAGCTGTGTTGCTTTAGCTTCTGAAGGGTGGCTTCTGCAAACTCAGGCACTGGTTTATGATTCTTCTGAGCGTAGATAGCAGCAAAATGGCGCGCCAGCAGCTCTACATCGCCGTGGCGCTGGCGAAGTGGTGGCAGGGTGATTTCTACGGTGTTGATGCGGTAGATCAAGTCTTTGCGGAACTGGTTACGTGCAGCCAGCTCGTAAATAGGCTCGTTAGTGGCCGAGATCAAGCGGATGTCAACAGGTACGGGTGTGTTGGAGCCTAGTGGGGTTACCTGACGGTTCTGTAGCACTGTAAGCAGCTTTGCCTGCATGGCCGGTGAGATATTACCTATCTCATCCAGAAACAAAGTGCCTCCGTTGGCAGCCTCAAAGCGTCCGGCCCGATCTTCACGGGCATCGGTAAAGGCTCCCTTCTTGGAGCCGAACAACTCACTCTCAAACAGGCTGTCGGTCAGCGCGCCCATATCCACACTTACAAAAGGCTTTCCGGCACGAAAAGACTTCTCATGCAGCGCCCTAGCCACCAATTCTTTACCGGTACCGTTCTCGCCAAGTATAAGTACATTGGCCTCGGTAGGTGCTATCTTTTCTATCTTGTACAACACCTCTTTTATTGCCTCCGATTGGCCCAGAATAGTAGTGCTGGTATTCTTAGAAGTAGCTACGCCTGCACTGCCGCCCTTTGTCTTCTGCTGTCTTTTCTCTAGTGTCTGGTGCAGAGTTTCCAGCAGCTTCTCGTTGTGCCAGGGCTTTACAATAAAATCTGTAGCGCCCTCCTTTAAAGAGCGCACAGCCAGCTCCACATCGCCATAGGCCGTGATAAGTATAACCGAAGCATCCTTGTCTCTGTCCAGGATCTGCCGCAGCCAGAACAGTCCCTCATTTCCTGTATTCAAGGCACTCTTAAAGTTCATGTCCAGGAAAATGACATCAAACTTCTGTCGCTCCAGCAGGCCGGGCAGGAGGTCAGGGTTCTTTTCGGTAACTACTTCTTTTACCTCGGTTTTTAGCAGCATCTTCAGGGCGAACAGCACGTCCGTCTCGTCGTCTACCACCAGCACGCGAGCATTCTTTACAGTGGCCATAGGTAAGGAGGTTCTGGTTGAAGAACCGAATATAACCATTCTATCTGATAAAAATAAAAATAGCGTAATTGCTATACTCTGCCTAAGTATAGGCTGTGTTTATACTTGTACCGGAAGCGCACAGGTGTACTGCGTGCAGGTGTATCGAAAGCGTACACTTAAACTGGAGGAGTGTTGTTTAAAATGCTTAAAAACAGTGTTTTGTGTTTTTGGCATCTTAATTTCTTAGAGGCCTTGTGTACAGTAGGAAAAACTTTTGAAAATTTTTCTAAGCCACACATTCACACCACAAAGCCTAAAACTATGTATAAGAACTACCTCAAAATGGCCTATCGCAACCTGATGCGTCACAAGGTCTTCTCGCTCATCAATATCTCCGGCCTGGCGCTGGGCATGACCTGTAGTATCCTGATTCTGCTGTGGGTAAAGGATGAGCTAAGCATCAACCGTTTTCATGAAGATGTAGACACTCTATACCGGGTAATGGAGGTGCAAAGCTACCCTGGTGCAGATGACCTGACAGTAGATGCTACCCCGGGACCTTTGGCAGAAGCCTTGGAGCGGGACCTGCCGGAGGTAGTACAGGCAGTGCGAACCACTACCTGGGATTGGAAGCAGCTCTTCGCCTATAACGATAAGGTGCTTAAGGTTAATGGCAGGTACACCGATCCAGAGTTTTTTCAAGTCTTTACCTTTCCGCTGTTGTACGGTGATGCCTCACAGGTGCTGAAGCAGCCAAATTCGGTGGTGATTTCAGAAACGGTAGCCAATCAGTTTTTCGATTCTCCTGAAGAAGCCATGGGTAAGCTCTTCAAGATCAATAACAGCAAGAGCTATAAGGTAACAGGAGTGATGCAGGATGTGCCCAAGAATTCTACTATGCAGTTTGACTACGTGATGCCTGTGGATGATTGGATAAACAGCCCGGGAAGTGAGTGGCTGAAGGGGTGGGAAAGTAATGCACTAAGAACTTTCGTAAAGCTGCAGCCAGGCACCGACATAGATGCTTTTAATGAGAAGATAAAGCCTGTCATAAAACAGTATCAAAAAGAATCAAACATAGACCTTTTTGTGCAGCCTGTAAGTGAGATGTACCTGTACGGCGAGTTCCGCAACGGAAGTCAGGAGGGGACAGGAGCCATTAAACATGTGCGACTGTTTACGGTGGTGGCTATGTTTATCCTTATCATTGCCTGCATCAACTTTATGAACCTGGCAACCGCACGGTCGGCCAAGCGTGCCAAAGAGGTAGGGGTTAGAAAGGCTATCGGAGCAAACAAACCAGCACTTATCAGCCAGTTTATGATCGAGTCGGTACTGGTGGCTTTTCTGGCGCTCTTCTTATCAGTAAACCTAACAGGTATACTCTTACCGCAGTTTAACGAGCTCACGGGTAAGTTCATAAACCTGGACTTAACTGATCCGTCGCTGCTTCTGCTGCTTGTAGGTGTAGCTGTAGTAACAGGTGTTGTGTCTGGAAGTTACCCTGCCCTGTTCTTATCATCTTTCAATCCTGCAGTAGTTTTAAAAGGAACTACCAAATCAAGCAAGCGCGTGTCGGTTTTCAGAAAAGGCCTGGTAGTGTTCCAGTTTGTACTGTCTGCGCTGCTGATTATTAGTACTCTGGTAGTATACCTGCAACTGCACTATATCCGCACTAAAAACATAGGCCTGAACAGGGAGAATGTGGTGCTGCTTCCGTTGGAGGGTGAACTGCATAAGCGTTACGATGTGATGAAGGAAGAGCTGCTAAAGGTGCCGGGCATAACTGGTGTTACGGCTGCAAACCAAAACCCTTTGATGGTGGGTAACTCAACAGGTAGTATTGAGTGGGAGGGGAAAGAGCCAAATTCTGACATTCTGTTCAGTATACTTAAAACTGACTATGACTTCCTGGAGACCTTGGATGTGCAGATGAAGGAGGGCAGAAGCTTTTCCAAAAAGTATGGTGCAGAAGAAACGAAGGTGGTGATTAATGAGGAGGCAGCTAGACTTATGCAGCTAAAAGAGCCAGTAGGGCAGTGGCTGGCAGGTGGAGGCGAGCGTGCTACCATCATCGGTGTGGTAAAGAATTTCCAGACAGCCTCCATGCATGAATCTATGCAGCCTCTTGTAATGATGCTGAACCCGGGAGAAGCTAACACCATCTTTGTGCGGATAACTTCTGGAGAGACAACAGAGATTTTGTCTGCCATAGAGAAGATCCTGAAAAAGCATAATCCGGCTTTCCCGTTTGAATATCACTTCCTGGATGAGGACTTCGAGCGGATGTACAGAACAGAGGTAATGATGGGGCAGCTTACTAAATACTTTGCCGGCATTGCCATCTTCATCTCCTGCCTTGGTTTGTTTGGCCTGGCCCTGTTCACTGCCGAGCAACGTACCAAAGAAATTGGTATCCGCAAAGTGCTGGGAGCCTCCGTGGCAAGCATCGTGTTCATGCTCTCCAAAGACTTCCTGAAACTGGTGCTTATTGCTAACCTGATTGCCCTGCCATTAGGATGGTACTTTATGAACGGCTGGCTTAATGACTACGCCGACCGCACAGAGCTAAGCTGGTGGATCTTTGCCATGGCCTTTGTCTCTACCATTATCATTGCCGTCGTTACCCTTAGCTTCCATGCCATTAAAACCGCAGTGGCAAACCCTGTAAACTCACTCAGAGCCGAATAAGCTTTACCTGCAGTGTATTCTGCCTAATCTGATAAGGACATAGAAGAATACACTGCAGGTAGAGCTAGCTCTGAAGCAAACCAAGCATACACAGCATTTTATCGATACAGCCAATAAGAATCTACTTAAAACATGAAAAAGCTCCTCTTAAGCCTGCTTGTACTGTTAACAACTGTTGCGCAGGCGCAAATTTCAAATACCCTGACACCGGCCGACAAAGTATATGGGCTCTCAAAGTTCTGGCAGGAAGTAAACTACAACTTTGTGTACCTCGATAAGGTGGATCGAACCAAGTGGGACAATGCTTATCGTGAGGCGATTACAAAGGTGCAGCAGACAAAAAACGACTACGAGTATTACCGGGAGCTGCAAAAATTCTGTGCCTTACTTAACGACGGCCACACCAACATCTACTTCCCGAAGAAAATACAGGAAAAGCTGCATAATGATATGTTCGGGAAGTACAGGATATTTCTGAGCAATATCGACAACAGAGCCATTGTGACCAAAACTAACCTGAGCATAAAAGACGAAGTGCCTGTGGGCAGCGAGATAGTTGAGGTGAACGGCCTGCCAACAGTAGAATACCTGAAGCAGTTTGTGCTGCCTTATGTCTCGTCGTCTACAGATTATGTGCTGATGGACATTGCTATTCGTTATATGTTTGCAGGGCCTGAGGGCGAGCAGTACAACATCAAATACAGAACACCAAAAGGCAAAGTAGCAGCGCTTACCCTTACACATGCTGAAACTACGGAGCAGGAAGTATACCCAAGCCAGGAGAAGCGTGAGTTGCTGGAGCTGAAGTGGTACCCGAATCAAACTGCATACCTTGCCCTGAACGGATTCCATGATCCGAAGATAAATGAGATGTTTCTGGCAAAGCTACCGGAACTGCGCAAAGCCAAAGCGCTGATCATTGACCTGCGCTACAATGGCGGCGGCTCTACAGACATAGGCCGTGAGATTCTGGAATACCTATCGCCTGATACGCTGCTGTATGGCTCTAAGAACTCTACTCGCCAGCACCTGGCTAGCTACAAGGCTTGGGGTAGGTTCATTGAAAATCCTAAAGATACCGCAGGCGATGCCTGGGCAGCTAAATCGCTGCTGGCTTACCAGGACAAGCTATACTATACTTTCGACTACAACCCCGCCCGAAATTCTGTAAGCGCCGACCAGAAAGTGATTGTGCCAACTGCTATACTTATCGGGCACAACACTGCCTCTGCCGCCGAAGACTTTCTGATTTATGCCGATAACCAGAGGCACATGACAAAGATTGGCGAGAACTCATTCGGTAGTACCGGCCAGCCTTTTATGTTTGATCTTCCTGGGGGAGGAGGGGCCAGAATCTGTACTAAGAAAGATACTTATCCAGACGGCCGTGAATTTGTTGGCTACGGCGTGAAGCCAGACATAGATGTGAAGATGACCCTGCAAGACTACATCCAGAAAAAAGATCCTGTGCTGGATCGTGCCTTAAAACATTTGAAAGGCCAGAAGCTAGCGTCAAAGTAAAAGTTTAAAACAAAGATATGAGTAAGAGTAACGCTACCTTAGTGCTTATACTGGCAGTAATCGCTGCTGCATGTGTAGGTGCTAACAGAACAGCTGAGTCAACAACTAATAGCATGGCATGGATACCCTTTACCTGGGTTAGCGACAGTGTAAGTGGAAAGCAGTTTGACAAACTTGCCATCAACGTGCCAATACAGTTAGAAGGTATTCCACATGCGTTTGAGGCACAGTTTGACTTAGGCGCGACAGGTACGGCCATATTGTACGAGAAGAACTTGTCGAATTACTTTAAACTATACCCTTCGATGCTGGAGAAGCTGGATACGACTGTAGTTGTTACCGTTAACAACAAGAAGAATCCTGTGCTGAAAGGTCTAGATTTGGAACTTGGCGATGTGGTGTTTCGCGGCCAGCAAGCAACCTTATATAAGGACTATGGCACTGAGATTCCTATGGATTCTATCAAGAGCTCCAGGGCAAGGCATGTTGGTACTGTGGGTGCCGGCTTGGCTAAAGGTAAATACCTTATCATAGATTACCCTAACCAGCGTCTTTCAGTTCAGGATACTATTCCTGCGAATCTGGCAGCCAGAACATCCTTCGTGAATGCTAAAGTAGGCACCGATAACCGGATTAAAGTGCCTCTGTCAATTGACGGGGAAACTCACCACGTTATGTTCGACACCGGAGCTAGTTTGTTTCCTTTGTCTGTTGGCACGGAGAATTGGTACAAGTATGCTGATTCAACCCAAAAGGATTCCCTCGAGGTAACATCGTGGGGGCAGAAGGTATTTATATATGGGGCTCCTTCCAAGGTAGATGTATATCTGGGTAAAACAAAGTTGCCCTCTACTAAGGTATACTCCATCCTAAACAGCAAAAGCTTCGACAACTTCTACAAAAAAGAAGGCATTATTGGCTTGACCGGTAACGCATACTTTGTTAATAATGTAGTGGTGGTAGATTTCAAAAACAAGCGTTTCGGTGTAGTGCAGGAGCTGTAACTGAATCAATCAGTTTTATGTTTTCTAATGAAACCTATAAGCGTGCACCTATGTTTATTAAAATGATACGGATGGGAGATGCCATAAAATTTTACTACATTTGTGGCATACTTCTTGAAGTATAAACAACAAGAACACCGTTCTTTAATTTATTGGGGATGACCGGAATTGACAGCTTGAGCAAATTGCGTGTAAGCATGTCGGGTGATGAACGTACCACCTGTCAAAAATTCGTTCGAACAATAACTGGCGAATCTAATTACGCCATGGCTGCTTAATCTAGGTATTAAGCAATTGCCATAGTCTCGTGCAGGTTTCGTAAAACTGCTTGCACATACGAGGCTTCGACTCGTTTTACTAGTCTGTGTAGAGGTGTGATGCACAGGCGAAACTTAAGCACCTAAGGAGTGCGCATAAGTTTGGTTTATACTTGCAAGCTCCCGACAATCCGAATAAACCTAAGCATGTAGAAGGCACGACGGTTTCCTTGTCTGGACCAGGGTTCGAATCCCTGCATCTCCACATTTTTTTTATCATAACTTGCAAACAGCCTGTAAATCAATAGTTTACAGGCTGTTTTTGTTTTGGGCACACTAAGTTTTCACACCTTTTCATACATTTTAAGTGAGTGATTCGGTGAGTAACTTAGACGACAGGACTAACTCACCAGCTTAGTTGTAAGGTATTGATATACAGGATGTTCAATTGATGTGCATCTTGTCTGGAAGTGACTGCAAAGCTAACTTTGTTCAACCTTAAAAGTCACTTTTATGAGCATCAATTTCAGTCTCCTGTTCTATCTCAAGAAGCCCAAGAACTATACCTCCGGGCCTGTTCCGATCTATATCCGGATTACCGTTACGGGAAAGCGCGCTGAGCTTACTACGGGAAGAGAGTGCCAACCTGGCCGGTGGAATGTTGCCGCAGGCCGTGCCTCCGGCAACAGGGAGGAAATAAAATCCCTGAACATGTACCTGGATAAACTTCAGGCAAAGGTGTATGAGGCGCACCGACAGCTGATAGAGGCTGGCGAGTCAATAACGGCAGATAGAATTAAGATGAAATTTTTGGGCAAGGAGGACAAGCCCAGAATGCTCATCGAGATCTTTAAGGAGCATAACCGGAAGGTTGAGGCTCTTATAGGCTCTGAATATTCAGAAGGTACGTCAAAGCGTTACAAAACCTCGCTAAAGCATACGGCTAACTTTCTGCGCTGGAAATATGTGGTGGAGGATATTGATATCGGGAAAGTGGACCATGCCTTCGTCGCTGACTATGACTTCTACCTCAGGAGCGTTCGCAAGTGCAACAACAATTCAGCTGTTAAATACATCAAGAACTTTGGCAAAGTAATCCGCATCTGCCTTTCGAGCGGCTGGCTGAAAGTTGATCCCTTTCGGAATTATAAAGCCAAGACACGGAAGGTGGACCGGGTGTTCCTCACAGAGGAGGAGTTAAACGCGATGGCGGAAAAGAAGTTCGTAAGCGAGCGCCTGATGCAGGTGCGGGACATCTTCCTGTTCAGCTGCTATACCGGCCTTGCCTACGTGGACGTGCAGCAGCTGAAGCGAGCGGATATTGGGAAGGGAGTTGACGGGGAGCAGTGGATCTTCAAGAACAGGCAGAAGACGGACACACCGTCCCGCATCCCCCTGCTGCCGTTGGCACTGCAGATTCTGGAGCGTTACCAGGATCACCCACAATACCTGTATGACGGCAGATTGCTACCTGTGCTCAGCAACCAAAAGATGAATGCCTACCTGAAGGAAATAGCTGACGTATGCGGGATTGAAAAACCTATTACCTTTCATATTGCCCGACATACCTTTGCCACCACTGTGACGCTTCTAAACGGGGTGCCAATGGAAAGTGTCTCTAAAATGCTTGGCCACACCAGCCTAAGGACTACCCAGCAGTACGCCAAGATTCTGGATGTGAAAGTAGGGGAGGATATGCGCCTGCTCAGAGAGCGATTCAAGCAGTGATCAACAGCAAGGGATGGTTAGCTTGCGAAGTCGATTTGAAGAATGCCTATAAAAGAAAGAAGCCGGCTTCTTCACCAGCATTTTTATCTGGGAGAGGAAGGACCGGGACTGCATTAGCAGGGAACCTGCATAGTCTTATAACTCATAATGAGCCTATCTGCAGGAACTTTAGGTATTATGAGGTAATTACATTGATGAACTGGACTGACCGGGATCTGCCGCAGCGGATACGGCAAACTGATTGTTTAATTAGTTTGCACTAGGTGTGAAGAAAGCTATAGTAAGTAGTAACCCTATTCTTACATTACCAGAGAATGTCACTTACATCCTGATTATTGTACATTAACAATGCGATGCAGGGATTCGAACTCCCTACATAACTTATTAACTATCAATTGTATATCACTCTCAAATGCAACGGGCACCCGAATTTTCCTCCTCTCCGAGATTCATGGTGTCTATCGTAATCAAATTTACTTCTTTTAAACACTAACCTCAAGTATAAAACGAGAAAAGTTAACTTCTACTTTTTAGCAAATTCTATAATTTGGGATTAAATAATGACTTCCAAAATAAGGATGATAAAGCAAGCTTCATCTAGTACTCATTGATGTCTTATAAATAACAGTTATGTATGACCGCGCCTAATTCCAAATGTATAGCTTTACTGGGAGTGGCCAACAGCTGTCTACTAAAAACCGAGGATGGATTCTTTTGATCGAGACAGGCTAACCCAACAGCATTAAAAAACCCTTTGAGGCCGTGCACGAGGCTTGCCACGAACCAGCCCACCTTTGACTCTTGCAGCTCACCTTTGGCGTTGTTAGATCTCATTCATCCCCACATTTAACACAACCCTTGATTTGCATACAAGGTTCAGGGCTTTGCATACAGCTAGTAGTATAACCTTAGCGATCTTTGACCTATAAAAATCAGCATTATGGAGATAAAGAAAATAGCATTGGGAAGCCAGGGTTTGGTTGTACCAGGTATCGGTTTAGGGTGTATGGGTATGACCGGCTTTGAAGAGGCAAACATGTACGGGGAGGCAGACGAGCAGGAAGCCATCGCCACCATCCACCGGTCCCTCGAATTAGGCGGCAACTTCCTAGACACGGCAGACTTGTACGGCCCATTCAAAAATGAGCGGCTTATCGCGAAAGCTATCAAGGGCAATCGCAGCAGCTACATTATCGCCACCAAGTTCGGTTGGGAAATAGACGATGACAACAAGGTAACCTGGGCCATCAATGGCAAAAGGGAATACGTGAAAAAAGCGTTGGAGCGTTCCCTTAAAAACCTTAACACCGATTACATAGACCTGTATTACCTGCACCGGCTTGATAAAAACACCCCCGTTGAAGAAACGGTTGCCGCCATGAGCGAGCTGGTAAAAGAGGGGAAAGTAGGCTATATCGGCTTATCAGAAGTTTCCTCGGAAACGGTAAAAAGAGCGCATGCGGTTCACCCGATTACGGCCGTACAAAGTGAATACTCGTTATTTGAGCGTACAGTGGAAGAGCGGGGAATCCTGCAAACCCTACATGATCTGGGCATAGGTTTCGTGGCCTATTCACCGCTGGGCCGCGGGTTTTTGTCCGGACAGATTCGTGCCATTGACGATCTTCCGGAGAATGATTTCCGCCGCGCGATCCCCCGCTTTCAGGAAGCCCACTTCTCTAAAAACCTAGAGTTGGTCAAGGCTATTGAGGCCTTAGCGAGAGAAAAGAACGTTACCCCTTCCCAGTTGGCGCTGGCCTGGATCATGAGCAAGGGCATTTTACCCATTCCGGGCACCAAACGGAGAAAATACCTGGAGCAGAATATAGCGGCCACCGCTATTCAATTAAGCGGAGCAGACCTAGATGGTCTGGAAAGCATTGTGCCGTTAGGGACTGATACCGGTAAACCGTACGATGAATTTAGCATGGGGCTTATTGACTGATTAACTCTCCGCGGCTGCATTTTTTGACAATGCAGCCGTTATTTTTTAAATTGTTTTGTTTAAAGCAGTGTTATGAACTCCATTAATTCTGTCTCGGAATTTCACCGGCTGTTGTCTTTGCCCGAACCCCGCCATCCGCTGGTGAGTGTCATAAACCTGGCAGAAAGCGTCTTCTTGGAAGACAAGGTTTGGAAAGGTTTTATTAACCGGTTCTACTGCGTAGCCCTAAAAAGAGAAGTCAAAGGTAAAATAAGGTATGGCCAGCAACACTACGATTACGATAACGGTGTGTTGAGTTTTACTGCACCCAATCAGGTGCAGTACCTGGATCTGCAGCATATGGAATGCGGGTCGGGCCATCTGCTCATCTTCCATCCGGATTTTCTGCTTACCCATCCCTTGGCAAGCACTATCAACAGTTACGGTTTCTTTTCTTACGCGGTCCACGAGGCGCTGCACCTTTCCGCTGAAGAAGAAGATGATCTTATCACTATACTCAGCAAGATCGACAAGGAATGCCAGTATATCGATAAACACACACAAGGAATCATCCTGTCACAAATCGAGTTGCTGCTTAACTATTCCAACCGCTTTTACGAGCGACAGTTCATTACCCGCAAGAACCACAACCATCAACTGCTTACGAAATTTGAACTTCTTGTTGAGGAGTATTTTAATTCCGATGCTACCGTGCAACAGGGACTGTTAACGGTACAGGGTGTTGCGGAACGGATGAACCTATCGCCAAACTACCTAAGCGATCTCTTGCGCCTGCATACCGGACAAAACACCCAGCAACATATCCACGAGAAGTTGATCGAAAAGGCAAAGGAAAAACTATCCACTACCAATCTATCGGTGAGCGAAATCGCTTATGCTTTGGGCTTTGAGTATGCCCAGTCATTCAGTACACTTTTTAAGAAGAAAACCCAAATGTCACCTCTGGAGTTTCGACAGTCATTTAACTGACAGCTCCAGGTTACCACGGCCATCAGGAGCGCATAAAAAAAGCCTCTAAGCTCCAGCAGCGAAACTCACTTCAAATCCGGCTCCAAATTAACATAACCTGCAACTGCATGTCCTGTCTTTCGCCGCACCCGGTACGTTCCGCGGGCAAGCCGTGCCAACCTGTTTAGCGGTGAGTGTGGCGCTGGCGTGAAGACCGTGCTTCCAGATACCCGACCGAACCTTTCCCTGTGCATGGCTGCCTTTCAAGGCTGTGACAAACTGTAAACAACCTGTTGCAAACTGCCACGGACTGTCTGCACCTAGAATGCTCCTCTGGCTGGCGTACAGCGCGTGCCTGCGGTTCCTGCCGATGCGGGAGTGCGCGGGGCTTCGCTTTTTCGTCCAGAGACCTGCAAATGCAGTGCTTGGGAACTCTGTATCGCCACAACACGATGTGTTTCAACGCAATGTGAAGGCAAAATACATGCAGCCGAACACACCGACGGTTTCACAGGTGTTTTCCGTGACAACTGCGTGATCCGTGCCGTAACATCCGCGCACACCGCGGTTCAGCGGAGGGCGGTGCGCCGCCTTTTCCCTATAAAGCACACATTCACAGGAGAACCAGGCGGTTACAGCCATTCATGCCGCGGCCGCTCCCCTTTTTGGCTAAAGCACCGCGGAGGCAGCGCCTGGTTAGGGAGTAGGCCGCAGCAGGCGCGGCCTACTCCCCAAGGCAGTCGGGGCTCTTTTCCCCGCTCCCGTACCTGGCAAGCAACCTGAACCTGTCCAGCACGGCCTCCGCCGAGGAGCAGTCCGTCTCCCTGTTTGCCGCCTTCTGCGCCCGCCTGTCCGCGGAGGCGGGCAGTGTGAAAGAGTACTTCTTCTCCAGGCACCTGAGGGGCTTGCCGTCGATCAGGTAGAACCGTTTTTCCGTCACTTCGTCTCTGGTTTCGCCCTCTCCTTCGAAGTGCCACGACACGTGCCTGTAAAGGACAAAGAATACGGTGCCGTCTTTCATGAAATACTCGTCTTTCGCCGAGAAATGGCTATATTCGCTGTAGGTGTGCCTTATCAGCCGTAATCCTCCTTCATCCGAGAGGTACACAACCCTTCCCGCTTTCTCACCGCGGCAGTTGTAATCGAAAAAGGTGGAGTCCATACCGCCGCTTTCTGCTCCGGAGGCTATGTCACTGTACTCCCTTCTGAGGTCCTCCAGGCTCTCCAGCCTTTGTGGTGCGCTGGAAGCTGTATCGGGTGTCTCTGCCGTAGTGTCGGCCACACCTTTGCCGGCAGCTCCAGCCGCAGATTCAGACGGAGGGCTCTCCCCGCACGAGAAAGCCGCGAAAAGGGTCAGCAAAGAAAGTATTTTTCTCATAGTGTCTGTGTCTATCGATCTCCGGTGTCACTATAAACAGCGGTTCCTCACCAATAGCCAGAATGACCGCAATCGCGGAAGCCGCTTGCGTATTAAGGGAATAGGAAGCCTAAGCTAAAGAACGATGCTTGCCGCCAAGCAGTGCCCCCCGCCCTATCGAATGGGACGCCCCAGGGCTTTTCGTATACAGGACAGTTACCCTAAACAGGAGGCTGGCACTGGCTTATCTCTTCAACAAAATGACCTACAGCTCCCTGCTACAAACTGCGGGATGAAACACGTTTAGCCCTTACAACCTGTAGGCATCAATTTACCACAATAGCAAACTCTTGTTTCGATATTCTTACCTTTTTAAGGTTGGCGAAGAAATCGTTTTCTTCATCACGATAGCTTAATGCGAGAAGGACAACACTTTTGAGCTTCCTTTCTTTCAATTCTAGGAGTTTATCAAATTTTTCAGCATCGAAACCTTCCATTGGTGTGGCATCTATTTTTAATGCTGCAGCAGCGATCATTCCGGTTCCTAAGCCAATGTATGCTTGCTTAGTGGACCAAATAAAGTTATCATGGTCGGTCTGTGCCAGGAGGTGGCTACTGATCGTGGTTTTAAAACCAGACAATTCTGCGATTGGTGTTTCTCTCTCTTGGGCAATTAACTGGATGTAAGCATCAATATTCTCCTGGCTGATTGAATCAAAGGCAGCAAATACCAGAAGGTGAGAGGCATCGGCAATCTGCCAATTAAATGAACCTTCGCCCAGCGTTTTTTTCAATGACGGGTTATCAATAATAAGAAGTCTGTAGGGCTGGATTCCAATAGAGGACGCGGAAAGACGAATTGCCTCAATTATTCTTTCCAGATCTTCGTTCGACACTTTTCTGTTACTGAATTTTTTTGTGGCGTAACGCCATTTTAGATCATCTATTAATTTCATTTCTTTTTAAGAATTATAGAGCAAAGCTAAGGATAGAGGGTTACCTTTTGTAACTTAGCATCAAAAAGTAATAGTGACATTCGAGTAACCAAGTGACATGTTATGGAAAGAAAAGTAGAACCGATAAAGGAATGTGGTCAAACTATCATGGCAATTCATGATGTGATGGACTTACTCAATGGCAAGTGGAAAGTATCGATTATCGCCTGCCTTTGTTTTGAAAAAATGCGGTATTCTGATCTGCTAAGAGAAGTAAGAGGCATATCGGGGAAAATGTTGGCGCGAGATTTGAAAGAACTGGAGATGAATCAACTTATCACAAGAACTGTATTAAATACTCAGCCCGTGACGGTTGAATATGAGATAACGGAGTACGGCTCAACCCTTAAAAATTTAACGAATACGATCGCCGAATGGGGGCTGACACATCGGAAAAGGATAACTAATCGCACAGTTTGAGTGCGAACACTGCTGCTAATCAAGTTGAAGCTTATAGTACTCCACCCTCTCATACTACTGAGGGTACGGGGCAGTAATTCAGCGGATTGCACGAATCGAAGGCGCTGCTGTTTACACCAGTTGTACCCTCACTTTAGCTCGGGGTAAGGATAACCAATTATAAAGATTTAACCTCCTCGTTGGATTGGGAAAACAAAACCGAGCCTATTCCAGCCCCCGGTTTTGACGCTTACCATTCCACATAACCTGTTACATCTTCACAAGGGGCATCTACCCTTCTGGTGTTTTGCAATGATGTACCTACTTACCCCCTGCCTCTTATGCAGCACTAGGTGCACTCTCTTCGCTCTCCCATGCTCAGGCGCCTTCACTGCCTGCCTCCCGGCATGCCAGCTTGCGGCTTGCTGATCAGTTTCACGAACTATCCGAATGGGATCTGCACCTTCTGAATAAACTGAGTACAGATACATGCTAAATATACTCGCCTTTGCTCCAATCTAGATACAACTAACCGTAATATGGAAACATGCCCTCTTTAGGGTTTGTGGAATTTTGCATTGTTAACTTTAAAATCAAATAATAATGCAGAAAGTAAGATTTAAAAACAGAACCTGGGATTTAGCTGGGCATTTACACCTTCCGGAAAACTTTGATGACACGCAGCAATATCCTGCCGTTGTTTGTGTACATCCGGGAAGTAGTGTGAAAGAACAAACCGCAGGCTTATATGCGGCCCAGTTGGCTGAAAATGGGTTTATTGCTTTAGCCTTTGATGCTTCTTTCCAAGGTGAAAGCAGTGGCGAACCGAGATTTTTGGAAGACCCTGCAACACGTGTCGAAGATATCCGCTGTGCGGTAGACTTTCTCACAACATTGGCGTATGTTGACAATAACCGTATCGGAGCAATGGGTGTTTGTGCAGGTGGCGGGTATGCTGCAAATGCTTCCATTTCGGAGAAAAGAATCAAAGCCATTGCAAGTGTGGTAGGAACCAATCCGAGCAGGGCTTTCAGGGAAGGAAATCCGGAGGAAACACTTAAAGCAGTTGCGTTACAACGAACTTCCGAAGCCAATGGTGCTGAAAAACTCATCAACAATTGGATACCCAATTCTGCCGAAGAAGCCAAAGGGGTAGGTAAGGAAGAAATGGATTTATTGGAAGCCATCGACTATTACAGAACAGCCCGTGGGCAACATCCGAACTCCTGTAATAAACTACTCTTTAAAAGTATGTCCAACCTTATTCTTTTCGATGCTTTCCACCTGGCAGAGTATTTTCTCACGCAACCGTTATTGGTGATTGTGGGCGATAAGGTGGGTGGCTTCGGTTCGTATCGGGATGGGTTCGAGTTGTATAACAAAGCCAGGTCTACCAATAAGAAAATCCATATTGTAAAAGGCGCAAGCCATTATGATTTGTATGACCGTCCGGAAGCTACCGAAGAAGCATTGAAACAAATCATTCCTTTCTTTCAGGAAAATCTCTAAGCCGTTCAGCTGATGGCAGGCAAAATGACATCTGCGAATAATTCGTTAAATTTATTGATTTATCATGAACACAATTTTAAAAGTATCAGGTGTCATTTTGCTTCTTGCTGGATTCGCCTTAGCCTTTAAGCCCGATTTATTCGGTAAATTTTCGGCCCCTATAGATGCTTATCAGATGATAGAAAAAAGAGTAAAGTGGGGATTCTTGATAGGTTCTGGAATTTTCCTGATTTACCATCACAACTGGACATCGTGGGGATTGGTCGCAGCAGCATTATTAACGGCTTTAACGTTTGGCATCATCATGGCAAGGCTATTGGGTTTTGTGCTGGATGGTTTATTCACCAAGCAGTTTTTGTGGTTGGGAATAGAAGTGGCGGCTTTCACCCTATTCTTTTTCATTCTGGCGGCAAAAATACTAAAATAGCCGAAGTAATAATTTTTATGACATTGAGGCAGTATGCAAACCATTGATTCCTTATCTGAGTTCCATCGGTTGTTATCCCTTGCTCCGCCGCTGCATCCGCTAATTAGTGTGGTGCAGATTTCAGAATTACACGTAGTAGATTCTGAGGTATGGAAAAAGTTTGCCACAAACTTTTACACGATTTCACTGAAAAAGAATATTCAGTCCAAAGTGAAATATGGTCAGAAATACTATGATTTCGACAGTGGCACGATGATTTTTACAGCACCTAAACAAGTGCAGTCTGTTGAAGCTGAGTTATCCAATAAGTTCAACGAAACTACAGGATCCGGTTATGTGCTGATGTTTCATCCGGATTTTTTAGTTAAACACCAATTAGCCGGAAACATTAAAAACTACGGTTTCTTTTCCTATGCAGTAAGCGAGGCGTTGCATCTTTCGGAAAAAGAAGAAAGTAGTGTGATTGCCATTTTCAGGAATATAGAAGAGGAATTTCAACACATAGACCACCATACACAAGGCGTTATTCTTGCACACATAGAATTATTGCTCAATTACAGCAACCGGTTTTACGAAAGACAGTTCATTACTCGGAAGGCAGTAAATGATACTTTGCTTGCAAAAACCGAACACTTGGTCAATGAATATTTTAATACTGAAACGGGCTTGCAAAAAGGTATTCTTACCGTAGAGTATTTGGCAAACCTACTTAACTTATCCCCAAACTACCTAAGCGATATCTTGCGTTCGCTTACTGGACAAGGTGCACAGCAACTTATCCATGAAAAATTAATTGAAAAAGCAAAATAGTACCTAACAACAACCAATTTATCGGTTTCCGAAATTGCTTATAATCTGGGTTTTGAACGTTCGCAATCGTTCAATAAGTTGTTTAAAAGCAAAACCGAAATGTCGCCTTTGGAGTTTAGGCGCTCGTTTAACTGAAAATTTCTACCTCAACAATGGATGGTGAGCAGTTGGGCTTCTTTCATATGCAAACGTTCCTCTGCAAAAGATGCTGTTTTGCATCACTTCACCTCCAAAGGCAACACAACCGGACGTTTATGGTCTGGTTGTGCTGCAGAGGGTTTATTCATTATATTACAACAGCCATTATAACCTCACTGTTTGCTTCTCAACTGGAAGCAAACAGTCAATCTAGCACTCCCAAGAGCAGAAAGGTGGAGACAACAGTAGCTACAGAAAAAGCAGCCATTGAAAAATTGATCTTTGCTTATCAGGACGCGCTAAATGCCTCAGATGTAAACAAGGTGATATCACTTTACACAAACAGTGGGGTCTTAATGGCAAACGCCGCCCCGACAGCACAAGGTGCTGAGCAAGTGAAGGGCACCTACCAATATGTTTTCGACAACTTCAAATATACCCTCCAGTTCGATATTCTGGGAGTAGAAGTAAAAGGCAACACGGCATTTGCAAGGTCAATCTCTAAAGGTTCTTTTGTGATAAAAGCGAGCGGACAAAACGTGGCAGACGAAAATCGGGAGCTTTTTGTCTTTGAAAAAGAAAATGGACAGTGGAAGATAGCCCGCTATATGTACAACAAAACGAAATAACACTTAACACAATATTGGGGCGGGGCTGGTGTACTTGTTGTACATCAGCCCCTTTTGTTTTATGATGAATTAGATGACTTTCCTTTTTTAAGCTATATTTTCATGCTTTTATAACTATTATTACTTGTTGCTTGTATTGTTCTACAGCTCCTACCGTTTTTGAACCGCTAACCGTATGGATACCTCTTTTAAATCCTTAATTAAATACTTTAAGAACTATTTCCCGCTAAACGAAGAGGAAATCGAGGAACTATCAAGGCGATTCACTGAGCGTAGGTTAAAACGGCGCGGCTTTGTCCTGCAACAGGGCGATGTATGCCGTCACTTTACCTTTGTGGTCTCAGGCTGCCTCAAAATGTATGCAATGGACCAAGCCAGCAAGGAGCATAACTTGCAGTTTGCGGCGGAAAATGACTGGATAACCGATTTAGGCAGCTTTTACTCTGAAAAGCCAAGCAGTGCCTATATAGAGGCTATTGAACCCTCAGTTATACTGCAAATCAAGCACGCAGACTTGCTTCACCTTTACATCCGCTACCATAAATTCGACCGCAACTTTCGGATTATTATTGAGCAGAAATACATTGAGCTGCAAAACAGGATGCTGCAAAGCATCAGCTCCACAGCCGAAGAACGTTACCTGTCTTTCCTGGAGCAATACCCTAAGTTAGCCAATCGTTTGCCCAACACGCAGATCGCTTCCTACCTTGGCATCACACCAGAGTTTCTTAGCAACATCCGGAAAGGCCTAATCAAAAAATCATGATGCCTTAAACTACTTTAAGCAATTTTCTTAAAGTAGTTTAAGGCATCATATGGTTTCTATGCGCCAACTTTGCTTTCCTAAATAAACAGACAATCAATGAAAGCTATCACCCTTTTAACATCCTTATGCTTGCTGCTCAGTATTTTTAACTTTGCGCAAGCTCAAACTAAAACCGATGAATTGGTAAAAGAATGGGAAAGAGCCAAGGCATACACGAAAGAGTACTTGGATGCTATGCCTGAATCAGGCTACGACTCGAAGCCTACTCCTGAGATACGTTCATTTGCTGAGCAGATGCTCCATTTAACAGACGCAAATTATAACTTTGCTGCTGCCGTAACTGGCGTAAAAAGTCCAGTTACTGATCTTGAAAAAAACACAAAGGATAAATCGAAAGCAAATGTAACTAAGCTGGTGATGGAAGGCTACGATTATGTTATTGATGGGATCAAAAAAATCAAGCCAGCACAACTTAATGAAAATGTAAAGCTGTTTGGAAGTTTCGATATGAGCAAAGGCACTGCTCTTGACAAGCTTTTCGAGCATCAGACACACCATCGCGGACAAACTACTATTTACCTTCGCCTGGAAGGGGTAAACCCTCCATCTGAAAAGTTATTTTAAATCAACGTCCAAGTCTAATCTAACAATTATCTGTAGAGGCAACTATTAAACCATTTGTAAACTTCACAGATACACTTTGTAGAAAAGCGTTTCGGGCAAAGCTTGAAACGCTTTTTTTATTTTAATCTCTCTAACAGCATAAAGTGCTACTCTTAAACTAGTTTAAGGGTATTTCTTAAGATAGTTTATTGGTCTAACTACCTCATATGTCGGACCTTTGCATTGCTTTAAAATTACTTATCAATGCAAGAATTCTTAAATCTACGGCTTCTTCTGGTCATGATATTCATAGTTAATGCAGCCTTTAATCAAGGCCAGGCGCAGCAACTAAGATACTTCATGCAGGCTGAAGCTTCACCAGCCAATGCCATACCCTACGGGAACAACCCTAAGGCAGGCCACTACTTGAAATCCGGTGATGCAAAAATTTATTATGAAGTGTATGGCGAAGGAAAGCCCTTAGTGGTCCTGCATGGCGGTATTGTAGGTTCTACTATGGAGATGGGGCAGTTCATAGATAGCCTGTCCAGGAACTATCAAGTAATCGCGGTCTCCACAAGAGGACATGGCAAATCTGGAATGGGTTCGCAGATGCCTACTTACGAGCGTAAGGCAGAGGATGTAAATGCCATTATAAATGCGGTAACTAAAGATAGTGTAACTGTACTGGGTTTCAGCGATGGCGCTTACACCGGATATTATCTAGCTGCAAAGCACCCAGAAAAAGTGAAGAAGCTGATTGCTATTGGTGCCGGGGAGTGGAAACAGGGTTTTCGGACCTTCGACAATACCCGAAAAGTACTTTTCAGCATGGATAGCCTCTACTTTAAACAGCAACTTGCGTTGATGCCTGAGCCGAAAAGGTTCGACGAATGGTTAGTAACCCTGAATAAATACTACAACTCGGTTGACATAGGTAAGGAAACATTGGGTGCCATCCGTTGCCCTGTTTTAGTGATGGCGGGTGAACTTGACCAGAACGCTCCATTGAAGACTGTCATTGCCGCATATGAAATGATACCTAAGGCGCAGCTAAGCATAATACCCAATGCCCCGCACCCGGTCTTTCTGATAAATTTCCCGGCTGTATGGACAAGTTTGGTGCCTTTCCTGAGGCAGTAGCTTTCTCAACAGTTTACCATAACATATATTTCTCACTTAAATACTTTTTCCAAATGGAAATCAACGAAGCATTAACAAAGGAAGTATTGGTCCATCATCTCACCGCTTTCGGTAACAATGATCTGGATGAGATTATGAAAGACTACACCGAAGAATCAGAGGTGTTGACACCAAGCGGGTCGCTGAAAGGATTAACTGCTATCAGACAGTTTTTTGCAGATTATTTTGTGACCATACCGACAGGCTCGGCCTTTGAAATGAAGCAAATGACTGTTACTCATAACGTTGGTTATGTAGCTTGGGCCAGTGATTCAGAGATTGCGACAATCCCGATGGGAACAGACACCTTCTTTTTGGAAGGGGATAAAATAAGGTTCCATACCGTTGCTGACCACCGCATAATCAAATAACAGTAAGAGGCAAAGTACTTATGATGATAAAAGCGGTTTTTTTCAGCTGTATACTAGCCACTGTTCTGGCAGTATTTGGTATGTCTATGACTGCATATTCGCAAGAATACAGCTCGCCAACGCAACCTGTAGAAACAGGTAGAGCCCCTGGCGTAAAAGTCAGGCTACTAAGTACCAATGGGCAGACCCAAAACTATGTTTTGATATTTGCAAAGGGAGATGAAGTACGGTCTGGCTTAACTGAATTTGCCCAAAAGTATAATGTAAAGACCGCTCACTTTAACGCTATAGGTGATGCAACATCTGCCAGGTTCGGCTTTTTTGATTACGACCGAAAAATGTTTAAAGTCATACCCATCAGCGAGCCCTCTGAAGTATCTTCTTTGAATGGCAACATCGCAGTGTTGAATGACAAACCAGTAGTTCACATTCATGCTAATGTGGCTACTGAAGATGGCACAGTACGCGGAGGACATTTGCTTGAACTTATTACCGGGCCTACGCTGGAGGTATTTCTTACAGTTGAACCAACCACACTTTATAAGAAGGTGAACCCTCAGTTTGGGGCAGGACTCATTGACCCTTCGCTAGAGCATTAAGTTGTTTGAATGAATAAAACTTTGTCTCCTTTCATTTATTTCAAATCAGAACATACATATGAATACTCAAAACGGAAAAACAGCGGCTGAAAGCCTGATTACTAGCTACGCTAAAGCATTGAGTTCAGCGGATGCGGCCTCCATTCCTACTTTCTATACCGAGGACGGACGTTTTTTGCCCAATGGGTTCAGGGCGTTGACATCTGCAGAGCTATCTAAAAGAAGTAAAAGCTATCTGGAGAAGGGCCAATTTCACATCGAGTTTGACGTGCAGGACATCGCCATTGATGGTCAATTTGCCTTCATAGAAGCAGTGGCTCAGACAAGATCTGGTGATGTAGCGACGGGTGGGGAATTGACCCATGTAAGCCGGGACTTCTTTGTTCTCCGTAAAGAGCAGGAGGAGTGGAAAATCTTTCGCTACATCTTTAACAATGTAGAGGTGCAGTAATGGAGTTACTGCTGATATAAGCTATTCAATATTTCAAACCTTTCATCCAAGCGCATGCATGAGTGCTAGAATGATTTAAGCTAATAAATGAGACGTATCACAGCGGTAATAGTGAGTTGCTTTCTACTCATTTCCACCAATTTATTTTCCCAGAGACTCAAGTTTGATAGAAATGAACTTGAACCGGTTAATGTGTCGATGTCACTTGAAACGTTGGGCGGCAGTAAGGTAGTGAAAGTAGTAAAGGACACTGCAGTGAAAGAGTTTGATGAAGCTACCTTTACCAAAGTGAATGGAACTGACTTCAAGGACGGAACCATAGAAGTGAAGGTACTGAGCCGGCTATTGGAGGATGCTCCTGAGTTTGCACGAGGGTTCATAGGCATTGCTTTCAGGATTAACGAAGAAAACTCAAAATTTGAGTGTATTTACATTCGCCCGACCAATGGCAGGGCTGATGAACAGGTGAGGCGGAATCATTCCATTCAGTACTATGCTTACCCTGACTTCAAATTTGATCGGCTTAGAAAGGAATCTCCGGAAGAATATGAATCATATGCGGACATGGGGTTGAATGAATGGATTAAGATGAAAATTGTAGTGAAGGGAAACCAAGCTAAACTCTTCTTGAACGACAATAAGCAGCCCTCACTTATTGTGAATGATTTGAAGCACGGAGAAAATACTGCAGGAGCCATTGGCCTTTGGGTGGATATTGGCACAGAAGGATTTTTTAAAGATTTGAAGATTCAGGCCAATTAATCCTGTCGGTTGCCTCAACCAAGAAACAACTGGTCTGGGGAATAGCCCTACCTATCAAAATTTAAGCTATAAGCATTGAAAGCTGCATTACTTTATCGTCCTGGTGGTCCCGGTAACTTCGTGTTGGAGGATAAACCCATTCCGACTCCAGGCGCTGAACAGGTATTGGTGAAGGTAAAAGCCTTCGGCCTGAACCGCTCCGAGCTGATGACGCGCAAGGGCTTATCGCCAAACGTTCGTTTCCCGAGGGTATTGGGGATCGAGTGTGTGGGGGAGGTGGAGCATGACCCGGCAGGGAAATTCAAACTAGGACAGAAAGTAGCTGCCTTTATGGGCGGCATGGGCAGGGATTTTGACGGGAGTTACGCGGAGTATGTGGTGCTTCCACAGACCCTGTTATATCCCTTTGAAAGCCATTTAAGCTGGGAACAGCTGGGGGCTATCCCGGAGATGTTCCAGACTGTTTATGGCTCACTGCACCTGGCGCTGAAAGTAAAACAAGGTGAATCGCTGCTAATAAGAGGGGGCACTTCCTCTATCGGGATGCTGGCAACACAGCTGGCTAAAAAGAGCAGTCTTACCGTTCTGGCTACCACAAGGAAACCCGTCAAAGCAGAGCTGCTCTTGCACAATGGTGCTGACCATGTGCTCATCGATGACGGCAACCTGGCAGAAAAAGTAAAGGCCATTTATCCCGAAGGGGTGGATAAGGTGCTGGAGCTGGTCGGCACTTATACCCTGAAAGACTCGCTGCGATGTACTGCTCCGGGTGGCACGGTATGCATGACGGGTATGCTATCCGAGCAGTGGTCGTTGGCAGATTTCGCACCCATGGAGTACATTCCCGCCACTGTACACCTCACAATCTACGACAGCGGTCAGATCCGGGTAGAGGAGCAAAATTTTCAGCAGTTTATCCGCGATGTGGAAGCAGGTACCATTCAGCTGAGTATCAGCAAATCGTTTACACTCAGTGAAATTGCAGCGGCACATCAGTTTATGGAAAGCAATTCAGCAGGCGGAAAGATTGTGGTCCTTACCGGGGATTAAAGCCTAATAGTCTAACTATACTATACATCATGAATTCAACTAACTGCCCACTAGATACACTAGCGCAGACTGATACCCTTTTGGAGAAATTTCGTGAGGAGGTATTTGAAGGATTGCATAGCAAGCCAAAAAGGCTTCCGTCGAAATACTTTTATGACAAGGCAGGAGATAAGCTGTTTCAGCAGATCATGGCTTGCCCGGAATACTATCTGACGGATTGCGAACTGGAGATATTTCAAAGCAAGGCTGCGGAACTAGCTCAAACCATCACTTCCGTTAACGGAGACTTTGATCTGATTGAACTGGGGGCCGGTGACGCCACCAAGTCACAGTACCTGCTCAGGTACCTTTCAGACCAGAAGGTTGATTTCTCCTACATGCCGATCGATATATCTGGCAACATCCTGTCAGTGCTGGAAAAGAGGCTGAAAGCGGAAATTAAAGGCTTAGATATTACATGCCTGGAAGGGGAGTATTTTGATAGGCTTGGTATTGCCGCTAGGCTGTCGCCTAGGCGGAAGGTGGTCATGCTTCTTGGGGCTAACATCGGGAATATGGAACCTCGGGAGGCCGCTGTTTTCTGCAAAAAGCTACGGACACACCTGAAGACGGGCGATCTGGTATTGATAGGCTTCGATTTGAAAAAGCACCCTCAGGTTATTTGGGATGCCTACAACGACAGGGCGGGTATTACCAGCAGGTTTAACCTGAACCTGCTACAACGCATCAACCGGGAGCTTAATGGTGATTTTGACTTGGACCAGTTCGTGCATTACCAGTCCTACGATCCGCTTACCGGTGCCTGCAGAAGTTATCTTGTAAGTAAAACTGACCAGGAGGTGCTTGTAGCCGGCCAGCCTATAGACTTTCGGCAGGATGAAATCATCTCGATGGAAATCTCTCAGAAGTATGATCCGGAAGAGATCACTTCCATGGCAAAACAGGCAGGTTTCATGCCCATTGGTTATTTTACGGATAGCAGGAACTGGTTTCTTGATACCATCTGGCAGTGTGTCGATTTGTACTAGAATATATTCGGCCCGTTCTGCGCCTACGGCTTAGGTTCCGACAGGTCTAGAATACCATCATTGTCACCCATTCCCAAATGCGCTATGCTTGTTGTTGAGAGTTTATCTAAACATTATAACCATAACATTGCTGTACAGGATGTATCCTTCGAGGTAAAGGAAGGTGAAACCCTTGTTTTGCTAGGTACGAGTGGCTGCGGAAAAACAACCACCCTGCGGATGATTAATCGCCTGACTGAAGCATCATCCGGGGAGGTGTATATCAACGGTAAAAGTGTGTTTTCTGAGCCTGCCGAACTTCTTCGTAGGTCCATTGGCTACGTCCTGCAAAACAATGGACTTTTTCCACACTATACAGTGGCTGAGAATATTGCACTTGTACCGCAGTTGCTTGGTTGGAGCCAAGAACTTATAAAGGAGCGTACGAGGCTGCTGCTTGAAAAGCTTCATTTGTCACCAGCAAACTATTGGGACGCGTTGCCCTCCAGCTTGAGTGGTGGGCAACAACAACGCGTTGGCTTGGCTAGAGCTTTGGCTGCCAACCCGCCCATACTACTAATGGATGAGCCTTTCGGAGCACTGGACCCTATTACCAGAGCCAGCGTTCGCAAAGAGTTCAGGGAATTAGATGAACTCAATAAAAAGACCGTTGTCCTGGTTACGCACGATATACAGGAAGCGTTTGAACTGGGTGACCGGATATGCCTGATGGATAAAGGCAGGGTGATGCAAAATGGAACGCCTGCAGATTTGGTGTTCCGACCTGCAAATGATTTTGTGCAAAGTTTTATAGGTCGGGAGCGGTTTTCATTAGAGTTAAAAGCCGTTCGCCTCTCAGATGTTTGGGACATGCTAGCAACAGACACGGCGGTTGGTTCGGTAGAACTGGATTCCGTGAAGGGGACCCAAAGCCTTTGGGAAGCCATGGAACGTCTTTCAGAATCAGGAGGTGCACAAGCAGTAGCTGTCTATAACGAAGTAACCGGCGAGCGAAGAAAAATTATGTTCCCCGATATTCCGCGCCTGCTGCAACAATATAAACAAGCCCAATAGTATGGATCAACAGCAAAGCTTATGGGGGTTCTTCCTATTGCAGAGTGACGAAATTCTCAGCCAGACCATTACCCATATCGGCCTTACCTTTGCATCCCTGCTGCTGGCTATGCTGCTTGGGTTGCCAATGGGAGTACTGATTGCAAAAAGAAGAACGCTTTCCGGTACCGTTTTGGGTATAGCAGGAATGTTTCAGACGATTCCCAGCATTGCCTTGCTGGGGTTTATGATTCCTCTACTGGGCATCGGCACCCTACCAGCTATCATCGTCCTTTTCCTGTACGCATTATTACCTATAATCAGAAACACCTACGTCGGGATCATAGGCGTGGATGAGGCAGTAAAAGATGCCGCCAAAGGCATGGGTATGACGAGTAGACAAATACTTTTCAAGGTGGAGCTGCCCTTGTCCCTGCCTGTTATCATGGCTGGTATCAGAACCGCTACTGTCATCAACGTTGGGGTGGCGACCCTTGCTGCCTATATTGCAGGTGGAGGCTTGGGCGAATTTATTTTCGGTGGCATTGCGCTTAATAACACCAACATGATTTTGGCAGGAGCCATACCTGCGTCTCTGCTGGCTGTTCTTTTTGATTTTCTACTTGGAAAGGTACAGCTGTTGCAACCCGCCCGCATCCATAAAGCTGCTCTGGTGTTCTCTATAGTCACGATAATGGTATCTGCTGCTTATCTGATGCCTTCTGCCGGAAATAAACTGCTGGCGGGATTTGAGCCAGAATTCATGGGCCGGACGGACGGGTATCTGGGGTTAAAGTCAGAATACGAGTTGAGTGTTCCAACCGTGGTGATAAGTGATGCGGTGATGTACAAAGCACTCTTTGAAAACAAGCTGGATATTATCGGTGGCTACAGCACTGATGGCCGGCTAAAGGCGTATGATCTGGCGATCCTCCAAGATGACAAGATGATATTCCCTCCGTATTACGCTGCCCCTGTCGTTCGCGCCGAGGTTTTGCAACGCTACCCGGAGCTCAGGAAAACGCTTGGCTTGCTGACAGGCATGATTGATGATGCTACCATGACCGATCTAAACTACCGAGTGGATATATTAAAGCAGTCACCGGGAAAGGTGGCAAAAGACTTCTTAGTATCAAAAAAACTTTGGCGGGCTCCTCAAAAAGGAAATCAAGGCATGATCCGGATTGGTTCGAAAATCTTTGGCGAGCAGTATATCCTTGCCGAGATCTACAGTATGTTGATCAGAGGCTATACTAATCTGGGCGTTGAAACAAAGACTGGCCTTGGGGGCACCAAAATATGCTTTGATGCCCTGCTTCATAAACAAATCGATCTGTATCCGGAGTACACCGGAACAGGATTACAGGTCATCTTACAACCGGATCCCCAAAAAGTAGATTCGCTGATTGTCGCCAAGGAGAAGGTTTTTCAGTACGTCCAGGAACAATTTGAAAAACGATACGGGCTCATTTGGATGGATCCGATAGGATTCAATAACACCTATGCTTTGATGATGCGCAGAAGACAGGCGCAGGCCCTGAACCTTACAACCATCACTGATTTAAAACAATATATCGAGCAAAATGACTGAACTTAGTTTAGTAAAAGTTTATAAAAAGGTTCGGCAAGTATCAGAAGATATATGCAAGCCAATAAAAGCGGAGGATTATGTCGTACAGCCGGTGGTGGATGTAAGCCCCCCCAAATGGCACCTGGGTCACACCACCTGGTTTTTTGAAACATTCATCCTAAAGCCTTATGCCCACTGCTACAGGGAATTCGATCCCGCCTATAACTATGTTTTTAACAGCTATTATGAAACCATAGGTGCCCGCGTGATCCGAACGGACAGGGGAAACCTAAGCCGGCCAACCGTAGAGGAAGTTTATCGGTACCGAAGCTACGTGGACAATGCCATGGAGGGTTTTCTGAAGGACGATCCTGGGCCTGAGGTAAAAGAACTGCTGGTGCTTGGCCTAAATCATGAGCAGCAGCACCAGGAGTTACTTTATACAGATATCAAATACATTTTAGGACATAACCCGCTCTTTCCCGCTTACAGCCTTCAGACAGTTGAAAAGCCTGTACAACAGGTGACGGCAGGGGTTGCTACCGTTCCTGCTGGTGTTTATGAGATCGGTTACGGTGGTACAGAATTTTGCTTCGACAATGAGCTGGGCAGGCATAAAGTATACCTGCATGAATTCAACATATCGAACAATCTGGTCACAAACGAGGAATACCTGCAGTTCATGGAGGACGGTGGCTATAAGAACTTCAGATACTGGCATGCTGAGGGATGGGATTGGGTAAAGAGTAAAGGCGTTTCAGGCCCACTGTACTGGCACCATATAGACGGGAAATGGATGCACTATACTATCTCAGGTTTACAGGAGGTTCAACCTTCAGAGCCTGTATGCCACATCAGCTTTTTTGAAGCTGCAGCTTTTGCAGCATGGAAAGGAATGCGGTTGCCGACTGAGGCAGAGTGGGAAGTAGCGGCAGATCATTTAAACTGGGGAGACCGCTGGGAGTGGACCAATAGTGCTTACCTACCTTATCCAGGCTACAGAAGAGCAGCCGGTGCGGTGGGGGAGTATAATGGAAAATTCATGGTAAACCAAATGGTACTCCGTGGCGCCTCCGTCGCTACGTCAGCAGGGCACAGCCGCAAGAGCTACCGTAATTTTTTCCATCCGCAGCATCAATGGCAGTTTACCGGAATCAGGCTTGCAGAATAACCAAAATACGACTTAATATATTTTCTTATATATAGGTCGTCTATGACCTACTCTATTAACTAATTTAAATACAAAACAAATGCTTTATATCATAGGAATCATCAAAATACAATCCGAAGCCATTGAGACCCTCTTGGCCCTATTTGAACCCTTAGTTTCCGCCACCCGGCTTGAGCCAGGCTGTCATCGTTATGAGGTACATCGTACAACTTCCGATCCAGCTGTTTTCATTATGATGGAAGAATTTCAATCTGAAGAAGACTTCCAGGCGCATAGCCAATCGGAGCATTTCCAGAAGTTTGCCTCCAGCATCCAGCCATTATTGGCTGAACCGTTGCAGATCTATATCACTCAACAAATTTTTTAGCAGGTTAAAGTTCTGAACAAAAGCCGGGAGCATTCTTCCTTTGCAGTTGGCTTTTGTTTAGCAACGGAATTATGCAACGGCTCAGACAGTGCTGGAGCAGACGGTTTGTCTCTAAAACAACAAACTGCCCATCTGAGTTTTGGACTGTATGCACTACACGGGTTTTACAGTATAGTAAAGATACGGACTCCGCTGTGCTAGCTGGATTCAAAACTTTGCAACACATCAGAATTTTAACAAAACCTACATGCGGTCATACTTTAACCAGGCTTTTGAGGTAAGTATTATTAATGTAGGCAACGTTATCGTAAGAGATGTAGGAATTGGGTTGAGTAATAGGAAGGTCATTACGTGTGAAGTATAGAGGATTAGAGTTATCTCCCATTATTATAGTTTTAATGTTTATTACTAACACTAGCAGCTATGAAAATTAAAGCAGCAGTCGCACATGATGTAGGCGAAGCATTGAAAATTGAAGAAGTAGAGTTAACAGAACCCGGGCCTGATGAAGTACTGGTAAAAATAGTGGCTACAGGTATCTGCCATACTGACGCAGAATCTATCAGAGGAAGAGGGGCTCCGTTCCCAGTCGTATTAGGACATGAGGGGGCCGGTATAGTAGAGAAAGTTGGCGCTGGCATTACAAACATACAGCCTGGCGACCACGTTGTCCTTTCTTATTCCTATTGCGGCGAGTGCTCCCAGTGCCTGACGGGGCACCAGAATCTATGCCAGAGAACGGTAGAACTCAATTTCGGTGGTAAATCTAAAGATGGTTCTCATCATATCCACCAACATAATCACGCACTTTCCACTTTTTTTGGGCAATCTTCTTTCGCAACGTATGCTGTGGCCAATAAAAATAATGTTGTTAAAGTGGATAAGGACGTTGATTTGGCGCTATTAGGACCGTTAGGTTGCGGCATCCAGACGGGGAGTGGCACGGTCATGAATACGCTGCGTCCTGAGCCAGGTAGCTCAATTGCTATTTATGGAGGTGGAGCAGTGGGTTTGAGTGCGGTGATGGCAGCCAAAATCATGGGTTTGAAGCATATTATTGTTGTCGATTTACACCAAAACCGGTTAGACCTTGCTTTGGAACTCGGTGCAACGCATGCCTTGAACGGCAAGGAAGTAGATGTTGTAAAAGAAATTAAGAGGATTACAGAGGGAGGTGTCCACTATGGAATTGAAACAACGGGTGCCACCTCGGTCATCATTCAATCGATCCATGCGCTACGCGTTTCAGGGATAGTTTCCATCGTAGGTATGGGAGGCGATGTGACGCTAAACTTCACAAATGACTTATTGATGGAAGGGAAAAAAGTGATGGGCACGGTACAGGGGGATTCCATTCCCCAGATACACATCCCTAAATTAATTCAGTACTATAAAGAGGGGAAGTTCCCCTTCGACAAGCTGGTCAAATTCTATGACTTTGAGGACATCAACGCAGCTTTTGAAGCATCAAAATCTGGTGAAACACTTAAGCCTGTTGTAAGGATAGCGAAATAAAAATAAATGAGTTTCACATACTAAAGCAGCACTGCACAAAAGCGGCTTCTAGAGTAGAAATGCATAAGAAGCCGCTTTTGTGTCTTTCAACAATGTACGAATTGTTCTTTCAGAAATTCAACGAGAAAGTGCCACTAACTCCAGAAGAGCAGGAGCAAATAAAGGCATACCTGACACCTAAAAAGCTGCGCAAAAGGCAGTACCTCTTACAGGAGGGAGATGTGTGCAAATCCATTGCCTTTGTAGAGGAAGGGGCATTACGCGCCTATACTGTAGACGAGAATAACAACGAGCACATTGTACAGTTTGCCATAGAAGGCTGGACAATCTCAGATCTGTTCAGCTTCCTGACCGCTGAGCCCGCCACCTATAACATAGAAGCCCTGGAAGATGCCGTGCTGGTGCTGATAACCCGGGCTGCGCATGAAGAGCTTTTGAAAACTCAACCTAAATACGAAACGTACATGCGCCTACTCATTACAGGTGCTTACATTGCTTTGCAACGGCGACTGACCTCCAATATCAGTCTTCCGGCCGAAGAACGCTACACCCGTTTTACAGAAACCTACCCCGACATTGCCCAGCGCGTGCCGCAGCACATGATCGCCTCTTATATGGGGCTGACACCTGAAACCCTGAGTCGGGTCCGTAAGAAGATAGCCGACCGCAGGTAAAACATCCTTCATGTCATTGACAAATGTCAAGGGTTTTTCTTGACAAGGCGCAATGCGCAGGGCTTTTCATGGCTGTACCTTTGTATTGTTCATTTTTAAAACAATGAAGACAATGCAAACAATAGCCATTATAGGAGCATCCGGTAACATGGGCTCCGCTATATCGAAAAGCCTTGCGAAGGGCAACTATAGACTACTTCTTTGTGCAAACGAATTAGACAAAGTACAGGCTGTAGTAGACGAAATCAAAGTAAACAATCCAGCTGCGGAAGTAGAAGCAATAGATTGCACCAGAGAAGCTTCTTGGGAAGCAGACATTATCATTGCCGCTGTTCCCTATGCAGCAGAACAAGAAGTAGCCGAAAAGATAAGGGAAGTTGCCAACCAGAAGATCGTCATTAGTATCGCCAACCCGCTTAATGATACATATGACGGCTTGGTGACAGCGCCTGACTCCAGTGCGGCAGAAGAACTGCAAAAGCTGCTGCCCAACTCCAAAGTGGTAAAAGCATTCAACACCACCTTTGCTGCCGACTTCTCTACACCTGTCATAGATGGCAAGCAAGCCGACGCCTTTGTCGCTGGAGAGGATGAAGCGGCCGTCCAAACCGTTGCTGAACTGGTTAGCACAGCGGGTTTCAATCCGATTGTTGCGGGAGGGCTGGCTGTAAGCGGCACATTGGAGCGCATGCAGCTGCTGCTTATTCAACTGAACATGAAGTACGGTTATAACTGGCTCGCCGGCTGGAAGATCCTGCACCAATAAGTTATTCAAACACTATAAAGTAAATCACAAACCCAAGATCAATTCAAAAATGAAAAAGTTATTAGTAATTGTATTCGCATTCTTTTCTCTGTCGGCTTTCACTACCCTGAACGGGGTATGGACGAACGATGACGCCCACTCGCAGCTTGGCTTTACGGTGAACCACCTGGGCATTGCCGATGTGTCGGGCACGTTCAATGACTTCGATGTAAAAATTACCTCCGCTAAGCCGGATTTCAGTGATGCTGTGGTGGAGCTGACCGCAAAAACAGCCTCTATTGACACCAGAGTAGGAGACCGTGACGCTCACCTGAAGAGCCCGGATTTTTTTAATGTAGAAAAATACCCGACCATGGACTTTAAAAGCACTTCTGTAAAGAAGGCAGGCAAGAATAACTTTAAGCTTAACGGCAACCTAACCCTAGCTGGTGTAACTAAGCCTGTAACCTTAGATATGATCTACAATGGCTCGGTAGAAAACCCGATGAGCAAGAAGCAAACGGCAGGTTTCCAGGTAACGGGTACTATCAAGCGCTCCGACTTTAACCTAGGCAGTAGCTTCCCAGCCCCTATGATCAGCGACGAGGTACGCATCAAAGCGGACGGCGAGTTTATCCAGTAATAATAAACGAAGAATCAGCGATGAAAAAGCTTATAAATGTGTACCAGAGTGCCAACAATATTGACGTGGCGCTTCTGATAGCTCGGGTTGGTATTGCCACCCTGATGCTTACACACGGTTGGCCGAAGCTGGAAATGCTATTATCTGACGCGCCGGTTCAGTTTCCTGCCCTGTTCGGCCTAAGTGCTACTGGCGCACTGCTGTTAGCCGTATTCGCCGAGGTGGTTTGTTCACTGCTGATTCTGGTGGGGCTTGGTACAAGGCTGGCAGCCATTCCTTTGATTATCACCATGCTGGTGGCAGTTTTCCTGGTGCATGGCGCAGATCCTTTTGCGAAGCAAGAGCCGGGACTTCTATACCTGTTGCCTTACACTGTGCTACTCCTCACAGGAAGCGGAAAGTATTCATTAGATTATCTGCTCCTGCAAAAGGTACTGCGGTCGACTTACGTCAGAACCCTCTCAATACAGTAGGCTAAGATTGAAGCAAGAGCTTCCAGAATGAATTAATTCTGGGAGCTCCTCTGCAACAAGAAAGCTATAATACAGAGCTATTGGGCAACAGCCAGGTATAAGCGGTAGTGCTTAACCCCAGCGGCCTATAGGTAAAAACCGGCAGGCGTTTCTGCACATTTCAATTTAACGAAGCAAGCTGTTATGCAACGGAAACAGTTCATTAAAACACTTTTAACTGGAGTAGCAGGTATGACTACATTAACCGCTTTCAATAGATTTACAGACAGCCTGGGTGAGCAGGAGCAGTTGATGCCGGTTCTATTTATAGGCCATGGCTCACCCATGAATGGCATTTTGGATAACGAGTTCAGTCAGTACTGGACAAAACTGGCAAGAGAGATCCCAACACCTAAAGCAGTGCTGGTGGTATCTGCCCATTGGCTCAGCAAAGGTACCCGTATTACAGCAATGGATTTCCCAAAGACCATCCATGACTTCGGTGGCTTTCCGCAGGAGTTGTTCGATGTGCAGTACAAGGCACCGGGTAGCCCTGAACTAGCCAAGGAAACGGCATCCATTATCAAGTCTACTGCAGTAGAACTGGACCATGACTGGGGCCTTGATCACGGTGCCTGGACGATTATCCGACACATGTACCCTGAAGCCAACATCCCTGTACTGCAGCTTAGCATTGACTATACCAAAGGGCCGCAATACCACTATGACCTGTCGAAAGAACTGGCAGGCCTACGCAAGAAAGGAGTGCTAATTGTGGGCAGCGGCAACATGGTGCACAACCTGCGCATGGTAGACTGGAGTAAAATCAACGAACCGGAATACGGCTTTGACTGGGCAGTGCAGATAAACAGCACTTTTAAAGACTTGATCAGTAAAGGACAACATGATAAACTGATTAAGTATGAACAGTTGGGCCGTGAGGCGCAGCTTGCCATCCCTACACCTGAACACTACTGGCCATTGATGTATACACTGGGTTTGAAGGATAGCAAAGATGACGTCTCTTTCTTCAACGACAGAGTGGTGGGAGGTTCGCTAACCATGACATCTGTAAAAATTGGATAAGAATGCAGCTGTTCTTACTCCTTCTTTTCATCTACTCTTATCTATTAGACCATACTCAAATGAATCATACACCCGAGAAAGAAAGCGTCATAACATCTGACAACTTTACCCTGCACTATCTTGTGCGGGAACCAAAAATTAAATCTTCAAAGAGCAGGGCTATTGTTCTGTTACACGGTGTAGGTAGCAATGAGCAGGATCTGTTTAACCTTGCAGACCACTTATCTGATGAGTTCTACATTATTTCAGCCCGTGGCACATTTCCCCTGGGCCCTGTAAGATTTGCCTGGTACAACGTGGATTTTTCAACAGGTAAACCAGTCATTGATGCAGAGCAGGAACTATCCAGCAGAAAAGTAATCAGCGAGTTTTTAGCGCAGGTTAAACAAAAGTACAGTCTTCAGGAAGTTTATCTCGGTGGATTCAGTCAGGGGGCCATCATGAGTTACAGTATTGGATTGACCCACCCGAAGGAGGTGGATGGAGTGATAGCCTTTAGCGGAAGGATTCTGGAGAACATTCAATCCACAATTATCAAGAACGAAGAACTGCACCGCTTGAGGGTATTTGTTGCCCACGGGGTTCAGGATGGGACATTGCCTATTCACTACGCAAGACAAGCAAAAGCACTCCTTCAGAACCTGGGTGTGCCGTTAACTTATCATGAATATAACATGGGACATCAGATTAACAGTGAGGTATTGATGGACTTGGATGCGTGGCTTAAGGGTGAGTAGTTGCTAAGAAAGGGAAAGGGTTTAAAATAAAAGATCACTTCATACAAAATAACATGTCCGCTAGCACTGAGAGTGATAAAAGGAAAGTAACTGTACAGACATTTCAGAAAATGAAGGAGCGTGGTGAGAAGATCTCAATGCTGACCGCGTACGATTACACGATGGCGAGCATCCTAGACCAGGCTGGGTTGGATGCTATTTTAGTGGGAGATTCAGCATCGAACGTCATGGCAGGAAACAAAACTACGCTGCCTCTCACCTTAGACGAGATAATATTTTATGGCAAATCCGTTGTCAATGGGGTAAAAAGGGCATTAGTCGTTGTAGACATGCCATTCGGCACGTGCAGCGGAAATCCGAATAAATCCTTGAAATCAGCCATAAGGATCATGAAGGAGACAGGCGCTGATAGCCTGAAGATTGAAGGAGGGGAGGAAATCGCAGCGGATATGCAAAAGATTATCAATGCCGGCATTCCTGTGATGGGGCACCTGGGCCTGATGCCGCAGTCCATCAACAAATATGGGGGGTATGGCGTTCGCGCAAAAGCTGATGCAGAAGCAGAAAAGCTGAAGAAAGACGCGCTTCTTTTACAGGAACTAGGATGCTATTCCATAACTTTGGAAAAGATTCCTGCATCCCTTGCGCAGGAGGTGGCCACAACCTTACACGTTCCTGTCATCGGAATTGGGGCAGGTGCTGGTGCTGATGGGCAAGTGCTTGTTGTCCATGATATGCTGGGGATGAACAAAGGCTTTAACCCAAGGTTCGTAAGGCAATATGCAGACCTGCACACTGTCATAAACAGTGCCGTCAGACAATATGTTGACGATGTGAAAACCTCAGACTTCCCTAACATACAAGAGAGCTACTGATCCTTGCCATAATCAATATCCGCTCTTAATTCAATATCCAACACGATTTCAATATAAACATCCTAAATCTACTCCTGCTTTTAAGGATGTAGTGTAGGCCCAACAATAAATAACATATTTTATTTATGACAAATGAAGTTCAAAAAGCACTTATTACCGGCGCAAGCAACGGCATCGGACGATTCCTTACTGAAAAGCTGCTTAACGAAGGCATCCATGTTATCGCCGTAACTCGCTCCGGGGAAATTGAAAATTACAGCCATCCTAATCTTACAGTTGTACAGGGAGACATTAGTGATGAGGCAAGCATCAACAAGGCTATCGAGCAAATTGGCCAAACATCCAACCAAATAGATTATTTAATAAACAATGCAGGTGTAGGTCCCGATCTGGGGGACGATGTACCAACAGCAGACCATCTTAAGACATCATTTTCTGTTAATACGACTGGCACCGTGTTATTTACCGAAGGTGTGCTGAACTACCTTAAAGATGGCGCTCATGTTGTGTTTCTTTCTACCGCTATGGCACTTCTCCGCAATGCGGGCCCTAACGGCACGGCATACAGAATGTCCAAAGCTGCCATTAACATGTATGCAGTTATACTTGCTCAAAGATTAGCGGTAAGAGGTATCAGGGTAACCCCGCTGCACCCGGGATGGGTACAGACCAGAATGGGTGGCGAGAATGCTCCGGTTACAGTTGAACAGTCTGTCACTGGTATTTATCAGGCTCTTACCGAAAACACTGAAAGCGGGAAGTTCTGGAATATCGAAGTGGAAGGTTTAGAAGAGTATTGATAGTAGGTTAGCAGTCAGTTTGTTATGCACTGACTGTATTATGTCTGGACGGATGCTTCGAAGGGACAGCTTCCTACCCCGGCGGAGGGTGATCTTACAGTAGGGTATTTGACCTTCATCCGCAGTGGGTAGCCAGCTCTTCCTGAAGAGTTTCCTTCCTTCAAAGGCGCTACGGTAGCCAATTTTCTCACATTAAACAGAGTTAGAAGCAAAACTATAATGGCAAATACAAAGGAAAAAAAACATAAAAAGGAAGGTTCAGCGACAAAGTTCTCAAAGGAGACTTACCTGCGCTGGTATGAGATGATGCAGTTAATGCGTAGGTTCGAAGAGAAGACCGGGCAGTTGTACGGACAGCAAAAAATAAAGGGTTTTTGCCATTTGTATATTGGCCAGGAGGCTTGTGCAGCAGGTGCTATCACTGCTTTGAGCAAAGATGACAAATGGATAACTGCTTATCGTTGCCACGCACATCCACTTGGGTTAGGTACTTCGCCCGGGGCGGTTATGGCTGAGATGTTCGCCAAAGCTACCGGATGCTCTAAAGGTAAGGGTGGTTCCATGCACATCTTCGATAAAAGTGTAAACTTTGCTGGTGGTCATGGTATTGTGGGTGCACAGATTCCAATGGGCGCAGGTTTAGCATTTGCCGAGAAATACAACAAAACCAAAAATCTATGCATTTGCTACATGGGTGATGGTGCCGTACGCCAGGGTGCCTTGCACGAAACGTTTAATATGGCCATGACCTGGAAGCTGCCGGTGATCTTCGTGATCGAGAACAACGGCTATGCTATGGGTACCTCTGTGCAGCGTACGTCTAACGTAACGGATCTTTATACCTTAGGTGAGGCGTATGACATGCCATCTGAGCCTGTAAATGGCATGAGCGTGGAGGATGTGCATGAGGCGGTAGCAAGAGCTGCTGAGCGTGCGCGTGCCGGCGAAGGGCCAACCCTGCTGGAGTTCAGAACTTACCGCTACAAAGGCCACTCCATGTCCGACCCTGCCAAGTACAGAACAAAAGAGGAGTTAGCAACCTATCGGGATCAAGACCCGATTGGAATGGTACGTTACACCCTTTTGGAGAATAAATATGCAACGGAAGCTGACTTAGATGCTATCGATGCAAAGATCAAAGGTCAGGTAGCCGAGGCGGTTGAATTTGCTGAGAATTCCCCTTATCCGGCTCCTGAAGAGCTTTATGAAGACGTTTATGTGCAGGAAGACTATCCGTATGTGCAAGATTGATTTATGAAGCCTCTGTCATATCCTTAAATTTCCCGCCATAAAACGTCCGTTTTAATTACGTTGGTTAGGGATTAGCCGATGTATTGTCGTTCACTACAACCGAGGGCAGCCTAAATTGCCCTCGGTTAATCTGCGTTACCCAAGGTCGTTCTTGTTCCGTAATAGAAAGTTTTATAAAAAAGAAAAACCCATGGAGAGTTAGCCATGAATTTTTAAGGCGCCCTAGTAGCATTTAATCCCCAAAGCGAAAGGCTGCTAAGCGGAAAAATGCCTTATACCACACACTAAGAACCATCTGGTTTTGCATTGCCGTTTCCTCATACTTTTGGTGCGAACTACTCATACGTAATGCACAGGTGATGCTCTTAGGTTTATCAGTTGGCCTATTCATGATGACATCATCAGGGATTGACAAGAACATCTCCCGCTTGTAGATTACCCAACCCACCTTGTTGATGACAGAGATGATGGCCTGCTCAATATCCAAATCTCTTTAGTAGGCTGCTGCGATATCGTACTCTGGAAAGAGATCAACAGATCGCCTATCGGCTGGCAAGACATACTTGTTCAGGTTAGCCAAAGCCTGCCGTGGCACCTTTTCGAGTGCAAGCGCCAGCGCCTCCTAATGGTTGCTTTCGAAGATCAACCTGCGGTTTTTAAGCAAGGCGCTTTCTTGGTCTTCATTTATGCTAATCCCGGGCTCGCTTGCCTAGACAGTCTCCTCATTCAGCTGCAGTTGCTCTTGGGCCGGAATCCCAAGCACCATAGCCCCGATACACCCATTACCTATAGATAGCTCCACGTTTCAGCTGACAGTAGGCTCTCATACCACAGTTTGAAAGGGACCAGTGCTTCTTTTGCAAAGCTGCAGAGAGCGACATATAGTAAAGGAAGGGGCAATAAAGACTTTTCTCATGAGATTTTCATGTCTCACTCAAATTTTCTATCACGTGGCTTTAGGAGGGGGGATTTAACGCCTAATGATATTACAATACATGAATTATTTAAACCCTTTTTCGACGCATTTCTGTAGAAACGATAAAGGTTTGGCTGAATCAAACGAGGATCAGAAGAAATTTAAGTCAAGTTCTAAACGGCTTCACTATTCACCACTATTCCATAGAACATCCACTTTTCTGCTACAGGTCTTGGAGAGTAACCAAATGTTGCCCTCTGTTGCTTCAGGCTTCTGTCTTACTGGCCGCCGTGACCAACTGATTTTAAACCTCTAGCACCTGAAGGTCTAATGCTCTCCAAACCAAGATTAAACCTATGCACCGTCCTTAAGCAGGTTAATGGTATTTGTTGCTATGTCCTTCATCAGTTTACACCTTATACATAATCACGCCCACAGTTGCCGGTATTGAGTGGGATAAGTGGCACCCGCAGCGCTATTTTTCCTTCACCGATTCTTGTTCCGGTCAACTTTGCATCATTCTAGCTCCGGACAGCACCCACTTCAGCAGGCTCAACAGTTTGTAGCCGTCGACGGTAAGCTTCCAGGTAGCGCGCGTCTTCAGCATAGGTGGTCGGGTACACCTTGGGAACTGGTTGAGGCTGCATCATACTGTTCACGTTGACAAAGGTGAATACACAAGTGTTGGAAAGAGCCTTGGTGACTTTGTCCAGGCTGGTGCGCTCAATGTTCACCTCGACACAGAGAGAGGTACGCCCAGAGTAGACGATGCGGCTGGTGAAGTGGAGCTTGTCCCCGATGCGCACGGGCTGGAGAAAGTTAATGCGGTTGATGCGCACGATGACGGGGCGGTGCGGGGCGACCTCCTCAGCATGCATCAGCGCCAGTTCAAAGGCGCGCCGAACCAAGTAACCCCCAAATATTTTCTGGGGCACGTTTTCCTGCTCGGGGTACATGCGCTCCAGGCTGCTGCGCACCAGGTTGCCAGCCAGTAAGCCATCGAAGGCGGGGTGTTCCTGGGCCGCGTGCAGCTCAGCCAGCAACTGGTATTCCAGCGGGGAAGGAGGCTCCCCCGCCCCGTCTATCCGGCTCCGGTAAGCCTCTCTCCGCTGGATGGCAGCGGCATGCCTGAGCTTTTCCTGGGCGTCCACGCATTCGAGCGGCTTCAGTGGCAGGCGCTGCACAGCGCTGCCTTCCCCTGACCTGGCTACCATCGTAAAATATGAGGAAGCCAGGGGCTGTTTTGCAGGGGTATCCTGGTCGATGCGTATGCCAACTTCCATAGAGCTGCGCCCCACGTAGTTGATTCGGGCATGAAGGTGCAGGTCCTGCGTGATATCGGCAGGGGTGTGCAGGACAATGTCATCGATGGCAGCCGTGACGACCTTTGCCTCGGAGCTGGACCTGCGAACGTAGGCTAAGGCCACATCCTCGGCCATTTTGTCAAGCACCTCCAGCACCAACCCCCACCGCAGGTTTCCTATGATTGGCTCGTTGGCAGCCATATACCGCCGCCTGAGTTCCGGGTCAGAACGGAAAGGCAGGGATCTGTCAAGAGAGGTGTCGATTGGTCTTACCATTAGTTATCAGTTTTTTTGTGGATGAGTGTTGGTACAAAAGTTCAGGTACGGGCTGTGCACTGCTGATCCTCAGTAAAAAGAAATACTACCGGTTATGTTGCCATCCAATAGCTATAGCCTTGTTACCGGCAGAAAATAAGACAGGCCCAGAAACGCTGAGACTATCCCTAGGCTATCAGTTTGCCGACGTAGTTTTCCTTGATCAGGTCCAACATCTTTACAAAGCGGCTCCTGTCCTCATTGGTCAGGTACGCTCTCCATAGGCCCTCCACCAACAGCATCAGTACCTCTGTTTCCAGCTCCGGCTCTTTGTAGCTAAGTCGACGAAACGCCTCCACCAGCCTCTGTGTGACAGAGTGGGAGTAACGGAGGTGATGCCTCTGCGCAATCTCCTCGTCTGCCAGCCGGAACTGCATCCGCCAGAAGCTTCGCTCTTCCTCCACCAGCTTCAGGGGCATGTCCAGCACCTTGCATATGAATCTTGCAGGGTCTTTTTCCTCAAATAGGCTTTTGTTCTTGTCTGTGATGCGTCTATACCCCGCCTTCACAACGGACTCCAGCAGGTTTCCCTTACTGACGTAGTGCTTGAATATCAGTCCTTCCGACACGCCAGCCGCCTTGGCGATCAGAGTGGTTGGGGTAGCTTCATAACCTTTGTCTGCGAAAAGAAGTAAGGCTGCCTCTAAAATCGCGTCTTTTTTCGTCTTTAGCATTTTGAAACTTGTAAATACTGCATAGTCACCTGTTAAATTGCATGGAGCACGTCGCATATACAATGAAGTATATGTCCATAGGGAAGCTTAGGGCAATTGGGTTTCCTATTTACGTAAGTCTTATTAAATTGTTAATGTGTTAATTTACTATATGTTTTGATGAAAATTATTTAAATAATAAGCTTTAGTGTAAAATATATGGTAAATAAATTTAAAGTAATTGAAGATTTTACATTTATTATTAGCAAGGAATGGGAGCTAACAGCAAGGCAAAGCAGTTATAAAGTGGTGGGGAAACATTAATCTTTTCCCATAGGGCTGTGATGGAAGTTGCAGCAGCAGCTTTGCCATGCTGATCATTGCCGTCTTTTCCAACCTAAGATGTCTTTGTCCAGGAAGGCTATTTATATGTGGAAGATTAATCTATAACTCTTGATCAAGATAATACTTAACATTGGCTAAAAGATTTGATCAAAGCGGCAACAAACAATCAGCAATTAAAAACAGTACCAAAGGGCATCGTTTTTCAAGTGGTTAGTTTTTGAAGTTGCCTGATCAAAAAGGTTATTCTCATCTGCCAAGAATTTTATCCGACGATACATGAAATCTAATGGGAATAAGCAAGAGTGTGGCTATTAACAAGTGCAATAGTTAGCATATAAGCTGACATTCTCTAGCATTGAACAATAGGTTACGTGACATTCCCATACTACATTTTCTTTTGCAATCCTTCCCACTAAACCGGGGAGAGGTTGCGGAAGAAAACATACCTGAAAGCCTTTTGTTACCAAGATTTCCATATGTTTAGTCTGAAAAGGTTAATCATTAAGGTTTTGTGGTTAATAATCTTATCGATAAAAAATAAAAATATAGTTTGGTGGGGCCAATTTGGATATATAAAGTACCAAGTCTTCATTACCTTATTATTTCCGTGGAGGCATAAACATCCATTTATTCCAGTGAAAATAAGTTTTGCTAATTGAGGGAGCCGTTAAAACCAGCAGAGCGACGATAGCGAGAAAAATAGCCAAGGCCATAAAGACTGCCCTGTTCGTTAACATTTGGGTTTGCTGAGCCATGTTTTGGCTTATTGCTTTTATAGCCAGGGCTGAGGCTTGCTCAGCGGTAAACCCTTTAGCTGCATATAACTGCCGATATGTAGCTATCCGCGTGACAGTTTGCTGCGTTTCACCGGTTAAATAACCCATAAAACCTTCTTTGAAATACTGATTAAAATATAACTGAAGGTTATAAAATCCCGCAAAAGAGTTCAAGGCAGCTATAAACCGGGCGTAAGCGGCTACTACCAAACCAGATGTACCAGTATTAGGTGGTGCTGAGGATAGCACAAAAATGACAATGGGTAAAAACAATAATCCAGATGCTGCTCCCTGCAGAAATACAGGAAGAATAAGATCTGTAAAAGCCAGGTCAGGAGTCATCATAAAATACATCCAAAGGTTGTAGAAGACCATGAGGGAAAATCCGGCACACAGGAGTGGTCTTATAGAATTTCTGTTTCGGACCATGATTTGGGTAGAGATTATCATGAACATTACAACTCCTGCCACGTTAAAGCAACTCAATGTCATCACCTGAACCGTACTCCATTTTAAGGTGTTGCCAGCATAATTGTAAATAAGGTTGATCGTGTCTTTGCCCCCATAATAGATGGCGAGTAAACAAAGCCCGATCACCACGTTAGTAGACCTGAAAACTGCAAGTTGGATCAATGGCCTTTTGACAGTAAGTTGCCGGTACAGAAAAAGAGCAGTACCAGTAATGGAAATAAAACCAGCTATTTGTATACGTTGGTCTAAGAACCAGTAATATTTCGATCCATAAATCATCAGGTAGCCGAATGCCGATGCCGCAAAGCTAAAAATGATAAAGCCCGCCCAATCAATCTGGTATAATGGGTACCTCTTAATTCTATTTACCGGTTTGAATATCAGCAGTATAATAATCAGGATAAATAACTGAAAAAGGATCAGAAAATAATAGGTAACTTTCCAATCCCACGTGGTTACCACGAACGCCGCCACCATGCCAATTATCACGGTATTACTCAATATCGATCCATAAAAAACAGCTGAACCGACCGCTAATGATCTTTCTTTCGATATACGCGAAAAAATCACGATCAGAATACATGCGGCTGTATTGGCAACCAGAATGCCTTGCAAAAACCGCAGGATGAAAAAGAAATAGATGTCCTCACAAAATAAACATAGTAAGTTCAGGCCAATGGCCAGCATTACGTTGGTCAATAGATAACTGCGCGTTTCAAAGTAGCGCAAGAAGCGAAACTGAACCGGCAGAATGGAAATGATACCGGCATTGGTTAGCAACAATGCATAGGAGATATCTTCTGGTTGCGCGCCTAGGTAGCCGATCATGTAATTTTGCGTAAGGGCAAACGTGCCGAACTGCATTAAGGCAGATAGCAGGATGAGAAAAAGTGCTAGCCGTACACCCCACTCCCATCCTGTGATCCATGGTTTGAAGTACTCTGGCTTTTTCATCCTTGTCTTTTCTTCACAGCAACGGTAACGTTCATACCGGGAACCACTGCGGACATTTCTGGATCTGCAAATTCTATCTTTACAGGAACTCGCTGCACAATTTTGACAAAGTTTCCGGTAGAATTGTCTGGAGGCAATAAGGAGAACTTGGAGCCGGTTGACCCCGCAATGGCCACAATTCTGCCTTGAAATACTCTGTCCTCAATCGCATCCACGCGAATCTCTACCGGTTGGCCAATATACATTTCATCCACCTGCGTTTCCATAAAGTTAGCCGTAACCCATTTCTCTTTCTCGTTGATGATACTAACCAGTGGTTGACCGGGCTGGATTTGCTGCCCCTGCAGAATGTTCTTTCGGCCCAGCCGACCGGAATAGGGGGCCCGGATAACAGTATAGGATAGATTTAGCTTAGCCAGTTCCAGGGCGGCATCCTTCTTTTTTACATCAGCTTTAAGTAAGGCAAATCGTGCTTTGAGTTCCTGAATCTTAGCTAAATTGGCTGCCAGATTATTTTTTGCGGCACTGTAATCACTTGCAGCCACTTCATACCGGGCTTTTACCTGCTCAAATTCAGCCCCTGTTACTGCTTCCTCTTGCAGCAGATTGCGGTAACGCTTGATATCCTGCTGCTGTTGCCAGTACCTGGCCTCTGCACCTTTTATTTGGTCCTGGTTTACCCGGGTACCAAGTTCTGCCGCGCGGATACTGGCAGTAAGTACATCCAGTTGAGCATGTGCATCTTCCACGGCGGCCTCGGCCGACTGCAGTTGCGCACGGTATTCCCTGTCGTCCAACTCAATCAGGATGTCACCCTGCATCACCTGTTGATGCTCTTCAAAGTAAACCCTTTGGATATAACCACCTACTCTGGCCGAGACAGGATTGATGTGGGCTTCTACCTGAGCATCATTCGTCTCTTCATGATGCTTGGAATATTGCCAATAGTTTATGAAATACCCAGCACCCGTCAGAGCCAGCATTACTGCAAAGACTGTAATAACAATGTTTCCTGGATGTGTTTTATGATGTTCTTTTTTCATATTCCACGATATGGTGGTTTATAATCTACCGCTGGTATAAAGTAGGTTGTAATAGATGGCAAGGGCATCTGTTTGTGCCTTAATTAGGTTGAATCTGGATTCCTGATACAGGTTGTCGGCGTCAAGCAGGTCCGTTAACAGGGCCAGTTGGTTAAAGTATTTTGTGCTGACAATCCGGTAGTTTACTCTTGCCTGTTCCACAGATCGTTCGTTCACCGAAATACGGTTAAGGGCTTCCTTGTATTTGATGTAGTAGGAGTTTGCCTGGATGCGGACATTATCAACCGCTGCTTGCTGATGTAGTTCAAGTTCCTTGACTCTCAGCTTGCTTGCAGCTATTTTGCTCTTGCTGTGGTAAAGCGAAGAGATACTGTACTGTGCTTTCAGACCAACGAAACCAATGGCATATGTCTGATCTACGGGAGGGAAAAACAGGTAATTAGGATAGTTCAGGCCATAGGCCGTATAGAAGCTGAGAGAGGGCAAAGTGTTACTTTGTACGCCTTTGACTTTGGCTCTTTGTGCCTCAACGTAATGACCTGCTCTTTGCACGACAAAGGAGGTAGTTCCCGCTTCTTCCATTAACGGCAATAGAGATGTGATCTCTGGTTTTGGTATCCCTGCAGAATCAGAAGGCAGAATGCGGACAGAATCTGGGATGTTCATCAAAACATTCAGTTTCTGATTGGCTATGATGACATCATTTTCGTTTTGCTGTAAGGAGAGTTCAACGTTTGATAGCATTACTTCTGCCCTTAACACATCACTTCTGGTTACTTTCTGATTTCTGAAAAGGGAGTTTATGTTATTTAAGCGGGTTTGTGCCCTACCCAGCTGATCTTGGATGAGTTTGTTCAAATCATTCAGCCGAACCAATTCTAAGTACTGAGACGCCGTTTGCAAAGCGATATTACCCGTCTGGTCCTGCGTATTCACTTCCGCTATTCTGAAGCGGGCCTCTTGTTCGCTTTGCAGTGCTTGTTGCCTTCCGCCGCTATAGATATTAAAGAGAGCATCAATGCCCAACGCTGCCGTATGAGGAGTTGGCTTTCTAGGCCCGGTTGCGGCATGGTTAAGCCTATCAGTGAATAGCGTTAGATCAGAAAATCGTTGATAGGAAGCGTTGGTGTTTACAGCTGGCAAAGCGGCCTTATAAGCATCTTTTCTATCTTCAACGGCGGCGCTTTCCGCTATTTTCGCTGCTTGTACCCATTTGTTCTGAGTTTTGGCAAATTGTATAGCTTCTACCAGTGAAACTCTGTATGAGTCGATTCGCATATCTTGAGCACCTGATGAACTTGCTATCAGCATGAAAACCAGTGTAAGCAAAACGGTAAAAGATAATAACACTAGCCGTTTGTTCAGAGGATATCTGCCTATACCACAGATTATTGAGCTGAGAATCATAAAAGTTTAAGCAAGCTGGTTACAGAGCAGCCGGTGTATGTCTTTATTTGCTGCTATCTGGGAAATAAAAGTATTCAGATAGGCTTCCAGCTTCTGGTAAGGATTCAGGTCAAGGTTTTCAAATTTCCTCACTTCATCACTGAACTGTTTTAATCTAGTTGCAAAGATGGCGCAATAAAGGGTCTCCTTGGAGCCGAAGTAATATTTGAGCAGCGCCTCTTTTTTGTCTTGCTGAATTTGGTTGGTTAAGCTTGTCATGCCTAAAATCTTGCGAAGTTTGATAAGGCAAAATTGCGCTTGATAAAGCAATTATAGTCGGCGAAAAGGCCTGATTGTTCGTCGTAATGGCTTATTGTGAAAGCCTCCTTTGATTACCTTACAATGGAGAGGAAACAGATATGCGCACCTTTCAAGACTAACCGCGTGGTAAAGTACGTTTAAGTGAAAAGATAAAATTGTTCTAATAGTTTTGACTGGCTGGGATACCATGTGGGTACCGATTCATTCCCACTAATCTAATAAGCCAGCTGCTAGTTTCCTGTTACAGTTGGATTTTTAGATTTCGCAAAAATCTATGCGTAGTATAAATTTGTAACAGCTATGCAAGCACTGGTTCAATCTTAGTTACAAACAGCTGAGAATGTTTTGATTGGTTATGTTCCTGTATGCTTTCCTCTAATTGCTGCTTTTCCAGCATAATAATAGTAGCAGAATCCGAGTTAGGACGATGCACCTTGTAACAATTGCAACTTGGTTCTAACTGAGTGGCGAGTAGCGGCGACCAGTGGTTCAAAAAAAAATATTAGTGTCTCAATGGCCTCAGGTTTTACTTTGATAACACCTGTAATGTAAAGCATAAGAATTCCTTTTGAGTAAGTTTTTATAGAAAGGCAAGAAGACTAGGACGGTGAGCATTTTATGACTGTGAAGAATTAAAACTTCTTTCGGTATTCAACAGGCGAAATACCTGTATTAGCCTTAAAAAACTTACCAAACACTGACTGATCTGAAAAATTTAACAGGTCGCTTACCTGAGAGACAGTAAGAGTTCTATTCTGCAGGAGCACCTTTGCCTCCAGGGTGACAGTTTCGTTTATCCATTCACCAGCTGATTTGCCAGTTTGCTTTTTAATTGCTGCCGATAGGTGTTTGGGGGTTACATGAAGTTGCCGGGCATAAAAGTCTAGCTTCCGCTCTCGAGTGTAATTGCGCGCTAGCAAATGTTTGAATTTAGCGAATAGGGGGTAGGTATTGAGCTGGGTTTGTGTTCCTGAAGTATGCCGGTAAGAGGCATCTATTTCATATATCAAAGCAAAGATATAGTTCCGGATAATCTCAGCCTGGTGATAGTTGACAGCAGACTGCGTCAACTCTATCAGCTCAAAAATTCTTTTAAACCTGGTATTATAAGGGTGTTTCAGACTCATTACATGCAAGTCAGTATTTTCAAAGAAGTTGTACTTGACTAAAAAGGATATATCGGCATATTTTTCCAGTAGAAATGTATCCTTGAAGAACATAATGTCCATCTTCATTAGGTCGCTGCTTTTGCGGAAGCTTCGGATGACAGATGGACCAAGGGTAATAATGGAGGGTGCCTCTATATCATATTTGTTTAGGCCTGCCTGCAGGTGGATGCTACCTTCTTTTAGAAAGGCTATTGCATAGCTCTCTGCCCGATAAGGTTCCTCTAGGTAAGGATGATCTGCGGCTTGCACAAAGAGATACTCCCGGTTATAATCCGGTACTGAAAAGAGCCGACTATGCCTGGACAGGGAAAAGGTCTTTATATCTTCCAACTGAACTTAGATAAAAAGTTTCAAGAGCAGAAGAGGTGTATTTTACCATTGTCTGCTGTGTATACTGTGTATTTTCAGCTAAATATACCAATCTTAACGCTATTCCGACGAATGAAATGATTTTCAATAGTTCTATAATTGCCCTGGTTTATTAGGCGCGCGCTGGGCGTTTACCCAAAGAGAATAGATTACAAACAATGAAGACCAGAAACATGTCAGTTCATTCAGAAATAAAGAAAATAACAAGCAAGGTCCTTCAGAATATGAAGGACAAAGGAGAAAAGATCAGTATGCTCACTGCCTATGATTTTTCGATGGCACGCATTTTTGATGATGCCGGTGTGGATGTCCTGTTGGTTGGTGATTCAGCAGCTAATGTAATGGCTGGTTATGAAACAACTCTTCCTATCACCTTAGAGCATATGATTTATCATACACAAAGCGTTATAAGGGCTACTAAAAGGGCTATGGTAGTCACTGATCTGCCTTTCGGGTCCTACCAAGGTAACAGCAGAGAGGCACTTACCTCAGCGGTTCGGTTAATGAAAGAGGCTGGTGCCCATGCCTTGAAATTGGAAGGTGGACAGGAAATCATTGACTCAGTGAAAAGGATCATTGATGCTGGTATACCTGTCATGGGCCATCTGGGGCTAACGCCTCAGTCCATTTACAAATTTGGCAGCTACACAGTACGGGCCAAAGAAGAGGCTGAAGCTACTCTTCTTGTGCAAAACGCACTCGCCTTAGAGGAAGCAGGATGTTTCGCAGTAGTTTTAGAAAAAATTCCAGCCACTTTAGGTAAAAAGGTGGCTACAGCACTTCATATTCCGGTAATAGGCATTGGCGCAGGCAAGTATGTGGATGGACAGGTGCTTGTTATGCATGACATGCTGGGTATTTCCAAGGATTTCGCACCTCGTTTTCTCCGCAGGTACCTCGACTTGTATGTCCAAATCTCTAATGCTACCGCAGCATACGTATCTGATGTCAAAGGCAGTAGATTTCCGAATGAGCAGGAACAGTATTGATTGTCCCCGGGCTGGCTGGATAAAACATACTTTAACTGTTCCGTAAAATGCTATTTGATACGTATGCAGTCAAATTGTTAACTAAGGAAATAAAACACCATAATAAGCTGATGCACAATAACTATATGCTAAGTATAGGGGAAATAAGGTGAATTCCTGTAATGCCAGTGGTAAAAGAGAGGTTATAAAAATCACCGGTTGCTATAGACACCATATTAGAAATAGTCACTGTTTCCTAAATTCACTAGGACTGACACCCCTGTGCCTTTTAAAGAACTTATTCAAATGGCTCTCGTCGGTAAAACCGAATTCAGACACAATCTCTTTCATTGTATACTCCCCACTCCGTAACCTTCTTTCAATCAACGTTTGCCTGCACTGGTTGATGTAATCCTTCAGGGTTATATCCATTTTTCTTTTGAAATAAGCACCTATATATGTTTGGGGCATACAAAAGCTATTCGCCAGCTGTGCAGTCTGAAGCAGGTGCGGTTGCGTGATATGTTCATGAATATAAGATATAAGTTGCTCCAGTCTGCTTTGCTGCCCTGCTTTCGAAGCGATTGCCTTTGCTTCCATTGCCGCAGGGAGGCTTCTTTTGATGATTGCCAGCAGTGATTGTACCTGAAGGTAGATCAGCGACTCGTTTTCCATGATATTTTCCCGAACGGAGTACAGTATACTGAAAATATGCGTTGTAAGCGCCTTATCCAGCTCCGTAAGCAGCACCTTCGAGTTTCGAACCACACGGCTGTTTAACAAGTTTATCTCCCGGCTCCAGTTATAGGACGCGTTCAGGCCTCTTTGCACTTTGAAGTCGGTAAACCTTACCGAGATAAACTTTGTTGGCACATCTATCATAAAGTAGTGGCTGTCTGAGGGGGTAAGTACGAAAACGTCACCCTTGCCATACTCCAACTTAGAATCATTCAAGTGATGGAAGCCCGATCCTTCCTTGATATAGATAAGCTCATAGTAGTTATGGCCGTGCTCGTAGGGTGGCCACTTCTCTGCCAAACGGTCTATAATAACCAGCGGCGTAAACTGCTTGTGTCGCTTCATGCTCTGCAAGTACCTGAATTTAGTAAATTTTTACAAGTATGTTTTTCTTATAAAGGTAGAGCTTTGCCTTCAGGAGACAGGGTACAGCTGCAACAGTTTGGCTGGTAACTTACCTAGCGATAACAGGTTCGTATGGGACTATGCATAAGCAGAGTTCTATGCATATCATCTGAATGCTCTGTATTATCAATACTACTAAAAATGTTTAAAGAAGAAGAGAGAAAAGAGGTGATGGCATATGTAGAGCCCATCATCCGGGAAAAAATAGACACCTTTCTAACGCCCATCGATACCATTTGGCAACCATCGGACTTGCTTCCGGATACCAGCCACGATACTTTCCATAGTGACCTGAAAGAGCTGCAGCAGGGGGCTGAAGGGCTGCCATACGATTTGCTTGTGGTGCTGATAGGAGATACAATCACCGAAGAGGCGCTTCCCACCTACTCTTCATGGCTAAGCTTGGTGCGCGGTGTTGGTAGCTATCGCGAAGGCGGCTGGATGAAGTGGGTCAGGCACTGGAGCGCTGAGGAAAACAGGCATGGAGATCTGTTAAACAAGTACCTGTACCTGTGCGGTAGGATAAACACGCGCATGGTGGAGGTTTCAACTCAGTACCTGATTGCAGACGGCTTTGACCTGCAGACTGACCATGACCCTTACCGCAATTTTATTTACACCTCCTTCCAGGAGCTGGCTACCAATGTCTCACACCGCCGCGTAGGCTCGCTCGCAAAAAAGCACGGCGAAATGAGATTGTCGAGAATGTGCGGGATGATAGCATCAGACGAGATGCGCCATGCAAAAGCATACAAATACTTCTTCTCAAAAATAATAGAAATAGACCCGAACGGTGCCTTGGTGGCTTTGGAAGACATGATGCGGAAGAAAATTGTAATGCCTGCCCACTTCTTGAGGGAACTTGGGGGCAAAACCGGTAAGGCTTTCGTGCATTTTTCAGATGCTGCACAGCGTCTTGGCGTGTATACGGCTGCAGATTATGTAGCTATTTTTAAGGATTTGCTGAAAGAGTGGCGGCTGGAAAGCCTGAAACATCTTAGCGACGAGGCGGAAAGGTCCAGAGACTACCTATTTAACCTGGCTGACCGCCTGACAAAAGTAGCTGACAGGATAAAGGCCCCCTCGCTGGAGTACCAGTTCTCCTGGATCAACGGCTAGTAGCCTTGGTCAAATGATGTTGTGAAGAATCACAAGTAAATCTAAAAATATATGGAACCGATATTAAAAGAAAATCCCAACCGCTTTGTCCTGTTTCCCATCCAGCACGAAGAAGTATGGCAGATGTACAAGAAGGCAGAGGCTAGCTTTTGGGTATCAGAGGAAATAGACCTAGGGCAGGACATGAAAGATTGGGAGAACCTGAACGACGGTGAGCGCCACTTCATCAGCCATGTGCTGGCTTTCTTTGCAGCCTCCGACGGCATCGTGAACGAGAACCTGGCCGTGAACTTTATGAATGAGGTGCAGATACCGGAGGCCCGTTGCTTCTATGGTTTCCAGATCATGATGGAGAATATCCATGCAGAGACATACTCCCTGCTGATTGACACATATATCAAGGATCAGCAGGAAAAAGACCGTATGTTCCGTGCCTTGGAAACAGTGCCGGCTGTTAAAAAGAAAGGAGAGTGGGCGCTGCGCTGGATCGAGAGCGAGAACTTTACAGAGCGCCTTATTGCTTTTGCGGCTGTGGAGGGCATCTTCTTCTCCGGCTCGTTCTGCTCTATCTTCTGGCTGAAGAAGCGCGGCCTGATGCCGGGCTTAACCTTCTCCAATGAGCTTATCTCCCGCGACGAGGGTGTTCACTGCGACTTTGCCTGTCTGCTATACAGCATGCTGGAGAACAAGTTGCCAGAGGAGCGCGTGCACGAGATTATTCGTGATGCGGTAAGTATAGAGCAGGAGTTTGTGACAGACTCGCTTCCGGTGGACCTGATCGGCATGAACGCAAAACTGATGAGCCAGTACATCGAGTTTGTGGCCGATCGCCTGTTGGTAGAACTAGGTTATAGCAAAGTTTACAACTCAACTAACCCATTCGACTTTATGGAGATGATCTCGCTGCAGGGTAAAACGAACTTCTTTGAGAAGCGTGTGGGTGATTACCAAAAGGCGGGGGTGATGGCAGACAGGGGCAAAAATGTATTTTCGCTAAACGAAGAATTCTAAGCTGCCTAGAATTCGCTTACATTTATTTTATCAATGTAAAGTTCTGGGATAAATTTATAGCTTTATCCCAGAACTTTACCTTCCGGTAACTGTTGCGGCATCGCACTCGCGCAGAATGGTGGCACAAAATTGCAGCATGCATTAAATTTTAAAAATTTGCTATATCGTTTTATCCTGCACTCTCACTTCGGCCAACTGGTTAATAAACTGAACTGACTTGCCAAAACCTGTTTAAGGCTTTCTTTGTGGGGATATGACTGACATTCTGGAAATGCTATATAGTAATTGCCTTATAATTTGCGATATGTTAAGCAGGAGGCGGTAAGCTCTATTTGATCTGTTTTTATGAATAAGCTTTGAAATAGGCATGATGGATTGTTACTCATCCTTTTGTACCTGTGCCAACTCTATGGCCTTGTGCAGCCTGCTGGCAAATACCTCTTTGGGGGGCAGCTGTGTGAGGTACTCTGATACTCTTATATGCCCTTTGTCCAGCTCCAATAGCTCGATTTGTTCCTGGCTCTTTTCGGCACACAGAATCAGGCCGATAGGGCTTTCCTCTCCCTCTTTGCGTTCGTACTTGTCCAGCCATTTCAGGTACAGCTCCATCTGCCCTTTGTAGGCTGCCTTAAATCTGCCCAGCTTCAGGTCAATGGCCACCAGGCGCCTGAGCCCACGGTGGTAAAACAGCAGGTCAATCTTGAAGTCCTCATTGTCTATGATGATTCTTTTCTGACGCGCCAGAAAGGCAAAGTCGCTTCCTAATTCAATAATGAATTGCTGCAGTTGCGTCAGGATTGCAGACTTCAGGTCCCGCTCGCTGTACGCATCGCTTAAGTCCAGGAAGTCCAGCACATAGGGATCCCGGAAGACTAAATCTGGCGTCACGGCTCCAGCTGACTTCTACGTGCTGAGTGAGTTCTTGCCTGAGCAAGTCCTCTGGCTTTCTGGATAGGGCAGAACGCTCAAACAGCATACTATCCATTCGTTTCTGCAAGACACGCGTGCTCCACCGCTCCTGAATGGTAAGCTCAGTGTAAAACACCCTTTTGAGTTCATCTTCCATCGCTGCCAGTATGCGCAGGTGCGTCCAACTCAATTGTGTACTCAGTGCGTTCACAATCTGGTCTTCCGGAAAAGTGTCCGCAACGCGTACACAATGCCACAGGTGGCGCTTTGACCAACCTCTGCCGTAGGACTTGGTCAGGTGAGAGGCCAGGGAAGAAACTATTTGCTCTCCATAACCCCCTCGTTGTTCCTGTAGGAGCTCCTGATTGATAACCCTTCCGACACGCCAATATAAGAGGGTGACTTCACGGTTAACCGTCAGGGCAACCTGCTTTTTACTCTCCTCGATGAGTGCAACAACGTGATGTAGCAGCTCTCTTTCTTCTTGGTTTTGTGGTAGGTGTTTTTTATCCTGTGTCATGGGATTGGTGATCTACGAAAACGCAATTTACCCATTTCCCTGACTGTTTTGCAGGACAGCGAAAGGTGGCCCTACTAAACATAAAAGGTGTTATGTGTAAGCTTCCCCGGATTTTGCGCCATCGTAAAGTTGGTTTTTCAAGTTACATTTCCTCCAATAATTCCACCGGTGTTCTGAAGTTCAGCGCCTGGTGGGGACGGTGGTGGTTGTAATCCTCCATCCATTCCTCGGTCTTCTGCCGCACCTCGTCAAGAGTCCTGAACACGTAAGCGTTCAGCAGTTCTCTCCTGATACTGCCGTTACAGCGCTCAACGTAGGCGTTCTGCATGGGCTTGCCAGGCTGGATGAACACCAGCCTCACCTTGTTCTCCCTGCACCAGTCCTCCAGTTTCTGGGAGATAAACTCCGGCCCGTTGTCCACCCGGATCATCTCCGGCAGCCCCCTGAACTCTTTGAGGTACTCGGAGCACCCGGACCAGGCGCAGGGCCGGGATCGACAGGTCCGCCTCCATGGTGAGGATCTCCCGGTTGTAGTCGTCCACGATGTTGAGCAGCCTGAACTTTCTCCCGTCCCAGAGGCTGTCACTCATAAAATCCACCGACCAGACCTGATTGATCCTATCAGGCTGGAACAGCGCCTGCTTCACGCGGGCCGGCAGCCGCTTTTTGTGCCTCCTGCGAATGTTGAGCCTGAGCTGGCTGTAGACCCTGTACACCCGCTTGTGGTTCCACTCGTGGCCCTTTCTCCTGATTCGGTGGAAGCACTGCCAGAAGCCAATGGCCGGGTGCTTCTCCACCAATAACTGTAGCTGCTCTTCTATTTGGCTGTCGTCTTTCTCTACCGGTTTGTACTCAAAGGTGCTTCTGGCTACACCCGCCGCCTTGCAGGCCTGACGTACGCTCACCCCGTGCTCCTCCACCATAAACCCCACAAGCGCCTTCTTCTCGCCCGAGCCCTACAGCTCATATCTTTGAATCCAGTAGGGAAAATACAAGTAAGAACAAAAGGAACCACAGGCAGGATGGCAAGAATGCCCTAAAGCAAGTACACCTTGGGTGATACAGAAAAAAAGGAAGTTCCACCCTGCCTGCTTCTTCCCTTGAGGCGGAACAGTACTTACGGACATCTGGTCACAGGAGATGATCTGGCATAAGACCATGAGAAAAGCAGTGGGGAGGGCAACGGGTTTCAAGTCTTTGTTACACCTTTTAATTTCTAGGCCATGATGATCCTCAAGCAATCAGTGAGCGCCGACATCGCCAAGGACAAGTTCGACGCCTGCTTCTCGGTGCTCACAGCAGAGCACCGGGTGGTGGTGAAAGCCACACGCCAATTTGCCAACACCCCCACAGGCTTTGCTGAGTTCAGCCGCTGGGCGGGCAAATGGGAAAACCCGCAAGCGCAGCTCGTCTTTATCATGGAGGCCACCGGGGTGTACTACGAGAACCTGGCCTGGCGGCTGCACCAGCAGGGTCGCCAGGTAGTAGTGATGCTGCCCAACCGGGCCAGGAAGTTTGCCCAGAGCCTGGGCCACAAGTCCAAGAACGACCGGATCGACGCCAAGGCCCTGGCCCACATGGGCGCGGAACGGCACCTGGCGCCCTGGCAGCCGATGAGCCCCCAGCTCTACCTGTTGCGCAAGCTTACCAGGGAGCATGAGCAGGTGCAGCTGATGCGAACAGAGGCTATCAATCGCCTCCACGCCGAGTCCCACGCCATGCTGCCCGGCAAGGGCACGCAGCGAAGGCTTAACAAAACCCTGCAGCTCTACGAGGCGCAGCTGCAGCAGATCGCCCGGGAGATCAAGGCCACCCTGCAGGCCGATGCGCAGCTGGAGGAGCGGATACAGAAAATCACTACTATTCCGGGAGTAGGCCTGCTGACAGCGGCCACGTTGGTGGCCGAGACCAACGGCTTTGCCCTGTTCACCAGCCACAAGCAGCTGGTCAGCTACGCCGGCTATGACGTGGTGGAGAACCAGTCGGGCAACAGGGTGGGCCGAGAGAAGATCTCTAAGCAGGGCAATAGCCATATCAGGCGCATACTGCATATGCCGGCACTCAATGCCGTGAGCCGCAAGGTGCCCGTCTGCCGGGCCCTGTATGAGCGCCTGACAGGCAAGGGAAAGAGGAAGATGGTGGCTTACGTGGCCGTGCAAAAGAAGCTGCTCGTGCTCATCTACACCCTCTGGAAAAGGAACCAGGCCTTTGACCCGCAGTATGGGCAAAAGCAGGAGGAAACTGAAAACAACAACCTCATCCAGGAGGCCGGAGCCTCTCTTTCAGGTGTCAGCGAAGCTGACAAAGACGCAATAACAGAAGAAACGGAGCCAGGGACAGGGGAAAAAGAAATAGCCCCGGCTCAGGCCAGGGCTACACAAGATGAACTTCCCCTACCAGTCGGCCCGGGAGCTCTCTTTCAGGTAGACTAAAGATAAGGAACAGATAAGAAAAATGCAACTAAAATTCTTGACTTTCAAGACAGTACCTTTTTTTCCACAGCGTCCTTTAGGGCGTGGTGCACCAGCGAAAGCTCTGCGAACATCTTCTTGAGGCGGGCATTCTCCTCCTCCAGTTCCTTCATCCGCTTTAGCTCCTTTACTTCCAGGCCTGAGTAGCGCTGGCGCCACTTGTAGAAGGCGGCGGTGGTGATCCCTAGCTCCCGGCAGAGCTCCTGTGCGTTGCGGCCGTTCTCGTGCTCCTTGATGGCCTTGATGATCTGTGATTCTGTGAAGCGTGTCTTTTTCATTCCATTATAAAGTTATAGGTTTTTGTAACTTTACAATGGCTGAATTTCAGGGAAGCCTACAGGCTGCTTTCTGCAGATTGTCGGCACTTCTACCTGTAATCCAAACGTTTGCTCCTGCATAGATAAATGCTTCTGCAGTTGCTAACCCAATTCCGGTGCTTCCACCGGTAATGACTACATTTTTGTTTGTAAAATTCATTTTAAAATTATTTAATGTTTGAGCTGCAAAGTTAGCTGGTTAAGTTATTTTTAATAACTTTGTATTTAAAAATAACAGTAACATTAAGGTAACCATGTAACATTATGGTGTGTCAGGCAAAAGATTTTCAACAGGAACACAAGAAAGAAATGAGGGCAGTCCAGGATTCTATGGATGTGCTGAGTGGGAAATGGAAAATTCCTATTATCTCATCACTATGTTATTACAACAAAAGAAGATTCTCCGACATTTTGAATGATATAGAGGGAATTTCTAACAGAATGTTAAGCAAGGAATTAAAGGATTTGGAAATAAACAAATTAATAAAACGAACCATTTTAGATACGCAACCTATAACAGTTCAGTATGAGCTTACACAACACGGCATTACGCTAAAAACCATAATCAACAACCTTACGGAATGGGGAATAGAACACCGCAAAAAAATTATTGAGCAATAAACTCTTGTTACCTGTCTGTCTAAAAGATTGTCGGTTCGCGATAATTTTCCAAAGTCAGCGAAGGACTGTCGCAGGAATGGTTGTTGAGTAGCGTAGCACTGCTGAAATGCGGTTGTGTCAGCCGGAGAGCGAACCGTTGGACAACAGTACCCCAATAACCCGGCTTTTCGGTTGTTTAGCCTTGCTGGTAACGGCAGTTTGTCTAAAAACCTCTGCTGGTTTTGTAGATAAAGATAGCAGTTCGAGAATGTTTACTGCACTAGAGGCGACGCTTTTTTATGTTTCGGCAAAAGCTTACTATATGGATTATAAACAGTGAGATCAGGAACCACAGTGCCTTTAATAGGGCCGAGAACCTAATTGCTATTTCTTAAACTTCTGAGTATTTTTAAGCCATAGTATTTGCAGTTAGTTTGCAGCATATCAGGCGGTGAGTGATTCGGTGAGTTACTCAAATTTAAAGTTTTAAAGTGATGATAATCAGTTGGTAGTGCGGATAAAGAAAATCCCTGCATCTCCACAATTACTCTTTTAAAGGGGCTTCACGATATCGTGAGGCCCCTTTTTGTTTTTACGTAGCGTGGTAGCAGTCACCCCCTGAATCTGCCTGTGAGGTATACTGGCATCTGTTGGGTTATCTTCATTAATCCTAACATGTGCCTGAAGTCGTTTAAATTATAGTTATATTGGACGTCCACGCAACAGCAAGGGTGGCTAGTAAACCTACTTGCTGTCTAACTAGAACATTCTTCCTTCCGGTAATGAAAAAGAAGATACTTATAAGTGATATAGCCAAACAGTTAAATGTATCTATCACAACTGTATCGTTTATCTTAAATGGTAAAGCCAAAGAAAAGCGCATCAGCGATGAGTTGACAGCACGGGTGTTAAAGTTTGTAGAAGAGGTAGGCTTCAAGCCCAACCAGCTGGCTCAGAGCTTACGTACCGGGAAGACGAAAACCATAGGCCTTATGGTGGAGGATATTTCAAACCCTTTCTTTGCAAGCATTGCCCGTCTTATAGAAGAAAGAGCCTATAAAGAAGGGTATAAAATTATTTACTGTAGTACCGAAGACGATACCGCCAAAACACAGGAGCTAATCAGCATGTTCAGAGACATGCATGTTGACGGCTATATCATTACGCCACCAGAGGGTGTTAAAGAGGACTTAAAAAAGTTGATTTCCGATGGGTTTCCTGTTGTGCTAGTGGATAGGCAAATTAGGGGAGTTGATACGCATAGCGTAGTTGTGGACAATTATTCAGGCACTTACAGCGCTACTAGTCACCTGATTCGGCAAGGGTACAAAAATATAGCCTTTATCACCATAGATTCAAAGCAGAGCCAAATGGTTCAGCGGCTAGAGGGGTATACGAAGGCTATAGAAGAAAACCAGCTGAACACCAACATTCTGGAAGTGCTGTATCACCAGAGTGCCAGCCAAATGATACAGCACATAGCGTCTTTCCTTGGCGAACGAAAGGAAATAGATGCTGTACTTTTTGCAACTAACTATATCGCTGTTAGAGGACTGGAGGCAATCAACCAACTCGACCTGATAAGTTTAGCTCCCAACTTTGGAGTCGTATCTTATGACGATCATGATGTCTTTACGTTAGTAAGACCGACCATTACAGCTGTTGCACAGCCAACGGAGGCAATAGCAAACCATGTAATTGACATCATGCTGAACCTTCTAAATATTAGAACTAAAAGTACACAAGCTGAGACTCTGGTGCTTCCAACCCGCCTTATAACAAGAAGTTCTACCCCTTTAAAAAAAGTGGTGCAGTAAACTGCCACTGAGGAAAAAAGAATTCCTTCTAAAGTATATTAAGAAAAGGAAGGATAAATAACCCTGTTGTGAAACTGGGGACACTTTTTGTTCAGGCTTGCTTGGTTTTTTAAATGAGGTGATTAAGTACTTACATGTGTTTTTTTGAGTCTAAACTTTTATTTCTAAATTTAACTCCTAAATTTGAATATAATTTATAGGATCTGCGTAATAGGTGTATTCCTATCTTACGATTTATATGATCAATCACTTACATAAGTAGCTCTTAATCAGACAGAGCTTTTATCATATTTTAAAACATTTTAGGAGTAGCCTTCAGAGGAATTAGCAAACCCTTGAAAAGAACACCGCATCGGGGGCATATTTTTTTGACTTTCTGCTAAATCCTTTTAGCAGGAGTAGGTGGGTTGAGAAATGTTTAGGGAGTTTTTAACTAAGGGTAAAGTAGAAAAAATAAGCTGAGGACGCGAGACGAAGCGAATGTTGTTGTGTGGTTAAGCTAGATAGGGCGTTCGTGCTGCAATAAAGCTTTGCAGCCAAAAGAAGCGAAGCTTAATGACGGTATCGATTACCAATTATGTCGCTGCATATGCAATTTTAATAGAAAATATATAGCCAGTAACGCTGGCAAAACAGCAAAATATAAAATATGTCTTGTAAAACTGTTCTAGGGGTAGACATAGGAGGAACGCATATTACGGCGGCCCTAGTAGACATGGAAACAAAAACGATACTTCCAGATACAAGAGCCAGAGCACACGTTAACGCGCAGGGTACAGTACAGGAGGTGCTAAGTGCCTGGAGCGCTGTTATAAGACAGACTTTAGGATCGCAGAACGCCACTGATGTAAGGCTAGGAATAGCTATACCTGGGCCTTTCGATTATGAAAAGGGTATTTGCCAGTTTCAGAACCAGAACAAGTATGACTGCCTCTATGGGCTGAATGTAAAGGAGCTACTAACAGAACACCTTAACACAAAAGCTGAAAACATTAAACTGGTAAACGATGCCGGCTGCTTTTTAAGGGGTGAGGTTTTTGGAGGTGCTGCCAAAAACGCCTCTTCTGCCATTGGTCTGACCCTTGGTACCGGCTTAGGATCCGCCACATTACTTAATGGCGTTGCAGCGGATGCAGACTTGTGGCATGCTCCTTTCAAAGATGGCATAGCCGAAGAATATTTGTCTACCCGGGCTTTCTTACGTGCTTACGAGCGACTAACAGGTGAAAAAGCAAAGAATGTAAAGCATTTGGCCAACCTATACCCTCACAATACTGCTGCCCAAGAGGTTTTTCAAGAGTTTGCAGAAAACCTCGCCTTATTCCTGGCGCCTTACCTTCAGGAAATTAAGCCCGAAGTAGTGATTATAGGTGGTAACATCGCGAATGCCTGGAACCTGTTCATTGATACTACAACTCAAAAGTTAGCCTCTATGGGGCTTACTGTACCTATACATAAAGCAGTGCTGGCCGAGGAAGCAGCACTGATTGGAGCAGCTAGTTACTGGTATGATGATGCTCTGCAAGATGTGGAGCACAAAGCCTGAAGGTTCAGCAAACTAGAAGTTCACGAAGATTAAAGTCCTCTACAAGCCTTAAAGTTTTCAAGTCAAACAATGAAAATAAGTATAAAGAAAACAGTTATCGCCCTGCTGAGTAGCTTTATATGTACAACTGTCCTGGCGCAGACAGTTTTGGTAGATAAGGTTACAGACCCGGTAGAGTGGGTAAATCCGCTGATGGGAACTGATTCTAAGTATAGTCTCTCCAATGGCAATACTTATCCGGCTATTGCCATGCCTTGGGGTATGAACTTCTGGATGCCGCAGACAGGTAAGATGGGCGACGGCTGGGGGTACATGTATAGCGCTGATAAAATCAGAGGCTTTAAGCAAACGCATCAGCCTTCTCCATGGATGAACGACTACGGTCAGTTTGCCATCATGCCTGTAACAGGAAGGCTACGTTTCGACCAGGATAGCCGTGCCAGCTGGTTCTCGCATAAAGCAGAAGTAGTAAAGCCATACTACTACAGTGTTTACCTGGCTGACCATGATGTAACCACTGAGATTGCACCTACAGAGCGTGCCGCTAATTTCAGGTTTACTTTCCCGCAAACAGACAGTGCCTTTGTCGTGATTGATGCCTTTGATAAGGGATCTTATGTTAAGGTTATACCAAGCGAAAACAAGATTGTAGGTTATACCACTAAGAACAGCGGCGGAGTGCCTGATAATTTTAAGAACTACTTCGTTATTGTTTTTGATAAGCCTTTTGCCAACACCCACACTTGGAGCGACAGCCTGCTGAGCACAAAGCAAGAACTGCAAGCTAACCACGTAGGAGCTGTTGTTGGTTTCAAAACGAAAAAAGGGGAGCAGGTGAATGCACGTGTGGCCTCTTCCTTTATTAGCCTGGAACAGGCTGAGCTAAATCTGAAGGAGATCGGAAACGATGACTTTGAAACGGTTAAAGCAAAGGGCAAGCAAGCCTGGAATGAGCAGCTTAACCGTGTAGCCGTAGAAGGCGGTACTCCGGAACAGATGCGAACCTTTTACTCCTGCCTTTACCGTACCTTACTCTTCCCTAGAAAATTTTATGAGGTAGATGCAGCTGGTAAAGTAGTGCACTACAGCCCTTACAATGGAAAAGTACTACCTGGCTTCATGTACACAGATACAGGTTTCTGGGATACTTTTCGTGCACTTTTTCCTTTCCTGAACCTGATGTACCCATCCATAAATGCCGAGATACAGGAAGGCTTGTCAAATACTTACAAGGAAGGAGGCTGGTTACCCGAGTGGGCTAGTCCTGGCTACCGTAACGTGATGGTGGGCAACAACTCTGCTTCGGTAGTGGCAGACGCTTACCTGAAAGGAATACGTGGGCAGGACATGAAAGCACTGTACGAGGCATTGCTAAAAGGTGCCAATAACGAAGGACCATTAACAGCTGTAGGCCGTGCCGGAGCTGCTTACTATAACAAGCTAGGATATGTGCCTTACGATGTGAAGATCAACGAAAACGCAGCACGAACACTAGAGTATGCCTATGATGACTTTGCTATCTATCAGCTGGCAAAAGCATTGAAGAGACCTAAAAAAGAAATAAACCTGTACGCCAAGCGCGCACTTAACTACCGCAAACTGTACGACCCGTCCACCGGGTTGATGCGTGGCAAAAACCAGGATGGTACATTCCAGTCGCCATTCAACCCTTTTAAGTGGGGTGATGCCTTTACAGAGGGCAACAGCTGGCATTACAGCTGGTCAGTTTTCCATGATGTGCAGGGCCTGATTGACCTGATGGGCGGCAAAGCTAACTTCACAGCCAAGCTAGATTCTGTATTTACATTGCCTCCAACATATGACGAAAGCTACTACGGTATTGTAATCCACGAAATTCGGGAAATGCAGATAGCCAACATGGGACAGTATGCGCATGGTAATCAGCCAATACAGCACATGATCTACCTGTACAACTACGCCGGCGAACCATGGAAGGCGCAGCACTGGGTACGCGAAACGATGAACCGTATGTATACTTCGGCTCCGGATGGATACTGTGGCGACGAAGACAATGGCCAGACCTCGGCTTGGTATGTATTCTCTGCACTGGGTTTCTACCCGGTAACACCTGCCACAGACCAGTATGTGTTGGGAGCACCGCTGTTTAAAAAAGCTACCCTGAAGTTTGAGAATGGTAAACAGCTTGTGATAAACGCTCCGGAAAACAATGGAGATAACAGGTACATCCAAAGCATGCGCTTTAACGGAAAAACCTACGACAAGAACTGGTTAAGTCACACAGAACTCATGAAAGGAGCTAATGTTGACTTCGAAATGGCATCCACTCCAAATAAGGACCGCGGTACAAAGGCAGAGGCCTTCCCATACTCGCTGTCGAATGAGAAATAGAGATAGTTTACATATTGTAGAATTAGGGTTATCCCAATTAAAAACAGGTATATGATTAAATGTAAAACCACACCGATGCGTGGTGTATTGCTGGCGGGTATCGCGCTGATGTACAGCACTGGCATATCCCTGGCGCAGTCTGCAGCACCTCAGACCGCAGCAATACCCCTCGACAACTTATCCTCTTTCCAGAATCCGGGAAAGAGCTGGCAGGTTGCCGGTGATGTAACAGCCAGACTAGACAAAGACAACGTGTTAAACGTGGAGGAAGGAACTGGTATACTGGTAAATGCACCCAGCAAAAAGAAGAAGGGAATCGACCTGATTACCAACTTTGAGCATGGGGATATTGACCTGGAGCTGTACTACATGATGGCCAAGGGTTCAAACTCTGGCATATACTTGCAGGGGCGTTATGAGATACAGCTAGAGGATAGCTGGGGCGTTAAGAAACCTACCTCAGCTAATAACGGAGCCGTGTATGAGCGTTGGGACGAGAGCCGCCCGAACGGGCAAAAGGGCTACCAGGGCTATGCTCCCCGCCAAAATGTAAGCCGTGCTCCTGGCCTATGGCAGCACCTGAAAATCTCTTTCCAGGCACCTCGTTTTGACGCCAGCGGCAAGAAAATAGAGAACGCCAAAATCCTGCGTGCGGAGCTAAATGGTGTAACGATACACGAGAACGTAGAGCTTTTCGGACCGACGCGTGGCGCTATGGGAAGCAATGAAGTGGCTGCAGGCCCACTGCGCCTGCAGGGAGACCACGGTGCCGTAGCATTCCGCGACATCAAGATAACTAATTATGGTAAGCCACGCCCAGAGCTGGTTAACCTGAAATACCAGGTATACAAAGGAAAGTTTGAAGCCGAGCCGCAGTACGACAACATTCCGCCAGAGGCTGAAGGAACATCAGTAGCGCTTACTTCAGATATTAGCCCTCTCCGAAACGATTTCCTGGTTCGCTATACGGGCACGCTTCGGGTAAAAGAGCCAGGTGAGTATACCTTTAACCTGAATGCCAGCGGTGGCAATGGTTTGATGCGAATCAACAATAAGGTAGTGGTGCCTATAGAAGGGAGAGACAGAAAAGGTACTGTTAACCTTCCTGCAGGTGACATGCCATTCGAATTGGTTTACTCGAAGATTGTGGAATGGGGAAGGCCAGCAATTGGTATCGCCGTAGTAGGTCCTGGTATTCGTGAGTACCTGATTGGAGATCCTGCTAGTGGAGGTAATAATGATTCACAAGGACCTATCCTGGTAGATGCACCTGTAAATACTATTCTCCGCAGCTTTATGGACCTGCCTTTCCCTAACAAAGATGGGAAAAGGAATACCCGAGTAGTACACGCCGTAAATGTGGGAAGCCCTGAGCAGGTACACTATACTTATGACATGGACAACGGTAACATGGTACAGGTGTGGCGAGGAGGTTTTCTGGATGCCACACCAATGTGGTACAGCAGGGGCGACGGATCATCACGCCCGGTTGGAGCTGTGCAGCACCTGGGGCAGCCAGCCTTCACTTTAGCTAAACTTGCCTCTCCGCAGGCAGCTTGGGTGGCAGATACGGCAGGTACCGGTTTCCGCCCGGTAGGATATGATTTAGATAAGGCAGATCAGCCAACCTTCAGCTACCGTGTTTACGGCTCAACCGTACAGGATGCCATCAGAGTTGCGGATGAGGGCAAAGGAATTCGTCGTGAACTGACGGTGCAAAACCCTGGAGATAACCTATATGCCCGTTTGGCAGAAGGTAAGAGCATTGAAGCTGTATCGAAAGACATGTATGTGGTGGATGGAAAGTCATATTACATTAGATTAGACGATGCCGGTGGGCAGAAGCCTGTTGTGCGGGACTCCAACGGTCAGAAAGAGCTGATTGTGCCGATGCGTGGTAAGCTAAGCTATTCTATCATTTTCTAACATCAGATTATTCTTCTCATGAAACATACAAATAGAAAATCATATAAGCATGCTGCGCTAAATTTCCTGCTGGCCGCTGCAACTTTTACGGGGATAAGTACTTCGGTTCTGGCACAGGAGTCGCCCCGGGAAGAAGATTACTTCAGGATAATGGGAGTAAGCTCACCGGAGGGTGCCTTGTTAGAGGTGGGAGGCTTGACAGTACTTCCTTCAGGCGACTTGGGTATCTCAACTCGCCGTGGGGATGTATACATTGTAGAGAACCCCACAAGCCAGCGGCCTTACTTCCGCAAGTTTGCTTCCGGGCTCCACGAGATTCTTGGCCTGGCCTATAAGGACGGAGCGCTTTACGCAGCGCAACGTGGAGAACTAACTAAGCTAGTTGATACCGACCAGGATGGTAAGGCTGACAAGTTCCAGACTGTGTTTGCATGGCCTCTTTCAGGACACTACCATGAATATAGCTTTGGTCCTAAGCTAACAGCAGAAGGCGATTTCTTTGTAACAGGTAACGTAGCCTTCGGTGATGAGGAATGGTGGCGTGGTGAAAGCCGTGTACCTTGGCGCGGCTGGACAATCAAGATCAGCGAAGACGGCAAGCTGGAGCCATGGGCTACAGGTATGCGTTCACCAGCTGGACTAGGCATTATAGACGGAGAACTGTTTTATACAGACAATCAAGGTGATTGGATAGGTTCAGGTGGTCTGTGGCATGTGCCGAAAGGTGCATTTACAGGCCATCCTGCCGGCCTTCGCTGGGCAGATATGCCAAACTCACCTGTAAAGCTCAAGGCGGAGCAACTCTATGCGCACGTTGACCAGCGCCGGGTTAAGGATGAGAACGGGCGCTACATCAAACCAGAAAACGTGGTAGATGAGGAGTTCAAAACTGTATTTGAAGTAAAAGACGAATTGCCAGGCTTACGTACACCTGCAGTTTGGCTTCCACACGGCATCCTGGGTGTTTCGAACTCTGAGCCAATCAAAATACCGGAAGATAATTTTGGTCCCTTTGGCGGCCAGATACTGGTTGGAGACCAGGGTATGAGCCTTATCTCGAGGGTGTTTCTGGAGAAAGTAAATGGTGAGTACCAAGGAGCCTCTTTCCTTTTCAAAACAGGATTTCAGTCGGGCGTGCTTCGCTTAGCCTGGGCTAAAGACGGATCCCTGTTTGTAGGGGAGACAAACCGCGGCTGGGGTTCGGCAGGTGATGCAAACCAAGGCCTGCAGCGCCTGGTTTGGAACAATAAGGTACCTTTCGAGATGAGAGCGGTACGTGCCATGCCTGATGGCTTTGAGATAGAATTCACCAAGCCTGTAGATAAGAAGTCAGCGGAAGATGTTTCTTCTTACTCCGTGTCAAGCTTCATCTATAAATACCATCCAGTATATGGTAGCCCTCCTGTAAACACAGAGGAGAATGTGATAAAAGGAGTAAAAGTGTCAGAAGATGGCATGAAAGCTCGCCTTGTGGTAGATAATCTGCGCCGCTATTATATCCACAATATCACCCTAACCGGTGTAAGAGAGCGTGAGAACTACCATTCGCTGGTTCATCCAACTGCTTACTATACTTTAAATAGTATACCAGATGGGCAGAAGCTGGCACTTAGCGAACTAAGCACTAAAGGGTCTGCTGCAACCAGAGCAAAAGCTACTGCGGGTAAAACGACCAAGAAAGCGGCACCTTCTAAAACAACCGCTGCTGCTAAAAAAGCACCTGCTAAAGCTACAGCCAAGGCTGCTGCCCCAACCTTTGATGAGGTTAAAGGACTGCTTGCAAAACATACCTGTCTGGCCTGCCACAATACTGAAAAGCGGCAGGTAGGACCGGCTTATGTAGATATCGCCAAGCGCGGCTATACTCCGGAAAGAATTGTGGAGCTAATCCATAAACCAGAGCCAAAGAACTGGCCTGATTATGCGACGGAAATGCCACCTATGCCACAGGTTTCTAAAGAAGATGCCCTGAAAATTGCCAGATGGATCAACTCGCTGGCGCCTAATGGCAGTGCCTCTTCTAAATAATTGCCTGTAATGCGATTTAGCTAACATCAATAGCGTATGCAGCTCTCCAATGGAAGAGCTGCATACGCTATACTTTTTGTGGAAGGATCGATTTATATGACCTGCCATTTGTTTCTTCAACCTTTACAACCGTTTGTCTTTAACCTTCTTCTAAGTCATGATATCTATGAGAAAAACATACACATTGCTACTAGTTGCTGCGGTAGCGTTTTGTACCTATGCATGTGCTACTGCAACAGGTGGCAAAGCTGCTAAAGTTGATAATTCTCTAACAAGAAATGAGAAGTCAGAGGGCTGGGTACTGCTGTTTGATGGGGAAAGTATGGAGCACTGGCGTGGGTTCAAAAAGGACGATGTGCCGGCTGCGTGGCAAATAGAAGATGGAGCGATCGCACTTGTTGGTAAGGGCGGCGGAGACATTGTGACGAAAAATGAGTACCAGAACTTCGAGCTGATGCTGGACTGGAAGATATCAGAAGGTGGCAACAGTGGTATCTTCTTCAATGTATCGGAAGATCCTAAGTTTAACTACACTTTTCAGACAGGGCCGGAGATGCAGATTATCGACGATGAAAGGCACCCGGATGCCAAGCAAGGCAAAAATGGGAATCGCAAAGCCGGATCAAATTATGACCTGCACCCACTATCAGAGCCTGCTGTAAAACCTGCAGGAGAGTATAACACGGTGCGTTTGGTGGTGAAGGATGGGAACGTGGAGCAGTACCTGAATGGTAAAAAGGTAGTAGCCTACACGCTTTGGTCGCCTGAGTGGGAGCGCATGGTGCAGGAGAGCAAATTCATCAGCATGCCAGACTACGGGCGCTATAAGAGCGGGCACATTGCCCTGCAGGATCATGGCGACAAGGTGTGGTTCAAGAACATAAAGATACGGCCACTATAACTTTAGAAAATATGAGATTACTGTTTGTCCTTTGCCTATTGTTTAGCACTTATCTGCAGGTTTATGCGCAGAATAAGAAAGAACGAAGTGCAGCGGCTTCTGTAAAAGAAGCTAGCCGCAAGACTTCAGGTAATCCGATCTTCCCGGGGTGGTACGCCGACCCGGAGGGAATTATTTTTGGAGATAAATATTGGGTGTATCCTACTTACTCTGCGCCATATGAGGAGCAGGTTTTTATGGATGCATTCTCTTCACCGGACCTGGTGAACTGGATCAAGCATAGCAGAATTGTAGATACTGCTAGTGTAAAGTGGGCGCATAAAGCCATGTGGGCCCCATCTATAATTGAGAAGGACAAGAAGTACTACTTGTTCTTCGGAGCCAACGACATACAGAGTAATAACGAGTTGGGTGGTATAGGAGTGGCTGTGGCCGATAATCCTGCCGGACCTTTCAAAGACCACATTGGGAAGCCACTTATTGGGCAGTTTCATAATGGTGCGCAACCCATTGATCAATTTGTTTTCAAAGATAAAGACGGCCAATATTATCTAATTTATGGAGGGTGGAAGCACTGTAACATTGCAAAGCTAAACAGCGGTTTTACAGGTTTCATACCTTTTGAGGATGGGACTACTTTTAAGGAAATCACTCCAGAAGGATATGTCGAAGGGCCATTCATGTTCCGTAAAGACGGCAAGTATTATTTCATGTGGTCTGAAGGCGGGTGGGGAGGCCCGCATTATCGTGTAGCTTATGCTATCAGTGACTCACCTCTTGGGCCGTTCAAACGAGTAGACACCATACTGAAGCAAGACCCTGAGGTCGCAACAGGGGCCGGGCATCACTCTGTTATTCATAACACTGAAAAAGATCAGTGGTTTATCGTGTACCACAGAAGACCATTGGAAGAAACGGATGCGAACCATAGAGTCACCTGCATTGATAAAATGGAGTTTGACTCAGAAGGTCGGATCAAGCCTGTTAAGATAACAAAGGAGGGAGTTCCTAAACTTAGAGTTAAATAAGCTTTTCCTATTGGTCATTCCTAAACTATAGTTGTAAAAGGAGAGCTACAATCAATATTGTAGCAGTCAATATGGCTGATACCAGCTTCATGCTAGGTTTTGTTTCCTGTTTACGTCTATAACACAGCCTGCTAACACTTTTCCTGATAAATCTTCCTAGACTATTAAACCTAAGTTCTGGCTTTTCGTATATAGAAGATTTAATACATGATTGACTACTTACTTTTTTTATAAAAAAGTCCTCCTTATATTTGAATTCAAAATTAAATTTGGTAATTTAAACCAAACAAAGCTTAGAAACATCATAAAATGATAGGCTAAAACCTTTCAGCAAGGTGTTTGATAGGTATATTTAATTTTTTTATCTGATTAATCACTTCTGTGTTCCCTTGGAATTTAGTATCAGGGATGAGCATTTGAGTAACTATAAGCCGACACCACAGCAATTTTGAATTTAGCATTGAGGTGAAAGCGAATATATGACTTCATAGTGTTGCTAAAACGATTTAGTAAACGTAAGTTTTTGTCTTTTAAAGAAAATTGATTCCTATGAAACACCACTTTACAGGTTTGTTTAATGGTAGCTATGTAAGAGGAAAGGGGCAAAGGCTCTGCGCTGGCATCCTCTCCGTTACAATGTGTGCAGGTATCTCCGTCACACAAGGCTATGCAGCTGAGAAGACTCAGTTGAATGTATTCCCTTCGGCCCTCGTCTCAGAAAAAGGGGCAGGCGCAGACTTTGTTTCAAAGTTCGACATTGCGGTAAGAGGTACTGTAAGAGACGAGAACGGTACGCCTTTACCAGGTGTAACCGTTATTGTAAAAGGAACAAGTATCGGTGCCTCCACTAACGCAGACGGTAACTTTAACTTGAATGTACCTGATGAGCATCGAAATGGTACCCTGGTATTTTCTTACATAGGTTTTACCACGAAAGAAGTTGCTATTAATGGGCAGAGCGAAATTAACGTAACCATGGCTGCCGATACCAAAGCACTTGATGAGGTTGTAGTGGTAGGATATGGTACACAAAGAAAATCAGATGTAACTGGCTCTGTGGGGGTGGTTAGTTCTGAGGAACTCTTAAAAGCCCCGGTTAATAACGCGCTTCAAGGCTTACAGGGTAGAGTAGCGGGTGTAAACGTAAAACTGAACTCTGGTTCCCCTACCAGCAGCCCACGCGTAGTTATCAGAGGTGTCGGAACCTTGAATGCTTCTTCCAGCCCGCTATATGTTGTTGATGGTGTGGTGATGGAAGACATACAGTTCCTGAACCCTAATGACATCGAAAGCATGGAAGTGCTAAAGGATGCTTCCTCCACTGCTATCTATGGAGCACGCGGCGCTAACGGGGTTATCCTGGTTACAACACGCAGAGGAGCTCTGACAGATGGTGTAGTGGTAGGCTACGATGGCTTTGTAAGCGTTGGGCAGATTCGAAAGAAAATGGACCTGCTGAATGCTGAAGAGTGGTTACAGGTGGTGGAAACAGGTATGGCAAACACGCCGAAGTATAGACCGGACGCTAATCCTGTGTTCACTAAAAACGATCCACGACTTTTTGATGCTAGCGGTAACCCGTTATACGACACTGATTGGCAGGACGAAGCAACCCGCACCGCTGTATCGCATAACCACCAGCTTTCTTTCCAAACAAGAGCTGATAAATCCTCTTTCGGTACTTTCCTGAATTATTCTAAAATGGAAGGTATCATGCTGAACAGCTGGTTAGAAAGAGTAAACGGCAAAATTGCCTATGATGCAAATCCTAAAAAGTGGTTCTCTTTTGGTGTAAACCTGTTGGTTAACCATACAAAGGAAAACGAAGCTGAAGAAGGTGGCGGACATCAAATGCCGCGACGAACTATGATTGAGATGCCTCCGATCTTCCCGGTAAAATTCCCGGATGGTACCTGGAGCAATAGCAGCTTGATAAGTGATGCCTACAACCTAGAAGGTATGGCTAACCCAGTGCATGTACTGGAAACGCAGGAGCGCCTGAGAGACAGAACACAGCTCTTTGGTAATACTTACCTGACGTTCCACCTGCTGCCTGGACTTGACCTTAGAACGCAATTCGGTTTTGACAGACATGACCGTAACTTCAGGGAATATTACCCAACTGACCTGCTGAACATTTCTTCTCCGCTGGGCAGAGCATACTTGGCAGACCAGAAGGTTAACTATTGGCAGGAAGAAACTTTCTTGTCTTACAATAAAGAGATAGGGGATCATAGAATAAACTCTGTGCTAGGTTTAAGCTGGCAGGAACGTACTTATCAATCTACTTCTGTAGAAGCCAGAGGATTTGCTGACGACTTCTTTAAGTATAACCAAATTCAATCTGCCAGCCAGCCAGGAGCACCTCAGTCTGACTACGATAAATGGTCTATGAACTCTTACTTCGTACGCGGAGGCTATACTTACAAAGACAAATACCTGCTTACTTTAACAGGTAGGGTTGATGGTTCATCCCGTTTTGGAGAGAATAATAAGTACGGCTTCTTCCCATCTGTTGGCTTAGGTTGGGTAATTTCTAATGAACCTTTCCTGCAGAATGTTGGCGCTCTTAATGAGTTCAAACTAAGAACAAGCTATGGTGTGACAGGTAACACAGAAATTCCTACCTATCAGTCTTTAGCTACAGTGTCTTCTGGTACAGTACTGATTGGCGGAAACAGGCAAACAGCGAGTTTCCAGAACAGAATGCCAAACCCTAACCTGAAATGGGAAAGAACAAAGCAGTTCGACATAGGTTTCAACACGCGTCTGTTCAACCACAGAGTAGGAGTAGAGTTTGACTACTACTACAAGCTGACAACTGACCTGTTGCTAGACAGACCTATTCCGCATACAACAGGCTTTGCGTCTGTGAGAGACAATATCGGTTCGGTGTCTAACAGAGGTATAGAGGCACTCATTACTACAACCAATATTGAGAACAATAACTTCAGCTGGACCTCTACCCTTAACTTCAACTACAACAAGAACAGAATTGAGAAGCTAGGAGAGAATGACGAGGACATCGAGCCAGGACCATGGTGGGTATCCGGTAGCCAGACAATTCTGCGTGTAGGTGAGTCAGTTGCCTCCTTCTGGGGTTATGAGCGCCTTGGTGTTTGGGGAACTGATGAAGCCGAAGAAGCAGCAAGAGTTGGTGCAGTACCAGGCGAAGCAAAGCGTGCAACTGAGAAGTCCATCCTGGGTAAAGGCCTTCCTGACTGGTCAGGTAGCTTTATTAACAACTTCCGCTATAAGAGCTTTGACTTGGCAGTTGACCTGCAGTTTGTGTCCGGGGTTGACATCTTACAGCAGTTCTACCACTCTACTGAAGACAGGTCTGGTATCGCGAACGGTCTGCGCACTATCCTGACAGAAGGTTGGACGCCTGAAAACCAAAACACTATGGTTCAGGAAATCAGAAACCAGGCTTATGCTGGACAGAACAGTGAGATCGACAGCCGTTGGGTAGCAGATGGTTCTTATATCAGAGGTAACCTGATTTCACTTGGGTACAACTTTGACAACACATTCCTGCCATCGCTGAATCTAAAGGCGCTGCGTGTGTATGCTAGTGTTCAGAATGCCTTTGTTATTCATTCAGATGATTTCCAGGGATATGATCCGGAAGCTACCTCTTGGGGTGGAGACCAGTGGGGGCAGAATATCTTCTTCTTCCAGTATCCTAGACCAAGAACTTACACATTAGGATTGAATGTAAAATTCTAAATGATTTAAAGAGATAGAGAAATGAAAAGGTTTAGAATATTCATATTGTTAGCAGGACTCACTTGCTTTTCCTGCGAAGACTTCCTGGAGGAGGTACCTAGGGACGAATTGAGTGCCAACCAGAATTTTACATTGCCAGCTCACGCCTATAACGCTGTAAACTCTTTGTATAGAAACGGGGTGCCTCAGCTATTCGATGGAGGTGTATACGGTGGTGCGGAAGCCATCATAGGCAACTACATGTCAGGCTTCTTCGACAACGAGTATAAAGGGCAGGAGGTGCACGTACAGCACGCTCAGCAGTTAACTCTAAACGGCAACAACCTGAATGGTTATCTGGGAGGTATTTGGGATGACCTTTACAGAGGCATCTCCAGAGCAAACAATGCTATCAAGAACATCCCGACAACGCCGGGCTTAACTGATGCAGAAAAGAACCGTCTTTCTGCCGAGGCCAGGTTCTTCAGAGGTTATGCTTACTTCTATTTGGTACGCATGTTCGGCGAAGTGCCTGTTGTAACAGAACCTTACGAGTCGCTTGACAACCTCTATGTCGAAAAAAACTCAGTTAAAGAGGTTTACAACTTGATCGAAGAGGATCTGAAGTTTGCAGTTAACGAAGGAGGTCTTGCTGAGGTCTCTATGGCAAACAATGGAAACCGTGTAACAAGAGGTGCTGCAGCCACTTTACTGGCTGATGTATACCTGACCATGAGCGGATATCCTCTGCAGGAAGACAGATATGCTGATGCTGCAGCTATGGCGGAACTAGTTATAAACAGTGGTGCCTATAGCCTTACAACGCACGGCAGAGATGCTAGCGGAAACGTGGTGCCACAAAACAGTGCCTACAATAAGCTTCGCCAGGGAGATGCATCAGCTAATGAGTATGTTTTCTTCCATGAGTACGCAGTAGGTATAGCTGATAACTCTTATCCGCAGTGGTCATACCCTGTTTCAATGGCGCAGCATGTAGCCTACGCTTTGACAAATGGTGCTTACCAGCCTGTTAATCAGTTTTTGTGGGGCTACGATCCTGAGAATGACCTGAGAGTTCAGGAGAAGCAGTATTACCATACTACCCTGACCTTAGAGAACGGAGAAGTAGAAACGTTTGAGCCTTCTCCATACTTTTGGCACGATGACGAGGCGATGTTTGAAACTGCCAGCTCTGGAAAAGATGTGGTTATGTATAGCTATTCAGATGTTCTGTTGATTGCGGCTGAGGCAAAAGCAAGATCTCAGGGTGTTACTGCCGATGCGGTAAACTACTTGGCACAGGTTAAAAGCAGAGCCTATTGGAAGCAGGACCCAGAGCAGATCAGAAATGAACTAGCCGCTATGTCTCCAGATGAGTTTGTAGAGGAAGTATGGGAGGAGCGATACAGAGAACTGGTGTTTGAGTTCAGACTGTGGTTTGATATGATCAGAACCAGAAAGTATCCTGAGACATCAGCTAACAACCGAGGAGAAATAGACTTTGTAGACCTGGTTGGCCACGCTAATAACTGGGGCAAAGTGTTTGAGGAGAAGCACCTGCTGTTCCCAATCCCTGAGGCTGAAAGACAGAGAAACCCAAGCTTAGGAGCACAGAACCCAGGCTATTAATTCTTCCAAATCAGTCAAATTATGACTGAGACAAATGTAATCCAGAATTGAACAGGCTTTAAAAGCCACCTTTTAACTCTATTAACCTTAGGGGGTGTTCGGAGATACAGAACATCCTCTAAGGTTATAAAATCTTAGCAGAGCCCCTGAAGGTAAGAACTGCCTCTTTATGCTTCTTCACCCTTAGTACAAACCTTCTTCCTATGGATGATTTCCAAGTTAAAAAACAAGCAAAAAAATATGATGCTGTAATAGTCGGCTCTGGAGCCGGAGGTGGCATGGCGGCTTATGTTTTAGCTAATGCCGGCTTAAAAGTATGCATGCTTGAGGCAGGTCCCATGTATGACCCTGCTACTGACTCAGCACAATTAAAGAACCCATGGGACTCTCCAAGAAGAGGAGCTGGTACCAAATTCAGGCCATTCGGCGACTTTGATGGTTGCTATTGGGGATGGGACATAGATGGCGAACCTTACACAAAGGCCGAAGGAACGGAGTGGGATTGGTTCAGAGCCCGCATGTTGGGAGGAAGAACAAACCATTGGGGTAGAATATCGCTCCGTTTTGGGCCCAAAGACTTTAAGCATAAAAGTATAGATGGATTGGGCGAAGATTGGCCTATCGGCTATGAAGACGTAAAACCATTCTATGATAAGGTAGACAGGCTGATAGGTATCTTTGGTACCAACGAAGGCTTGGAAGATGAACCGGATGGAATTTTCCTGCCGCCGCCATTGCCCCGTCTGCATGAACTCATGATCAAGAAAGCGGCTACGGGTATTGGTGTTCCTGTTATACCCTCACGGCTTTCTGTACTTACACAAAAAATCAACGATGAGAGAGGGCAGTGTTTTTACTGCGCTCAGTGCGGGCGTAGCTGTAAAGCCTATGCAGACTTCTCCTCATCATCCTGCCTTATAAAACCAGCCATTGCTACCGGCAACCTGGATGTAATTCCACACGCAATGGCGCGTGAAGTGATAACAAACTCTGAGGGGTTGGCAACAGGTGTATCTTATGTGGATACATTGGACATGCTAGACTATCAGATTGATGGACGTGTAGTTATACTGGCAGCAAGTGCCTGCGAAAGTGCCCGTCTTTTACTTAACTCAGTGTCTCAGCGCCACCCGAATGGTTTGGCAAACTCAAGTGATGTAGTTGGTAAATACCTGCACGACTCAACTGGTGCTTCTGTTAGTGGTGTACTGCCACAACTTATGGGCCGCAAGCGCTACAATGAAGATGGCGTTGGAGGAATGCACGTGTACACTCCTTGGTGGCTGGACAACAAGAAACTTGACTTCCCAAGAGGTTATCATATAGAGTACTGGGGAGGTATGCAACAACCGGCTTATGGCTTTGGTTGGGGTATAGAAAACGTGAACGGCAAACTGCAAATGCATGGTAAGACTCAGGAGGCAGGTGGCTATGGTAAGTCTCTGAAAGAAGACTACCGATTTATGTATGGTGCCAGTATAGGTATGGCTGGGCGCGGAGAAGCCATCGCTTTTGAAAGCAACTACTGCGAGATAGACCCTAATGTGGTTGATAAGTATGGTATACCTGTGCTGCGGTTCAATGTAAAATACTCGGATTATGAGATAAACCAGGCCAAGCACATGAATGAGACTTTCAAAGAGATCATGCATGAAATGGGAGCCATTATTACCTCGGGTGGTGATGCGGGGCCGCACAATAACTGGGGGCTGTTAGCTCCTGGTAAAATTATCCATGAAGCTGGTACCGTACGAATGGGGAATGACCCTAAGAAATCAGCTCTGAACAAGTGGAGCCAGGCGCACGATTGCAAAAATGTATTCTGCGTGGACGGTGGCCAGTTCGTATCGCAAGGCGACAAGAACATCACCTGGACTATCATGGCGCTGTCTATGCGAGCGTCTGAGTACATAGTTGATGAAATGAAGAAGCAAAATCTCTAGTCTCACTCTTTAGTTAAAGTCATACAAAATGGACAGAAGAGAATCCTTTAAAGCTATTGTGTTAGGTACAGTTTCCTCAGTACTGCTCTTAGACTCTTGCAATAGCAAAACAGATGAACAGCTTGTTGAAGTTATAGAGTCGCCAGAATCCCCTAAAGGGATGATGCCTGAGGAGATCGCGCGCCTGGAGGAGGTTAAATCCAAAACCTTTTTTTCCAAGGAGGAGATGGCTACTGTAACACTTTTGGCAAACATCATAATCCCGGAAGATGAAGTGAGTGGCAATGCATCCGATGCCGGTGTGCCTGACTTTATCGAGTTTATTGTGAAGGACAAGCCAGAGCATCAAACTCCTATGCGCAGCGGATTAAAGTGGTTGGATATACAGTGCATGAACCGGTACAACAAGCCGTTCAGAGAGGCCAGCGAAAAGCAGCAGCTAGAAATGGTGGATGCCATTGCTTATCCTGAAAAGGCAAAGCCTGAAATGAAGAAGGGTGTTGCCTTCTTTAACCTGATGCGCAACCTTACAGCAACTGGCTTCTTCACTTCCGAAATGGGCGTTAAGGACCTGGGCTACCAAGGAAATCGTCCGAACCAGTGGAACGGAGTTCCTGAGGAAGTACTGAAGCAACATAACCTGGCTTACACAGAAAAAGAGCTGAAAGAATGCATACGGTATAATGTCAGTGCATAAGAGATTGAATTGACATAGCCCTAGTATACTCTCCATCACAAAACATAAAGCTGATAAACACTAACATGATAAAGAAAGCCTTACTTACCACCCTGTTAGCCGGTAGTTTCTTTGCGGTGCAGGCACAGCAGAAAGCTAAGCCAGAAGATACAGAGGTTTGGGAGCCAGTACCTAAGCTTGTAAAGCCAGGGGAGGTGCGCATAGAGGCACCGGCAGATGCTATCGTTCTGTTTGACGGAAAAAACCTTGACCAATGGGTGATGGCCGATGACAGGACAAAACCAGCACAGTGGACGGTGGCTGACGGCGTGCTGACGGTAAACAAGAAAACCGGAAACATCGAAACCAAGAAAGCTTTTACAGATTACCAGTTACACATAGAATGGCGCATCCCTGCAAACATTAACCTTGAAGGACAGTCCAGAGGTAACAGTGGTGTGTTTCTGGCCTCTACAGGAAAAGGCGATGCAGGGTATGAGCTGCAGGTGCTGGATTCCTACAACAACAAAACTTATGTGAACGGGATGGCGGGAAGTATATACAAGCAGTTTGTTCCGCTGGCAAACCCTGCCAAAAAGCCGGGTGAATGGCAGAGCTACGATATTTTCTGGAAGGCTCCTACTTTCGAGGCTGATGGTACAGTAAAAACTCCTGCGCGGGTAACGGTTCTGTTCAATGGTGTACTTGTGCAGAATAACGTGGAGCTGTTGGGGCCTACACAGTACATTGGTAAACCGTCTTATAAAAAGCACGGCCCTGCCCCGATCAAGCTACAGTCACATGGCGACCCAAGTGAGCCTATCAGCTTCCGTAATATTTGGATAAGAGAGCTGTAGCCTGTTGTGTTAATCCAGATGTATTAGAAAATAGCATGAGCGTTAGCTGAAACAGTTTCTCTGTTCAGATGCATAACGCGCATAAGAAAAGATTACCTTCATTTTGATTTAGATCACACGAAAGCCCGAAGCAATATTGTTTCGGGTTTTGTTTTCTATACTTCTTTATTCCTTCCTCTTAACTTAATCGTGATGGCAAAAGCTTAGTACAAGCATCATTACCGTTTAACGGATTCCAGATTCTAAGTACGACTTTAGGTTGTGCTTTGTGATGATCTCTAGCGGGAAGAGGTCTTTTTGTGGTGGCTCTTTCTTTAATAGCAGGTAATTTGCTAAATGGCTTATGCCTAGAAACGTTTGACGCTTGGGATTTTGATTGATAAGAAAGTCTATAGCCCCAGATTTTATGTAGTTTATGTTCTCCTCCAGCAAGTCATACCCAACAAGCCTTACATGTTGCTTTCCGTGCTCTACAAGTAACGAAGCTACATAAGAGCAAGCTTTTGAGGTAGACACAAAAATCCCATTGAGCTGTGGGGTGTAAATCAAATCTAAGAGTTCCTTTTTCACAGAAGCTTCCTCCTTGTTGATAAGGTTCATTACCTTAATACTAACATCAAGGTCTGCTTCACGGAAGTAGTCAATAAAGCCTTTTTCCTTTTCCAGAAGGTGAAGGGAGTTATTGCTGTCTTCGCTAATATGAAGTAGCGCAAACGTACCTGTACATTTTTGGCGCAAATGCAAAAGTTCTGCTCCCACTTTCCCGCTTTCATACAGGTTCTGACCAATAAAGCTTAGAGGCTGTGCCTCTGGTATGTTAGTATTGATAAGGATGTACGGGATATCATTTGTATCAAGATGTTTGAAAAAAGGAAGGGCTTCCTGATAGAAGATAGGAGCAATGATGACTCCGTCTGGTTCTGCATCACAGGCGGCCTGTGCCGCACTCCTGAAGGAACTTTTATCATAAAGGTCAAAAGGGAACGTCTTAATCTCGAAATCATACTGTGCCCATTCTTCTAGCGCCAGGTTCGTTCCTAAAAAAGATTGATGCCAGTACTCGTCTAGTGTCGGATCTGGTGTAAGTACTGCAATTCGATTGGCCTTTCTGGATCCTAGTGTTCGGGCAATCAGGTTGGGTTTATAGTCTATTTCATGGAGAGTAGCCAAGACCTTTTGTAGTGCCTCATCTGATACTTTTCCCCGCCTGTGGAGCACTCTATCTACTGTGCCTACCGAGACGCCGGCTAGCTGTGCAATGTCTTTTATTCTTATTTTCTTTTTATCCATTCAAAGAGAAGGTAGAAAACCTTGGTTTAAGTCTGCTTGCTGCTTGTTAGACTAATATAAAGGAAGTTTGTGGCTTAAGCAACATAAGTGTGTGCGCACACATTTCTTTATTTCACTTGTTTTTGTTTTGTAATGCTCCTATCTTGGTGGAGAGTTTACACATCCTTAATAACTGCTTAACAGTTGATTAAAGCTTGTATTGATCGTCTTATTGTCAAGAGCATATTAATACAAGTACAGGTTATTGCGAAGTTAGGCCGTGTGAGTGACCGTTGCTGCACGCTTACTATCTGATTACTAATCTGCTGTGATGCCAGAGGCTGCATTGATAGAGGGGTTAGAGTTCTAAAGGATACTGTTGTGGGGAAGATTATTGCCCAACCGGACAATTGCCTTGCTTGGCTTTTAGCATGTGTAATGAGTGTGGGTGTTACTTTGAGTATTTCTTACAAGTAGTTTATATATAATAGCTTACATCTTACTTCGTTTCACCTAACTCTACTAAAACAATGAGGAACAAGTACAGTTCTATTTTACTTGGTGTCATGCTTGCCCTCTGTGGCCATACGGCATGGGCACAGCAGTTAATTAAAGGAAGGGTAACCGATGGAAGCCAGCAGCCCCTACCGGGTGTGACTGTGCTACTGAAGGGCTCTTCAACCGGTACTGCCACTAGTGTCGATGGCAGTTATTCACTCCAGGTTCCATCCAGCGATGGCACACTTGTTTTTTCCTTTATCGGCTACGCAACAAAAGAGGTACCTATTGGAGGGCGTGAAACAGTAAATGTTACTTTGGCCGAAGATGCAAAAGCCTTGGGCGAAGTTGTAGTGACCGCCTTAGGTATAGCAAAAGAACAAAGAGCATTGGGATATGCTACCAGTACAGTAAGTGCACAGGAAATTACGCAGGCAGGTAACACCAACTTCGCTTCTGCACTGTATGGTAAAGCAGCAGGTGTTAAAATCACGACTGCGCCAGGTGGTGCTACAAGTGGGGTTAATGTGCAGATTCGTGGCATAAACTCTCTTTCGTTTAATAATCAGCCACTTTACGTAGTGGATGGTGTGCTTATCCGAAACAATAATGAAAGAGGTGCATCGGGTGCTAATAATGGAGGTTACTGGGATGATCAGAGAATTAGAGGCAATGGTATTTTAGATATTAACCCTGCTGATATTGAGACATTAACAGTGTTGAAAGGAGCCAGTGCTACAGCGCTTTATGGTTCTGATGCAGCTAGCGGAGTAATCGTAATCACAACTAAAAAGGGTTCTCAGAGAGAAGGTTTAGGAGTTGATGTAAACTACACCTATAGCCTTGAGAACGTAGCCTTCACTCCTAAATACCAGAACACCTATGGGCCTGGCTACGACAGAGCCACCAACCTCTCAGTTGGAGCTACAGAAGAAGGCTGGATTCCAGTAGATACTGATGGTGACGGAGTAGCAGAGAGCGTACGACCTAACTTCCGTTCCTGGGCACAATTCGGCCCTAAAATGGAAGGACAAATGGTCCCTTGGTGGGATGGAACTACAAGAGCATACTCTGCACAGCCAGATAACTACAAAGACTTTTACCAGACAGGGTATAGCTCTATTATAAATGCTGCACTCTCTAACCAAACTGATAAAATATCTTACCGACTGTCTTACACCCGTAACGATTATGAAGGTGTGCAGAGAGGCGGCAAGATGAACCGTAATACTTTTAACCTGAACAGCACACTCAAGATAAATGATCGTGTGACAGCTGACGTTGTTGCAAACTATGTAAACAACTACATCAAAAATCGCCCGATGCAGATTAACCGTCTGACAGCTTCTTATGATGGCTTTCTTGGTCGCTCCGAAGACATGTCTGTTTGGTTAAACAAATACCAGACTTCTGATGGATATAAGTACGTGTTACCAAATCAGCGTGATCGTAACCCAGAAGAGGCGCTTGCTTACAACATCAGACCAGAGGTGCTAAACTTCTTATGGAATCAGCTGAGAAACAGGGAAGAGGAATATGAGGACCGCCTGATTACAAGTGCAACGCTTAACTATGATATCGGTAAGGGACTCAATTTTAGAGGTCGTGTAGGAAATGACTTTACTAGTAGAGCTATAGAAAGCAGACAGTTTAACGAGTATCCAATTGCGTTTAACCAAAACAACAGCACAGGATATTTTGGAACATCTAAAGGACGCTATTCTACTTTTTATGGAGATGCCTTGCTTTCTTACACTAACAACTTAAGTGAAAGCTTAGAGTTTACCGTGAACGGTGGTTTCCAGGGTAGAAGGGAGAATTACCGCGACCAGTCTTCTGGTACCAGAGATGGATTAACCACAGCCAACTGGTTCAGCTTGAATAACTCATTCAACTTACCAACTACATCTGCCTCTCGTGCTGAAGTTACTAAGTATGCCTACCTAGGTACCTTGAGCCTTAACTACAAAGACTTCTTGTATGTGGAAGGAACAGGAAGACAAGAGTATACTTCTACACTGCCTGCAGCAAATAACAATTACTTCTATCCTTCTGTAAATGCAGGCTTTGTATTTACAGATGCATTTACGCTACCAACATTCCTAAGCTATGGTAAAATAAGGGCCTCTTATGGTGTGGTAGGTAATGCGCCGCCATACTACCAGGCAAATATTACCTATAGCCAGACCCCGCTACAGACGATAAATGGTCCGGTTCCATCTTTAAGTGCTAAATCGTTTTATGGTAACGAGAGCCTTAAAGCAGAGAACAAGTATGAGGCGGAGTTCGGTTTGGAAACAAGAATTCTGGATGGCAAGATTGGTTTAGACCTTTCATACTATAATAACAGAGTAGAGAACCAGATTCTTCCTTTATCATTGCCTACAAGTACTGGCGCCAGCTCAAGAATCTCGAACATCGGAGAGATTCGTAGCTACGGTTGGGAGCTTGCTTTGGATGCTAATCCTGTATCTGGCGCTATCAACTGGGTTACCCGCTTTAACTTTGCCTTGAACAGAAGTAAAGTACATAGCCTGAATGAAGGGCTTGAGGAGCTTGTGTTCTATGATGCAGAGCAGAGTGCTGTGCGTGTAGTTGCTAAAGTTGGCGAGACAATAGGTGATATTTTTGTATTCCCTCGTGCAACAGATGCGAATGGTAACCATATCATAGGCTCGAATGGTTTGTACGTTATCGACAAAACACGTTATGAGAAAGCCGGTAACATACTTCCAAAAGTAGTTGGAGGTATCTCTAATACTTTATCCTACAAAAACTTCTCCCTTGATTTCCTGGTGGATTACCGCTTAGGTGGACAAATTGTATCTACGCCTCTGAAGTATGCTTACGGTGCAGGTATGTTTGAAAACACGATGCAGTACCGCGATGCAGAAAACGGAGGTCTGCCATACTACATAGATGCAGATAATAACAAGGTGCTCCTGCCAAGCCACGATGCTACCGCACCAAATGGTGGCACTGTATACCACGACGGTGTTTTACTGGATGGCGTAACACCTGAGGGTGCTCCAAACACCACAGTTGTAGATGCCGCTACTTATTACATTAATACCTTCTACTGGGGAGCTGATGCCTGGAACGCTAAAGGTTCTGTGTATGATAACAGCTATGTTAAGATGCGAGAACTCGTGTTAGGCTACAACATTCCGAAGGCTTTCGCCCAGAAGTTTAAGCTGCAGAACCTTCGTGTATCTCTTGTTGGTAGAAACCTCTTCTACTTCTGGAGAACTCTTGAAAACCTTGACCCTGAGGCGCCGATTGGTACACAGTGGTACAGACAAGGTATAGACGAAGGGTCTAGCGCTGCCACCCGAAGCTACGGTATCCAAATCAATGCTAGCTTTTAATTACTGGTAGGCGACTTAACACTTAATAAACAGAATCATGAAAAGGATATTTATTTATATAGTTAGTATTACAACTGCCTTCACAAGCTTAACTGCATGTAAAGATGAGTTGGAGGATAACTTTTACAACCCGGAGGAAACTACTCAGGCATCTATAGGAGGTTTCTTTACTGAAATGCTGGACAATAACCGTGTGCGCCCTTCCTACTGGGACGTTCGTACCTTTATTGCCATGCAGCCAGGTGTTTACACACAGTCTCTGTCTTTCCAGAACTCTAGCACCATGTATCAGCAAAACCCTGGATACATCCAGAACCGCTGGGATGACTTTTACAGACCCGGAGGAGATGGAGGTGGAGCCATGGCGCACTACAGAGCCATAGAGGCGGCGTATGCTGCCCTGCCTGAGAATGAGAAAGCATCTGCTGAGGTGTTTGTACAGGCTGCCAAGGTTGTGATGCTGGATGAGGCGTCTAAAATGGTAGACATGTGGGGCGACATCCCTTTTAGTGAAGCAGGTAGCCTGAACTTAACGGGTGCCGTAACACGACCTAAGTTTGATAGTGCGGAAGAGGTGTACAGTGCCATTTTAACTGGCCTGGAGGAAGCATCAGCCTTCTTTGCAAACGCACAGTCAACAGCATCCTTCCAAAAGCAGGATATCCTGCTAAGCGGTAATATTGATAAGTGGGAGCGCTATGCTAACTCTTTGCGCCTGCGCCTGCTTATGCGTACCTCTTTTGTAAATGAGGCGGCTGCTAGAGAAGAAGTTACCGAAATGCTGGGTAATCCTGGGCAATACCCACTGGTAGACGAGTCGCAGTATAACATTCTGCTTGCACCACTCACGAACTACATTGATAACCTAAACAATGCTTTAACGGAAATCAATAGCCACTCTGCTCCTGAGTATATGCTGGAGAACGTTCTAAAGCCAGCTAACGACCCTCGTATAGAAGTCCTTTTTGACAAGTACGGAAGAAACGTGTCAGGTACGTTCCAGCAGAATGCAGAGTTCAGAGCAATGCCAATGAGCTTCGGTGCTGAGGAGCAAACCCAGAGGAGAGAAGAGTATGCTATTCTTGATTCAGCTACTTTCCTTTTCAATGGCAACCTGCCAGGCATAGTTATAACAGCCGCTGAAGTTAACTTCCTGAAGGCAGAAGCATTTGAGCGTTGGGGTGGAGGAGATCCGGAGCAAGCCTATGAAACAGCTCTGAAGCAGTCGGTGGATTTTTACTATAACCTCCACAACACAAGCTCTAGCTCAAGACAGAAAGAAACTCCTCCTACTAGTGAAGAAGTAAATGCTTTCATTGAAAACCCTGCTGTAGCCTACGCAGGTTCTCAAGAGGAGAAGTTAGCGAAGATCTGGACTCAGAAGTGGGTGCACTTCGGTTTCCTGCAGTCTGTGCAGAGCTGGTCAGAATACAGAAGAACCGGATATCCGCAACTTACTTTTGTTCCGGCAACTTTAGCTGGTTACGAAGCGCCACCTACACGACTGGTTTACCCTAGCAGCGAAATGGCTTACAACAAAGAAAACTATCAAGCTGTGCAGGGCAAAGATGTACGTACCGGAAAGATTTTCTGGGATGTAAGATAAAGTGAACTTATGGAAAGAGGTTGTTAGACAAGACGCCTAGCAACCTCTTTCATTTTACCATGGCTTCTTCTCCTCTTTTACCTGGAAGGGTGTCAATTCAGCATAGCTAAACGGAACACAATGAGAAACAGCAAGTACTTATTAGCCTTACTACTTTTAGTCTTTTGTGCGCATGCCAAGGGGCAAAATGCTTATCAGTTTACTAAGGGCCTGTTGGTGGAGGATTGTCATCAGTACGGAAGGGAGGCTCTTTATACAGACCAACTGGCGTATCAACTTTACAACAATAGCTTGAAAAGGCCTGTGGAAGGGCAGGTGGTTTTTACAGGCGAAGATGGTCGTAGTGCCGCCTGGCGTGCCATTAGTGCAGATAGTGCCAATGAATTCAAAGGCAGAGCACTGGCTAATGGATATTTATACCTTACCTATCAATCAGACCGGGAGCAAGCAGCCCTACTACATGTCTCAGGGCACAGTATGCTGTACTTCAATGGTCAGCCTCGTACGGGCGACATCTATAGCGATGGATGGCTGCAACTGCCTGTACAACTAAAAAAAGGAACAAACGAACTAATTATAAGAGGGTCCAGGTTTTCGGCCTGGGCTGGCATTTCAGCAAAACTGGATGTTCCAGCTAAACCCGTACTGATCAACAAAGAAGATCCTACTTTGCCTAGCATTATAGTAGGCACTCAACAGCAACCGCTTTGGGGAGCTGTAGTCGTGATAAACACATCAAATAAGCCTTTAACAAACCTTCAGTTTAAGAGTCAGTTGCGGGGCAAAGAGCTTATAACTGCTGTGCCGACCGTTCCGGCAATGACTATTCGTAAAGTTGGCTTCCGGATCGATCCAGGTAGTGTGCAGGCAAAAGGGGAGTACACAGCTCACATCAGTTTGCTGCAAAAAGGCAAAGTGCTCGATGCCCAAGAGGTAAAGATAGGGGCCGTAGAGCCGCATGAGCATTATAGTAGCACCTTTGTAAGTGATATAGACGGAAGCGTTCAGTATTTTGGGGTGGCGCCACAAAGCCAAACGAAAAGCAATACATCTCCCGCCTTGTTCCTGTCGGTACATGGTGCCGGTGTGGAAGCCATCGGCCAGGCCAGAGCCTATCAACCTAAAGATTGGGGAGTGGTGGTAACCCCTACAAACCGCCGTCCGCGCGGCTTTAACTGGGAGGACTGGGGGCGACTAGATGCCCTGGAGGTGTTTGAGCTTGCCAAAAAGAAATTCAACCCTGACCCGAAGCACATTTACCTGACTGGCCACTCCATGGGCGGGCATGGTACCTGGTACTTAGGAGCTACATACCCGGGTAAGTGGGCGGCCATAGCGCCGTGCGCTGGTTACCCTACCTTGTCTGCCTATGGCTCAGCGGATGGGAAGATTCCGGAAGCTGGTAAAACAGCAATGGAGAGCCTGTTGCTACAGGCAAGTAACCCTAGTAATGTACTTGAACTAGCGCAGAATTACGGAGCCGGCGGCGTTTACATTCACCACGGTGATAGCGACAAAGTAGTGTCTGTAGATTATGCCAGGCAGATGAGAGCGGTGCTGGCCTCGTTTCATAAAGACTTCAGTTATTATGAGTATCCGGGTGGCTCTCATTGGTTTGGTAATGAAAGTGTGGATTGGAAACCAATTTTTGACTACTTTAGATGGCACACCATACCGGAGGATAGTGCTGTAAACAAAATCAACTTTAGCACTGCGAACCCTGCCATCTCGTCGACCTATCACTGGGTATCGGTGATGCAGCAGCAAGAGGCGCTAAAGTATAGCAGGGTACAGCTTGATCGGAATAAAAAATCAAAGGCCATTGCTGGTAAAACAGAAAACATCGGGATTCTAAGTATAGCCTTGAATGATTTTCAGAAAGGTGACAAGATCTCTATCTCGCTTGATAATCAAGCTCCTCTTTCTTATGAGGTAAAGGCAGAAGGAGAAACAGTATACTTGTACAAGGGCGATAGCAGCTGGAAGCTCGGTAAAAAGCCGGCACTGGATACCCAAAAGGGGGCAGGTCGCAATGGTACTTTCAAAGAGCCCTTCAACCACCGGATGGTGTTTGTGTACAGCACAGCGGGAAGCAAAGAAGAAAACGAGTGGTCTTATAACAAGGCACGTTATGATGCCGAGGTATGGTACTACAGAGGAAATGGTGCTGTAGACATAGTTGCGGATAAAGATTTTAAGCCAGCTGCCTTCGCAGACAGAGGTGTTATACTTTACGGGAACGCCACCTCCAACAGGGCCTGGAAAGGACTGTTGGGTAAAAGCCCTATACAGGCACAGCGTGGAAGTTTAAAAGTTGGTGACAAAGTATACAAAGGAGATGATCTTGGAGCATACTTCATGTGGCCACGTCCTGACAGCGAAGTAGCCTCTGTAGCGGTAATTACCGGAACAGGACTGAAAGGTATGCAGGCAGCTGATGCAAACCAGTATTTTGCGGGAGGCAGCGGTTTCCCAGATTACATGGTGTTTACACTGGATATGCTGAAAAAAGGATTAGGAGGAGTAAAAGCAGCTGGATTCTACGGAAACGACTGGAGCCTAGAAAAAGGGCAGCAGGTTAAGCAGTAACAGGGTTGCTTATTCCAGATTCATGAGAAGTGCAAGTGCTTATTGTAGCCTTCAGGGCTATAGATCATAACAATCATAATACGCTATTACATAACGTCTTTTACCACATGTTTAACAGTTTCTTAAAGCGTACCTCAGCTAAAGGTTTTCTTGTTGCATCGCTCCTATGCTCTGGTTTAGCTGTGCCAGCCGTAGCCCAAGAACAAGGGGTGCACCATCAGTCATCTGAGTATGAAGCTCCCAGCGACCCTTTAGTACAGCAGAAGCTGGAGAAGTGGCGCGACCAGAAATTCGGTATCATTATCCACTGGGGACTATATGCTGTACCGGGCATCATTGAGTCCTGGCAGCTGTGTTCAGAGGATTGGATTGAGCGAGACAGTACCATTGCCTACGAAGACTACAAAAAGTGGTATTGGGGGCTGAGCAAAGACTTTAATCCTGTAAACTTTAACCCGGAGCAGTGGGCAAGCGTGGCTAAGAAAGCCGGTATGCGCTACCTGGTGTTTACTACTAAGCACCATGATGGCTTTAACATGTTCGATACGCAGGAGACGGACTTTAAAATAACCAACGGGCCTTTCGGGAGCAACCCGCGTGCGGACGTGGCCAAGCATGTGTTTAATGCCTTCCGTAACGAAGGGCTCATGATCGGGGCATACTTCTCCAAGCCAGACTGGCACTCTGAGTACTTCTGGTGGCCCAAGTACGCCACGCCAAACCGAAACGTAAACTATGACATCCGCAAACACCCTTGGAGGTGGAACCAGTACAAGCAGTTTACCTATAACCAAATTGGTGAGTTGATGAACAACTACGGAGCCATGGATATCCTGTGGCTTGACGGAGGCTGGGTAAGACCACTGGAGACGGTTAATGATGAGGTGCGCTCGTGGGGAGCGCCCATACCTGAGTTTAGCCAGGAAGTAGACATGCCAGCCATTGCCTCTATGGCACGTAAGGCGCAGCCGGGGTTATTGATAGTAGACCGCACAGTGCATGGACCTTATGAAAATTACCAGACGCCGGAGCGACGCGTTCCAGAGACCAAGCTGGAAAACCCATGGGAAAGCTGCTTAACGCTGGCTAATAACTGGGGGTATGTGCCGAACGATAACTACAAAACTCCTACTGCAGTCATCCATACATTAGTTGAGGTAGTGGCAAAAGGAGGTAACCTGCTGTTGGGTGTAGGGCCTAAGCCAGATGGCACTTTGCCTGAGGAGGCGACTGTGCGCTTGGCTGAGATAGGAAAATGGTTGGATAAAAATGGAGAAGCTATTTATAACACCCGCACAACAAAGCAGTATCAGGATGGCAGTACTTTCTTTACACAAGGAAAAAAAGGAACGCGCTATGCCATTACCTGCCTACCGGAAGATAAGCCTGTGCCTGCCGTTCTGGAGTGGACTGGCAATGCTCCGAAGAAAGGAAGCAAAATAAAGCTTGTACAAGATGGCAAAACTGTAAAGTGGGTAAAGGAAGGAGACAAGGTAAAAGTATACTTGCCGAGGTCCCTGTCTAAATCACCTGGTGCCTATCCAGCTTTGGCTTTCTCTTTTACTGCAGCACAATAGAGCAAAGCACTACTGTATCATTTCTTAAATCTCAGAAGAGCTAACGATGAAGAAATACAGCTTACTAGTGACAGCCGCACTTGCCAGTGTCTTTTTTTCCTGTTCAACTAGCCAGACTACCACATCAGAGGCACAAGTTGCCCCTCCAAAACCTGTGCTGCCAATTCCTACAGAGGCACAGTTGGCTTGGCACGAAATGGAGATGAATGCTTTTATTCATTTCACGACTAACACTTTTACAGATCTGGAGTGGGGCTATGGCGACGAAAGCCCAGCCATTTTTAACCCTACCCACCTGGATGCAGAGCAGTGGGTGCGTACGCTAAAAGATGCCGGCTTTAAAGGGGTGATCCTTACCTGCAAGCATCATGATGGCTTTGCCTTATGGCCTAGCAAGTATACGGACCACTCTGTTGAAAACAGTCCCTACAAAAACGGGCAAGGCGATGTGGTGAAAGAGGTGGCGGATGCCTGCAGAAAGTATGGGTTAAAGTTTGGCGTCTACCTCTCTCCTTGGGACAGGAACCGCGCCGATTATGGGCAGCCATCTTATGTGGAATACTACAGGAATCAGTTGAAAGAGATCTTTACAACCTATGGGCCAGTTTTCGAGATGTGGTTCGACGGGGCAAACGGTGGAGACGGTTATTATGGTGGAGCACGTGAAACGCGAAAAATAGATCGTGCCACTTACTACGACTGGCCTACTACGTTACGCATGGTAGAGCAGCTACAGCCAAGCCCGAAAGTTCTGTTCTTCAGTGATGCCGGCCCTGATATCCGCTGGGTTGGAAATGAGAAAGGCTTTGTAAGCAAAACGAACTGGAACACCATCAGCAATGATACGCTCTATGCTGGCAAAGCCGGAATCGAAGAGCTGCTGAACACTGGTGCTGAAGACGGTGATAAATGGATTCCGGCTGAGGTGGATGTTTCCATCCGTCCAGGCTGGTTCTATCATGCCAAAGAAGACTCACTTGTAAAATCTCCTGAAAAGCTTTTTGAAATTTACCTCACTTCCGTTGGACGTGGCTCAACGCTACTCCTGAACGTGCCACCAGACAAGCGTGGCTTGATTCATGAGCATGATGTAAAAGCACTGCAGGGGTGGAAGAAACTCTTGGACGAGGAGTTTAAGACAAATCTGGCTGCAAACGCAAAAGCTAAATCCGACTCCTTCCGTGGAAATGCAAAAGCCTATGCTGCAGCTAATGTAACGGATGGTGACAAGGAGACATACTGGGCTACTAACGACGAAACAACCTCAGGTACTCTCGAGGTTGATTTAGGCAAAGTACAGCCTGTAAAGTATGTGCTCTTGCAGGAGTATATAAAACTGGGGCAGCGGGTTAAGGCGTTTTCGGTTGATGTGTGGCAGGACAACGGCTGGAAACCTATGGCTGATGCGACAACTATTGGTTATAAGCGCATTGTGAAGTTCGACAGACCTGTAAGCACCGATAGAGTCCGCATCAATATTACTGATGCAAAGGCGAGCCCGGTAATTTCAAATGTTGAAGTCTATTGATAAACCTATAGGCAGGTAAGAAACAAATTCTCAGACGTTTTACCTCATCAACAGCCTAGGTACATATCAGAATTAGCGCACTTATGCTACAACTTAGATCAAGATTCTTGCTGGCAGTTACATTTGCTTTGTTACTATTTACAATGCCAGCAGATGCCCAGAAGAAGCACACGTTTGAAATAAAAGACGGGCAGTTTTTTTACAATGGCAAAGCAACGCAGATCCACTCCGGCGAGATGCACTATGCCCGTATTCCGAAGGAATATTGGCGCCATCGCCTGAAGATGATGAAGGCTATGGGACTCAATACTGTAGCCACCTATGTGTTCTGGAACTATCATAATACAGCCCCTGGTGTGTGGGACTTCAAGACCGGAAACAAAAACTTAGCGGAGTATATCAAAACAGCTCAAGAGGAAGGCCTTTTCGTTATTCTTCGTCCAGGGCCTTATGCCTGTGCTGAGTGGGACTTTGGAGGCTACCCGTGGTGGTTGCAGAAGAACAAGGAACTGGTAATCCGTGCCAATAACCAGCCTTTTCTGGACTCTTGTAAGGTGTACATCAACAAACTTGCTGAGCAGGTAAAAGACCTGCAGGTAAGTAAAGGAGGTCCAATTATCATGACACAGGTGGAGAATGAGTTTGGGTCCTATGTGTCGCAACGAGAGGATATTCCACTGGAAGAGCACCGGAAGTATAATGCCGCTATCAAAAAGATGCTGGTAGAGGCAGGTTTCGAAGGCCCATTCTTTACCTCAGACGGTACTTGGCTGTTTGAGGGAGGGGCTATAGCAGGAGCTTTGCCAACAGCTAACGGGGAAGGCAACATAACTAACCTTAAGAAAGCCGTAGATAGCTACAACGGAGGCAAAGGGCCTTACATGGTGGCTGAATTTTACCCTGGCTGGCTGGACCATTGGGCTGAGCCCTTCACCCGGATCGGGGCCGATCAGATAGAAAAGCAGACAGAAACATACCTGAAAAACAACGTCCATTTTAACTTCTACATGGTACATGGCGGTACCAATTTTGGGTTTACATCCGGGGCCAACTATAATGAGGAGCATGATATCCAGCCGGATATTACCAGCTACGACTACGATGCACCTATAAGCGAGGCCGGTTGGGCAACTCCAAAGTATATGGCCATCCGGGAGCTGATGAAAAAGCATGTGAAGTATAGAATTCCGGAAGTGCCGGAGCAGGTGCCGGTGATCACTATTCCCGCCATTCAGTTAGGCAAAGCAGTAGATTTGTTCGATCTTAAAAAGGATATAAAACCCGTCACTAACGATACTCCTCTCTCCTTCGAAGACCTGAACCAAGGTTACGGCTATGTGCTGTACAGCAAGCGCTTTAACCAGCCGGTACAAGGAAAGCTGCAGGTAAAAGGCCTCCGCGACTTTGCCACTGTTTATGTGAACGGCAGGAAGGTAGGCGAGCTCAACCGCCAGGAAAATAAATACGAGATGGATATCCAGATTCCGTTCAATGGCACGCTGGAGCTCCTGGTGGAGAACATGGGGCGTATCAATTACGGGGCAGAGATTGTGCATAACACAAAAGGCATCATCTCTCCTGTAATGATCAATGACTTTGAAATAACTGGTAGCTGGAGCATGTATAAGCTGCCCTTCGACAAAGTGCCAGACCTGGCCAAGTATACAGCGAAGTATAAAGAAGGGAAGCCAACACTATACTCAGGCTCATTTGACCTGAAGCAAACAGGGGATGTGTTTCTGGATATGCGTGGGTGGGGCAAAGGGATTGTGTTTGTAAACGGGCACAACTTAGGCCGCTACTGGAAAGTTGGTCCGCAGCAAACGCTTTACCTACCTGGTTGCTGGCTCAGAAAAGGCAAAAATGAGGTAGTAGTGCTGGAGCAGCTCAATGAGGTACAGCAAAAAGAGCTCAAGACCACAGATAAGCCTATACTGGAGGAGCTGCTGTAAGCTACCGTCTCAGTCTCAATGCCTGAAATGGAAGAAAGAACAGGAGACAAGTTGAGAAGATAATACGAATCTGAAGAGGTAGTTGCTCTGCAGAACTTTTATAATAACAGAACATGATCAAGTATTTTATTATTGGGTTAAGCCTGATTTGTGCCACTTCAGCTTTTGCGCAAAAGGAAAAACCCCTTTACAAAAACAGCAAAGCGCCTACAGAAGACCGGGTAAAAGACTTACTGGGGCGCATGACATTGGAAGAGAAAGTGGGGCAGTTGTCTAAGCTGCTAGGATGGGAGATGTATGAAAAGCAGGGCAAGAAAGTAACAGCCAGTGAAGCATTTAAGAAAGCGGTTGATGAGCGGCATATCGGTTTGCTTTGGGCAACCCTTCGGGCGGACCCTTGGACGAAAAAGACACTGACGACAGGTTTGAATCCTGCCCTAGCCGCTGAGGCTACCAATGCGCTTCAAAAGTATGTGGTGGAGAATACCAGGTTAGGTATACCCTTGCTATTGGCGGAGGAATGCCCGCACGGACACATGGCAATAGGAACCACCGTTTTCCCTACCTCCATTGGACAAGGCAGCACCTGGAACCCTGCCCTGGTACAACGCATGGCATCGGCCATTGCCACAGAGGCTCGTGCGCAAGGGGCGCATATAGGATATGGACCAGTATTAGACCTGGCGCGGGAGCCGCGTTGGTCGAGGGTAGAGGAAACATATGGCGAGGACCCTGTGCTCAACAGCCAAATGGGGGTAGCCATGGTGAAGGGCTTTCAGGGGGATAACCTGAAGAGCGGCGCCAACATCATATCTACTCTGAAACATTTCACAGCCTATGGTGTGCCGGAGGGTGGCCATAATGGTGGCAGCATCAGCACAGGTTACCGTGAGCTGCATCAGAGTTACCTGCCTCCTTTCCGTGCTGCTGTTAAGGCTGGTGCTCTCTCTGTGATGACTGCTTACAATTCTATTGATGGCGTACCCTGTTCCTCGAATGAGTACCTGTTAACAGACCTGCTTCGGAATGAATGGGGCTTCAATGGTTTTACCGTTTCTGACCTGGGTAGTATCTCAGGCCTGGTAGGTAGCCATCATGTGGCTGCTACACCAGCCGATGCTGCTGCATTAGCCATTAATGCAGGTCTGGATGCCGATTTAAGTGGCTATGGGTATGATAAAAATTTACTGGAGGCAGTAAAAGCTGGTTTGGTATCTACAGATGTACTCGACAGGGCCGTGAGCCGGGTGCTGCGCCTGAAGTTTGAGATGGGCTTGTTTGAAAACCCTTATGTAGATCCTAAAAAGGCAGCAAAAGTTGTGAAAAATGATGCCCATGTGCAGCTGGCACGCCAGGTAGCGAAAGAGTCGATTGTGCTGCTGAAGAATGAGAAGGATTTGCTTCCGCTGAATAAAAGCCTGAAGAGCATTGCCGTTATAGGGCCCAATGCAGATAACATCTATAACCAACTTGGCGATTACACAGCGCCTCAGCCAGAAAGTAACATTGTAACAGTGCTGGAAGGCATCAAAGCAAAGGTCTCTGGAAAGACAAAAGTTACCTATGTAAAAGGGAGCGCCATTCGTGATACCACTACTGCCAACATAGCTGAGGCCGTAGAGGCAGCCCGCAAGGCTGAGGTTGCAGTTGTAGTGCTCGGTGGCTCTAGTGCACGTGACTTCAAAACGGAATACCAGAGCACAGGTGCTGCCACAGTATCAGCTAACGAAGGAGGGCAGGAGATAAGCGATATGGAAAGCGGTGAGGGCTTCGACCGTGCTACGCTTGATCTGCTTGGTAAGCAAATGGAGTTACTGCAGGAAGTGGTTAAAACAGGAACACCTGTGGTAGTTGTGCTGATCAAAGGCCGTCCGCTTAACCTGAACTGGATGTCGGAAAATGTGCCTGCCATACTGGATGCCTGGTACCCGGGCCAGGAAGGTGGTAATGCCGTTGCGGATGTGCTGTTCGGTGATTATAACCCTGCCGGACGCTTGCCTATCTCAGTGCCTAAGCACGTGGGGCAGTTGCCTGTATATTATAACGCTAAACGACCTGCAAAGCACGATTATGTGGAAACAGATGCTCAACCTCTCTACAGCTTTGGTTATGGCTTAAGCTATTCAAAGTTTGCGTACAGCAACCTACAGGTGAGCCCGTCGGAGAATCAGGGAGATGTTCAGGTGAAGGTGCAGCTGCAGATAAAGAATACTAGTTCCCGTGATGGTGATGAAGTGGTGCAGCTATACCTGCGCGACAAGGTGAGCGCTACGGTTACACCAGCAAAACAGCTGAAGAAATTCCAGCGAGTCCATTTGAAAGCGGGTGAGCAGAAAACAGTGGCATTTGAGCTTAATGCAGAAGACATGATGCTGCTGGACACCAAAATGCAATGGATAGTCGAGCCTGGAGATTTTGATGTGATGGTGGGCGCATCATCTGATGATATCAGATTAGAAGAGAAGTTCAAAATCAACAAAGCCGTTCAGCCCCTGTCTTTGAAAACATCAAAATAAGAAGTACTGATCTTGCAGCAGGTAACTCCTCTTGCTTGTGAACTGCGGTGAACGAAGTATAAGTAGCCAGCAGAACCCTATAGCAAGAGCAGAGGGAAAACTATTTGGTAGGCTTTTAAAAGGAGCTTGCCTGGGCTTAGTATAAATGGATTACTATATTTATAGATCATACCCTGATCTACAGATTTAAAAGCATATGCCTACAAGAAGAGATTTTGTTAAGACCGGTGCCATTGCGACAGCCGGTATTGCCGCTACTGGCTTTTCGTTTATGTCCTTTGCTCAGAAAGAAAAGTTTGCGAGCCAGCGCCCGGCTATATCGGAGCGCAACTTTACCAGCAAAGCGGTAGAAAAAAAGATTAAGGAGGTAAAGAAAGACATTGCCGACAAAGAACTGGCCTGGATTTTCGAGAACTGCCTGCCTAGCACGCTTGATACCACTGTTGCCTACCAGGAAAAAAATGGCCGTCCAGATACCTATGTAATCACTGGCGATATAGATGCTATGTGGTTGCGCGATAGCTCCGCGCAGGTGTGGCCATACCTGGCGCTGATGGACAAGGATAAGCCGCTGCAGCGCTTAGTGGCGGGTGTAGTTAACAGGCAGACGAGTTACATCATCAAAGATCCTTATGCCAACGCTTTCTATGATGACCCTACAAAGGAAGGGGAATGGGCAAAAGACCTTACACAAATGCAGCCCGGCATACACGAGCGCAAGTGGGAAATAGATTCGCTCTGCTACGCAATCAGGTTGGGGTATCACTACTGGAAGGTTTCCGGCGATACGGACCCTTTCAATGCAGACTGGGAGAAAGCCATGAGGCTGGTGGTGAAAACATTTAAAGAGCAGCAGCGCAAGGATGGTTTAGGACCTTATAAGTTTCAGCGCGTAACTGGTTGGCAAACAGATACAGTAGCTGGCTCTGGATATGGTAACCCGGTTAAACCGGTAGGGCTTATCTGCTCCACCTTCCGCCCATCCGATGATGCTACCATCTTCCTGTTCCTGGTTCCTTCAAACTTCTTTGCTGTTACTTCGCTCCGCCAACTGGCCGAGATGAGCCAGCAGATCAAAAAGAATAAAACTTTTGCTGCCGAGTGTACTGCCCTGGCCGATGAGGTAGAAAAGGCATTGCAAGAGTATGCCGTAGCCGAACATCTAAACTACGGCAAAATCAATCCATTTGAGGTAGACGGTTTTGGTAACAAGCTATTTATGGATGATGCCAATATTCCAAGCTTGTTGTCTTTGCCATACCTGGATTGCTGCCCGGTAGATGATCCTATTTATCAAAACACCCGCAGCTTTGTGTTGAGCCAGGACAACCCATGGTTCTTTAAGGGCTCAGCCGCGCAAGGTATAGGCGGTCCTCATACTGGTCGTGATCTGATCTGGCCTATGAGTATCATTATGCAGGCTATGACGAGCCAGTCTGACGAAGAAATCAAAGAGTGCCTGCATATGCTTAAAAATACGCATGGCGGCACAGGTTTCATGCACGAATCTTTCCATAAGGATGACCCGACCAACTTCACCAGGAAATGGTTTGCTTGGGTAAACACTTTGTTTGGAGAACTTATCCTCAAGCTCCACGCTGAGCGTCCGCACCTGCTAAAAGCACAAGTATAATTTTATTGATGGCCTGCTTCTTCTCTGTAAAGTCAGGATGAAGCAGGCCCTTCTAACGTCCATCTGTTCACATAATCACCAAGTACACTCCAATCATTCATAATGAGTACAAGACGTAAATTCATAAAAATATCTGCCCTAAGCGCGACCTTTTTAAGCGGAGGGTTTCAGTTCGCAAGTGCCTTTGGTGGATCTCTGAAAACGGCAAAGGACAATAAGCCTGTTGTAATCTCCACTTGGGACCACGGCATTGCTGCCAACGAGGCGGCCTGGAAAGTACTTTCTAACAAAGGTACTGCCTTGGATGCGGTAGAGGCTGGTGTTAGAGTGCCGGAGGGAGATCCCAATGTGCGCACTGTAGGTTACGGTGGCTACCCCGACAGAGAGGGTAAAGTAACATTGGATGCCTGTATCATGGACAAGGACAGTAACTGTGGTGCTGTTGCCTTTTTACAGCATATCAAGCACCCGATATCGGTAGCCCGTAAGGTAATGGAAGACACGCCGCATGTGATGCTGGTTGGGGATGGAGCCTTGAAATTTGCTTTATCAAAAGGCTTCAAGAAAGAAAACCTGCTTACGCCTGCCTCAGAGAAAGATTGGAAGAACTGGCTTAAAGAGTCAAAGTATAAACCAGTCATCAACATCGAAAACCACGATACTATCGGCATGCTGGCGCTGGACGCTAACGGAGATCTGGCCGGTGCCTGCACAACAAGCGGTGCTTCCTACAAGATGCACGGTCGTGTGGGTGATTCTCCTATTATCGGGGCAGGTTTGTTTGTAGACAACGAAGTTGGTGCTGCCACTGCCACTGGTCTGGGCGAAGCTGTTATCCGCATGGTGGGTAGCCACCTGGTAGTAGAGCTCATGCGCCAGGGTAACTCTCCTGAAGATGCTTGTCGCCTGGCTGTAGAGCGTATTATTTCAAAGCAGAAAGATGTAAAAGATTTGCAGGTAGGTTTTATTGCATTGAACAAAAACGGGGAATATGGCGGCTATTGCATCCATAAGGGCTTTAACTATGCCGTGCAGGATAAGTCGGGTACAAATCTGATAGATGGAAAGAGCAAGTTTTAAGTTTGAGCCAGCGCTTGAAATCTGTATAGACTCTGTAGCCTCTGCTATCGCTGCCGAACAGGGAGGAGCACAACGGGTGGAGTTGTGCGATTACCTGGCTGGCGGCGGCACCACGCCAAGTGCTGGCATGATTGAGGTAGTCCGCAAAAGTATAAGTATAGGACTGCACGTACTTATTCGCCCACGCAGGGGAGACTTTCTATATTCCGATGCTGAGTTTGAGGTAATGATCCGGGACGTTGAGAGGTGCCGTGAGTTGGGTGTGGATGGTGTGGTGATGGGTATGCTGACTAAGTATGGAGGTATAGATACAGCCAGAACGGAGGAGCTGATAGCGCATGCGGGAACGATGAGCATAACCTTTCACAGAGCTTTTGACCTGTGTGCTGACCCTATCAAGGCTCTGGATGATCTTATGCAGATAGGAGTACACCGTTTGCTTACTTCTGGCCAGCAGGAAACAGCATTGCAGGGGGCAGAGCTGATCCGGAAGTTAAACGAAAGAGCTGCAGGTAAATTGATCATCATGCCTGGTGGTGGTGTTACCCCTGCCAATGTGCAGGAGCTGGTTGCCAAAACCGGAGTTAGTGAGGTGCACGCCTCAGTGCGTAAGTCAGTGGAGAGCGACATGATTTTCCGTAAAGATTATCCTCCTATGTCTAGCACCAGAGTTCTTTCTGAGTTTGAGCAGCTTCTGGCAGATGAGTCGCAGGTGAGGGCAATGCTGGAAGAATTAACAAATGAATATTCTTAAGAATCAGACTTCCGGGAGGCACAGGCTGGAGCAAGCGCTTAGCCTGTGGCTACTTCCAATGCTAAACATCAAGGCTGTCATCAGTAAAAAGAATTGAAGAGTGCTACCTCATCAGGAGGTAATTTCTAACAAACATGATAACAATGCTTAAATCCTACCTCTACGCTATACTTGTTGCCATTGTATTTCTAGCGACACCAGCTTTGTCACATGCTCAGTCAGCTGACCAGAAATATGCCCTGGTCCCTTATCCAAGTTCTCTGAAACCGCAGGAGGGAAGCTTCTTGATCGATCAGAAAACAAGGATTGTACTACCTAAAGAGAGCGGCCTTTTCAAAAATGAGGCGGAGCAGCTACAGTATCTTCTTTCCGGCAGCCTGGGTAAGCCTCTGAAGCAGGCAAAGAAAGGTGCTGCCAATACTATACTTTTGAAGTATGATGCAAACATTGATGCTGCTGAAGGATACCACCTGAGCATAACACCAAAGCAGGTAATATTAGCTGCAAAGGAGCCTGCCGGGATGTTCCGGGCGGTGCAAACGCTACGGCAGTTATTGCCTGCAAGTATAGAACAAAGCACTGCTCAGTCACAGCTTGTACTCCCAGCCGTACAGATTCAGGATGAGCCGACCTATAGCTGGCGTGGCATGCACCTGGATGTATCGCGACACTTCTTCACGACAGATTATCTAAAGAAGTTCATCGATCTACTGGCGCTTTACAAGTTTAACAAGCTTCACCTGCACCTGACCGATGACCAGGGCTGGCGTATCGAAATAAAAAAGTACCCGAAGCTGACCGAAGAGGGGGCATGGCGTACCTTCAACAACCACGATTCTGTAGCGATAGCCAAATCAAAAGAAAATCCTGATTTTGCGCTGGATGAGCGACACATTGTGCAGAGAAACGGGCAAACTATGTACGGCGGTTTTTATACGCAGGAAGAGATGCGGGACATCATCGCCTATGCCTCTGCTCGCCATGTAGAGATTATCCCGGAGATAGATATGCCAGGGCACATGAAGGCTGCAATCGATGCTTACCCGTTTCTTACTTGTGGAGAGGCTGGCTGGGGTAAAACCTTCTCTGTACCTATCTGCCCTTGTAACGAGAGTACCTATGAGTTTGCTGAGAATGTGTTCAGCGAGATTATTGATTTGTTCCCGAGCCAATACATACACCTGGGCGCTGATGAGGTGGAAAAGACAACCTGGGCCAACTCTACCGGCTGCCAGGAGCTGATGAAGCGTGAAGGGCTGAAGGATGTGGAAGAGTTGCAAAGTTATTTTATTCACCGGATGCAAGATTTCTTCCAGTCTAAGGGCAAGAAGCTGATCGGGTGGGATGAAATGCTGGATGGCGGTATCAATTCAAATGCAACCGTAATGTTCTGGCGCAGCTGGGTGCCTGATGCACCTTTAAAAGCAGCCAGAAATGGTAATCAGGTGATCATGACTCCCAACGCTACACTTTACTTTGATGCGCTGCCAGATAAGAACTCGATTTACAATGTTTACCATTTAGACGTGGTACCAGAGGGACTGAGTGCCAAAGAGGCCAAGGCCATACTTGGGGCGCAGGCCAACATCTGGACCGAGTATATCCCTTCTGAGAACAGAGCCGAATACATGTACATGCCCCGCATGACAGCGTTGGCCGAGGTAGTGTGGTCAAAGCAGCGTAACTATGAATCCTACCTGCAGCGCCTGAAGAGCCACTACAAACGCCTCGACGCACTGGGTGTGCACTATCGTCTGCCTGACCTGGAAGGCTTTGTGGATATCAACGTTTTCACAGATAAAACCACATTGGACCCTCTGAAACCGCTGGACAATCTTATTATCCGTTACACGACAGACGGCAGCCAACCGGATGTGTCTTCTTCAGTGCTAGACAAGCCGCTCACTATCACAGAGCCGATTACTGTTAAATTAGCTGCCTTCACAAAGGAGGGTCTGAAAGGCGAAACCTATACGCTCTTGTACAAAAGGCAGGAGTACGCCAAGCCTGTGGAATCTTCAGTTACGAAACCTGGCCTGCAAAGCATCTATTACAAAGAATACTTCAAGAGTACAGCTGGTATGGCAAAGGCTAAGCCAACTGGTAGTACAGTGGTAGAAAGTGTGCAAGTGCCGCAGGAGGCAGAAGCGCCAAGCTTTGGTGTACAGTTCAGAGGTTTTCTAGATGTTCCGGAAACAGGTATTTACAGTTTCTTTTTTATCTGTGATGATGGTGGTGTATTGCGCATTGCTGACCGCTTGGTGGTAGATAACGACGGACTTCACTCAGCCATTGAGAAGAGCGGGCAGGTAGCCCTTGCAAAAGGATTGCAGCCAATCGAGCTGGATTTTATAGAAGGTGGCGGTGGTTATACGCTAAAACTTATGTATAGCAAAGACGGCAGGCAGCCACAGGAAGTGCCAGCTAGTTGGCTGAAGCATGAGCAGGCAGTACCATAGCAGTTACTAAAAATCTGGAGGTTGAATTTTCCTGCTTGAAAGGCGCAAATTCTCAGTTTATAAGTTCATGGCTAGCCTCAATATAGAGGTGAAAGCTATATAAATCATCCTGTTAACAAGCTGCCTTTTCCGGTTCAAAGGAGATGTAGGGCAGCTGTGATATCTGATCATGATCCGTTTTTGTACAGCCCTATGCTTAGCTTACCTTTTGTCGGTTAATGCGCACGCAATTAACATACAAGGTGACGGGCCAACCTATCCTCGCCAGAAAGGCAGCAGTCAGTCGGACCCCTTTGCAGGGTTGGAGCACCTGTTTTCGGAACCGAAACATTACGTAACCTATTTCGCAGAGCAGGCTCCAGACATAGACGGGAATCTTGATGAAGAGGTCTGGCAGCAGGCGCTTTGGACAGACCTGTTTGTTGATATTGAAGGCGATAAGAAACCAAAGCCTGCTTATCCTACGCAAGTAAAAATGGCTTGGGACAATGAGTACCTCTACATAGCTGCCGAACTGAAAGAGCCGCACGTGTGGGCTACGCTTACCAATCACGATGAGGTGATCTTCTTCGACAACGACTTTGAGGTGTTTATCGACCCGGATAATGATACGCACCAGTACTTTGAGGTAGAGGTAAACGCACTCAACACAATTTTTGACCTGTTCTTGACAAAGCCCTATCGCAACAACAGCGGCGCTCTGATAGCCTGGGATCTGCATGGGCTTAAGTCGGCTGTGCAGGTGCAAGGTACGCTAAACAACCCTGGCGATACCGATAAGGGTTGGACAGTGGAAATGGCTATTCCTTTCAGGTCTGTGACTGTTGGTAATAATGCTTTGGTGCCAGATGAGGGAACCTTGTGGCGAATCAACTTCTCGAGGGTGCAGTGGGATGTGGATATTGTGGACGGCAAGTACGTGAAGCGCAAAGGCGCAGACGGAAAACCGTTGCCGGAGCACAACTGGGTGTGGTCTCCGCAGGGTGTGATCAACATGCACTACCCGGAGAGGTGGGGCTATTTATACTTTAGCCGCAAACCAACCTCCGAGTCAACAGTTACGTTTGCCATGCCCTACGCTGAAAAGCAGAAGCAGTACTTGTGGCTGATTTACTATCGGCAGAAGGAGCACTTTAACAAGTATGGCAAGTACAGCAAATCGCTAAAGGAGCTGGGGTTAAAAGGCAGCAAAGTAACGGTAGAAGGGCAGGAAAACCAGCTGAGTTTGGAGGCAGGCACACTGCAATTTCTGGCGGCTATACAGGGGCCGGATGGCAAAGTATGGAGCATCAACGAAAATGGTTTTGTACACACAATAAAAGGCTTAAAATGAAATCAAGAAGAACCTTTCTTAAGGCTGGTGCCTTGGCTGGTCTGGCAGCAAGCATTCCAGCGCCTGCGTTTGCTGATCTTGCAGTACCAGCAGCAAAAAAGAAACAGCTTAAGCATTGGGTATGGATAAGACCGAACGTAGCCGACAAAGAAGCTGACCTGCAGCAGCAGTATAAGCGCTTCTACGAGGCAGGTATCCGTGGGATCTTCTTCGAAGCCGACAGTGAGAAACACTACAGAACCGCCAAGGCCAATAAGCTGGAGGCGCACCGTTGGATGTGGACCATGAACCGGGGAGAACAGGAGCTCCTGCAAAAGCACCCTGAGTGGTATGCCCAAAACCGTAAGGGCGAGTCATGCGCCGATAAGCCGCCCTATGTAAATTATTACCGCTGGCTCTGTCCGTCTCGCGACGAAGTAAAGCAGTATTTGGCCGATGATGTGCGCAACATCCTAAGCAAAGACTACATCGACGGCATCCACCTGGACTATGTGCGCTTTTGCGATGTAATACTACCCGTAAACCTTTGGGAGAACTATAACATAGAGCAAACCAAAGAGCTGCCGGAGTATGACTACTGTTACTGTGAAGTTTGCCGCTCTAAGTTCAGAGCCTGGCGAGGTAAAGACATTAAGGAACTGGAGTACCCGGAGGCCAGCCTATCGTGGCGACTGTATCGTTATCATGCGGTAAACAACATCGTAAACCATTTGGCGGAGGTGGCCAAAGAGAAGAGGAAGCCTATCACTGCCGCTGTTTTCCCTACCCCGGAAGTTGCGCGCCGTATTGTGCGGCAGGACTGGACCAACTGGAACCTTAACAGTGTCTGCCCTATGATCTACCACGGCTTTTATAAGGAGAATGTAGAGTGGATTGGTGATGCCGTAGCGGAGGGTATACACTTTCTGAACGGCAAATTCCCGCTTTATGCAGGCCTGTTTCTGCCTGACTTTAAAAGCAACGAGGAATTGCAGCAAGGTATGGAGTATGCCCTACAAAACGGAGCTGGAGGCATATCCTTGTTCGGAGAGGTGACTGACAAGGTGCTGATTGCTTTAAAACGGGCTTCAGCTACTGTGTAGCGTTAGATACAGATTGAACATTACGATAACCATAGGGTATGATGAACAAACATTTTATGGCGCTTATTTCCTTCCTTTTCCTTGCCTATAGCTCACAGGCTCAGTCAGGCTGGACAAAGGTAAAGGAGGAGCTTGTCTTTAATAATGCGCCCTTCAAGCAATGCCATGCCTCCACAATGGTGGAGATCTCAGGGGGAAGGCTTTTAGTGTCCTGTTTTGGAGGTTCAGCTGAAAGTAATCCAGATGTAGACATATGGCTAAGTACGATAGATGATAATGGTGTGTCAGAACCTGTAAATGTGGCTAACGGCATCATCAATGACTCGCTGCGATACCCAACCTGGAATCCTGTTTTGTTTCAGGAAAAGGAGGGCAAAGTATTTCTGTTCTACAAGGTTGGCCCTAATCCCAGAGAGTGGTGGGGAATGGTGAAAACCTCGGATGATGAGGGTATGACATGGTCAGAAGCCCAAAAGCTACCCGATGGTATACTTGGCCCGATAAAAAATAAGCCTGTACAACTAGCAGACGGTACTATTTTATCTCCCTCAAGTGTGGAAGAAAGCACAGAGCGCTGGAAAGTACACATAGAAAAGTCCAGCGATGGAGGTCAGACCTGGCAGTATATTCCTGTTGACACAAATTCAGAGTTTGATGTTATACAGCCTAGTATTTTATTTTACCCCAAAAACCGCCTGCAGATTCTGTGCAGAAGCAAGCAGGGGAATGTTATTCAGGCCTGGTCATCAGATGGAGGGAATAGTTGGGGGAAGCTTACCAAAACAAAGTTATTGAATCCCAATTCTGGTACTGATGCGGTTACATTAAAAGACGGTACTCAGTTGATCGTCTACAACCCGGATGTTCCCGGACAGGACTGGTTTAACGGGCGCAGCAAACTACATGTGGCAGTCTCTACTAATGGAAAAAAATGGAGAGATGTAGCTGTGCTGGAGAATGGTGATAAAGAAGAATTCAGCTACCCGGCTGTCTTGCAAACAAGAGATGGCCTTGTGCACATTACGTATACCTATGACAGGAAAAATATAAAGCATGTTGTCTTGCAGCAATAATAAGATTCCTCCATGCTGTCATAACTGCAGTTTATATCAAGAGAGTATATCGTTGCACCCTCAACACAGTCTCTGTATAAAATAGCTGCGGTAGGTAAGACGATAAGGTGGAAAACCGGAAACAAAAAAGCTCCCTGACAGTAGGTCAGGGAGCTTTTTTGTTATTTCAAAGTATGTTTAGTGCATTGGCTCTGAGCGTGGTCTGTCTTCTTTGGCTACACCCCATGTTGGGCTAGGGGTATTGCCCATCTTGAAAACAAGCTTACCACCCTTAATCAAATCTTTGTGCAGGATGTATGATTTAGTATAAGGCTCACCATTAAGTGTAATACTCTGGATATACCTGTTCTCGGAGCTGTTACCTTGAGCTTCTACTTCTAGCACATTTCCGTTTGGCAGGGAAAGTGTAGCTTGCTTTACAGCAGGGCTTCCAAAAACATAGGCGCCATTAGCAGGGTTCTGTGGGTAGAAGCCAAGTGTAGAGAAAATATACCAGGCTGACATCTGACCAACATCTTCGTTGCCGATCAATCCATCTGGTTTATCAGTGTACATGTTTTTTACGATGAAGCGCACTTTGTCTGCCGTTTTCCAAGGCTGTCCGGCGTAAGCATACATGTATGAGATGTGGTGGCTTGGCTCGTTGCCGTGCGCGTACTGGCCAATTAAGCCTGTGATGTCATTTGAGGCCTCCTCGCCCATGTCACCTTTCACCGTAAACAGAGAGTCCAGTTTCTGCACGAAGGCTTCTTCGCCTCCCATCAGGCTGATCAGTCCTTCTACATCTTGCGGCACCAGCCAAGTATACTGCCAGGAGTTGCCTTCTGCATAATCATCCTTACGGTGCGCAGATTTAAACGGATCAAAAGGTGTGCGCCATTCGGTTTTAGACACTCTTCCACGCATAAAGTGGGTTTGCTTGTCGAAGTAGTTCTCATAGTATTTGGCACGCTTGCTGAAGTACTGGTAGTCTTCCTCCTTGCCCAGCTTCTTGGCCACCTGTGCAATGCCCCAATCGGCAATGGCGTACTCTAGACCCTTGGCTACACTCTCTACTTCCTCTTCGGCAGGAATAAAGCCCAACTCTTTAACATAGTTCAGACCAAACTCATTACCCATAGCAGTCGCTTTCATGGCCTCAAAAGCCAATTCATGATCAAAGCCGTCAAACCCTTTCAGAACGGCATCAGCTACCACCGTTACGCCGCTGTAGCCAGGCATGGTGTTGGTCTCGTTACCCATCAGGTGCCACACAGGTAGTTTACCCTGCTGTTGATAGATAGCTAGCATGGAGTTGATCATGTCGTTCACGCGATCAGCCTGTGTAATAGTAAAGAGCGGGTGCGCTGCACGGTAAGTGTCCCAGAGCGAGAAGGTGGTAAGGTTCGTGAAGTCAGCATTTCTATACACTTTCTTGTCTGTTCCGCGGTAGTCGCCGTTGTGGTCGTTAAAGATGGATGGCGCAATAAGTGTATGATACAGTGCAGTGTAGAAAGTACGAAGCTGTACGGAATCTAATGGTTGAATGCGTACTTTTTGTAGCTCCCGGTTCCAGGCTGCATCTGCATCGGCTACTACTTTTTCGAAGTTCCAATCTGGGACCTCTGCCTGAATGTTAGCCAAAGCATTCTCCGCACTCACCGGTGAGATACCTACCTTCAGTTTTACCTTTTCACCTTCCTGAGTTTTGAAATGCGCCACACCTTTTATCATTCTTCCTTTTGAAGCAGGAACAGGGGAGGAGGCAGCTGTATCAGCTACCTGAAAGCTTTCAAACTTATCAATCGGTTTAGAGAACACTGCAGTAAAATATACCCGTTGATCGTTGGCCCAGCCCTTGGAGAAGCGATAGCCGGCAAGGGTGCTGTCATTCAGCTGCTCAATAAACGTTTCTACAGGTGAGTCCCAACCAATGCCTTCTTTTAAGTCGATGATAATACTGGCCTCTTCAGACTTTGGGAAAGTATACTGATGGAAGCCCACACGCTCTGTAGCAGTAAGCTCTGCACCTATGCTATAACGTTTTAGCTTAACAGCATAATAACCAGGTTTCACTGTCTCATCATCATGCGAGAATAGCGAGTAATAGCCGCTTTCCGGGTTTTTTACACTTCCTTTTACCAACTGTACCTGCCCCGTAACAGGCATCACGGAGATATCACCCAGGTCGCCGATACCAGTGCCGCTCAGGTGGGTGTGGGAGAAACCAATAATGGTGGAGTCGGAGTAATGGTAGCCGGAGCACCAGTCCCATCCCTGGCTCATGTTGGTTGGCCCCAATTGTACAGCCCCGAAAGGAACGTTAGCGCCTACAAAAACGTGGCCGTGAAAACTGGATCCAATGTAAGGGTCAACATACTTGGTAAGAGAGGTTGTGGCAGGGTTGCTATCCTGCTGATTGGTTGTGGTGCAGGCAGCAGTGAAGCATGCCAGTACCGCAAGAGTTGCTTTGAGCTTAGATAAAGCTTTCAGGTGCATAAGCTTAGTGTCTTTAAATAAAGGGTAAGATTCTGATAGTGCGATTTATTATTTTCGGGACTAAAGTAAGCAGGCCCCAAACTACAAAAGTTGAGGCCTGCCCACAAGTATTAACTGTTACTCAACAATGATCTCGTCAGCAAAAAGCCAGGCTCTGTTCTTTTCCTGCTCAGTACCCGGTTTAGAATTCTTAGCAGTAACTTTAATGTAGCGGGCTTTTTTGTTTGGTACCTCCGCTGTTAGCACCTCCTTGTAAACACCAGGCTTGTCAGGAAGCTCAGTTACTACTTTCACTGTTTTATACTTTTTACCATTCTTAGAAATTGCAAACTCTACTTGGGTTGGCAGGTGTATACCACTGTTCTTGGTTTGCAGGTAAGAGCTGGTGATGCTGCTGATTGGCCTTTTCTCTTTTAAGTCTATCACAGCCTCCATGTCAGTGCCCAGGAAGCCCAGCCACTGTCCGTTAGTGAAGCTATTGCTGGCCAATTGGCCATCTACCAACGTTAATGGCCCAGCTGCTGTATACTGCTTATGAGGAGCATTTTTAAGCTCTATGGTGTGTGCAAAGGCTTTATGCAGCTTAAGTTCTTTCGAGGTCACTTTGCCTAACTGATTCCCGTTCTCATCAAAAGAAGCAGCTTTGATGGTGGCTGATTGTGACAGTTGGAATGGCGAAGTATAAGCCTGTGATGATGTTGTTGGCTCAGAACCATCCAGCGTATAGAATACTTTTGGCCCCTTGGCTGCTGTAGCCAGCGTTACAGTGGCTACGCTCTGCGTCGGGTCTACTGCGATATCCTGATTCACATTATAGGTACTGCGCGCGTAGTTCACGCCCATGTGGTCGAAGCGCTTATATTGCTGCTGCATGCGTGTCTGGAAATCATCCCAGTCTTTCTTGGCGGCTGGCGTCCAAAGAACTTCTGATAAGGCAGACATACGCGGCATGATCATATACTCCACGTGCTCAGTGGTAGGGATATACTCTGTCCACACGTTGGCTTGGGCACCAAGTATATACTTCTTTTCTTCTGCAGACAGCTCTGCCGGAGTTGGCTCAAAGGAATATACTCTCTCCAGTGTAGTTAGACCTCCAATGGCAATAGGCTCCAGACTTGGGTCTCCTTGGTAGTGGTCGAAGTATACATGAGATCCGGGCGACATTACCACGTAGTGGTGCTGCTTAGCGGCGGCTATACCTCCTTCGGTGCCTCTCCACGACATTACGTATGCATTTGGAGCCAGGCCACCTTCTAGAATTTCATCCCAGCCAATGATGGTTCTGCCTTTGGCGTTCAGGAATTTCTCCATGCGCTGTATAAAGTAGCTCTGCAGTTCGTGCTCATCTTTCAGTCCTTCGTCGGCAATGCGCTTCTGGCACTTAGGGCACTCTTTCCAACGGGTTTTAGGGGCTTCGTCTCCTCCAATGTGTACGATCTTGCTCGGGAACAGGGCCAGTACCTCAGTCATCACGTCCTCCAGGAAGGTGAAGGTCTGCTCATTGCCGGCGCAGAAGATATCGTCAAAAACGCCCCACCTTTTCTCTACAGAAAAAGGACCACCCGTGCACGAAAGCGCAGGGTATGTAGTGAGTGCCGCCACAGCATGTCCCGGCATCTCTATTTCCGGAACCACATTGATGTAACGTTCCTGCGCATACTTTACAACTTCCTTAATCTCCTCCTGCGTATAGTAACCGCCGTAGCGCTCGTTGGTGAATTTATGCGGCTTATCGTTGTTATGTCCTATTAGTGTACCGTCGCGCCAGGCGCCAACTTTTGTCAGCTCCGGGTATTTCTTGATCTCGATGCGCCAGCCTTGGTCTTCGGTCAGGTGCCAGTGGAAGGTATTCATCTTGTGCATGGCCAGGTAGTCGATGTACTGCTTCACGAACTCCACAGGGAAGAAGTGACGGGCTACATCCAGGTGCATGCCGCGCCATTCGTAACGAGGCTTGTCTGCTATACTTACCGCTGGAATAGTAACAGGTGCTGTGGTTGGTTGCGCTGGCAACAACTGGCGAATGGTCTGTGTGCCCAGGAAAACGCCGTTCGGCTGGTTGGCGGCAAGTACGATTTTGTCTGAGTTAACATCTAAAGTATAGCCCTCTGTACCCAGTGTGTCAGTTGGTGCACTAAGTGTCAGATGCAGATAGTTGCTGCTGTTTTTCTCGGGCGCTTTCTGTTCCACTGTCGGCTGCACACCAGTCATATCCTTGATGTTCCTGGCCAGGTACTCCCCGATTTGTCTAAGCTCATCGTTCTTAGGATCAACAAAAATGCGGGTTTCCTTGCCGAGAGCGAAGCTGCCGTTTTGCTGTGTTAGCTTTACGGGCTTGGGGATGATGGAAACAGCTTGCTGCTGAGAGTTGCCAGCCTGTGCAAGGGCGGGGGCTGCTGTGCTAAGCAGTAGCCCTGATGCCACAAGTGCTGAGGAGGCAAGGGCTGCAATCTTAGTTTTTAGACGCATATCATATTGTTTTATGGTGACTGAATATGTATACAGGCACTTCTTGTACCTGATTAACTCTCTTTTATACTTGCCTTCATCATATCAATGAAGCCTTACCTAGCAGTCTAAGTCCTGCAGGAACAGTGCTTGAAGACGTTCCTTCTTCTAATGTTACCCAAGCCCACGTATGACTGCAAACCTGCATTTATTTCAAAGTTGATTGCTTCGTTGCCCTTCAACCTCTGTTATTTCCTGTTAAAGAATTCTTTCTGATACAGCAGGGGCGTTTTACCCGTGATACCCTTGAAAGATTTGTGAAAGCTGGTCAAGTTGTTAAAGCCGCTTTCAAAACATATTTGCTTCATGTCGAGTCTGTTGTCCATGATCAACTTACATGCATGCCCTATCTTGATTTCTGTAAGAAATTGAGTGTACGTCTTTCTGGTCTTTGACTTGAAATAACGGCAGAAAGAGTTGGGGCTTAGGTGCGCTACCGCAGAGATTTCGTGGAGCTCTATCTTATTTTTAAAGTTGGCTAAGGAGTAATCATAGATTTTGTTGATCCGTTCCTCTTCCACTTTCTCATGGTTTTGTTTGAAGCCTATAGACGACAGGATATGTGTATCAGGGCTTTGGGAAATAAGATCAAGTGTCTCGAGGAGCAGGATAATTCTTTTGGCTCCTTCAACATGCAGGCTTTGCTCAAGCAACAGGCTCACGGCCTGGCGAGTCTTTCCTGTTATCTGCATTCCCAGCCGGGCCTTTTCCAGAGTACTCTTGATAAGCTTGTTTTCAGGTAAGCTGAGAAAGGTACTGCCCCAAAACTCCTCACAAAAGTGTGCTACCCTTACATCAGCCCTCACTTTAGGATCATCTTCGAAATATGCATCGTCAAAACGCCAGTAGTGGGACAGGTTTGATCCGATAAGTAGCACGTCACCGGAGGTGAACCGCTTCACACTGTCGCCTACAAACTGCATACCTTCTCCTTTTTCGATATGGATCAGCTCTACCTCAGGGTGATAATGCCACCTGTTGTTTATGTAAGGAACCTTATCCTGCCTGATGCTGAAGGATTGCAGCGGGTTTGTCGATATTTTTAGCAGCAGTGGCTTCATACAGCTTCAAGAGTTGCTTCAGGGGAGATAGGTGGTTGCTTACACTTCAGACAATAAATATGCAACATACTGGGCTAATTAGTGCTTTTTTGGCATTGATATATCGTCTCATTTCTTGCTTATGCTAAAATAGCTTAATAATTGGGCAATCACTTGAAATTTAGCAGACTTTATTTTTCTTTCTTTGTATAAGTATCCTGCCATTCATTGATGGGGCTCTCCTTGCTGTTCCTAGACAGGTGGAGCTCTTCTTTGCTTGATCAGGACTCTATATATAAACAGCCAACCCTATAGATAATCACGGCCATGGATAAAGCCACAAGAAAAGCCTCCCTTCTTAGATCGGGCAACGTTTGGCCCTTCGTCCTAGTCACAAGTCTCTTCTTTCTGTGGGGGCTGGCCAACAACATGACCGATACCTTACTGGCTGCCTTCAAAAGAATAATGAGTATGTCTGATTTTCAGACATCCTGGATTCAGATGGCTTTTTACGGAGCGTACTTTTGCCTTGCGCTGCCTGCAGCTATACTTATAAAGAAGTACACCTACAAAACGGGCATACTTGTGGGGTTAGGGTTGTTTATACTGGGAGCATTTCTGTTTTACCCAGCCAGCCTTACACTGTCTTATGGTTATTTCCTGGTGGCGTTGTATGTGCTGGCAGGTGGTCTTTCCATATTAGAAACGGCAGCGAACCCTTATATAGTAGCCATGGGACCGGAAGAGTCTGGCACCCGGCGGTTAAACCTTGCGCAGTCATTCAATCCCATAGGCTCCATCTCAGGCGTGTTGTTGAGTAAGGTGTTTATCCTATCCCAACTAAGCCAGTTAACTGCCCAGGAACGATCCCAAATGACGCCTGCAGAACTTACCGCTGTGCAGTCAGAGGAGCTTACGGCCGTAATGGGACCTTACGTAGGGGTGGCTCTTTTCCTTGTGCTTCTCTGGGGAGTGATAGCCTTTACTAAAATGCCCAAAGCCTCAGATGCCGGATCTAAGCTCGACTTGCTCCCTACTTTCAGGAGGCTGGCCAAGACGCCGCATTACGTTTGGGCGGTGGTGGCTCAGTTCTTTTATGTGGGGGCACAAATTGGCGTGTGGTCTTTTACGATCCGCTATGTTATGCTAGAGCTACAGGTTAATGAGGACGAAGCTTCCAACTACTACATGGCTTCTCTGATACTGTTTATGGTGAGCAGGTTTGCGTTCACAGCCCTGATGAAATACATCAAACCGGCAACGCTGCTATTCTTTACTGCCGTAGCAGCCGCAGGCCTAACACTTGTAGCCATTTACGGAAGCGGCTTAATAGGAGTGTATGCTTTAATAGGTATATCTGGTTGTATGTCGTTGATGTTCCCTACTATCTATGGCCTGGGAATAAAGGGCTTGGGCGAAGACACAAAAATTGGTGGATCAGGACTGATAATGGCGATACTGGGAGGAGCCGTGCTGACATCAGTGCAAGGCTATTTTTCTGACCTGACGCAGGACATAGGCATGGCATTTTACGTGCCGATGATATGCTTTGTGGTGGTAGCCTGCTATGCGCTTGCGGCAGAAAAGCTGGGAGGCGATAGGCCAAGAGGAGGAGTTGAAGCGTTGCCGGAGGAGCCTGCCCAAATTGTTCATTCATAACTTTTACATAAGTCATAGTATGCCCAAGTTCTGTTTTGCGCTAGATTTAAAAGATGACCCCACTCTGATAGCGGAGTATGAGGAGTACCATAAAGAGGTCTGGCCAGAAATAAAGAAAAGTATACAAGAAGCTGGCGTGGAACAGATGGAAATCTACAGGTGGGAGAATCGCTTGTTTATGGTGATGGAGGTAAGTGAGGAGTTCAGCTTTGAGCAAAAAGAAAGTATGGATGCCGCTAATCCTAAGGTACAGGAGTGGGAAAACCTTATGTGGAAATACCAAAAGGCCCTGCCAGGTACTAAGGAAGGAGAAAAGTGGCAACAAATGAAGAAGATATTTGCTTTATGAAAGTAGGACTGTTTATTCCCTGTTACATCGATCAGTTTTACCCACAGGTGGCAATAGCAACTTTGCAGCTGTTAGAGAAGTTGGGTGTAGAAGTGGCGTATCCGCTACAGCAGACTTGCTGCGGCCAGCCTATGGCCAATTCTGGGTTTGCATCGCTTGCTAAAGGGTGTGATGCCTTGTTTACAAGGAACTTCTCTGGTTACGATTATATTGTTTCGCCCTCTGGTAGCTGTGTGCTGCACGTGAAGGAGCACTTATACGCAGCGGGAAATGAGGCTGCTGCCACACATATCCGCAACAACATATTTGAGCTTAGCGAGTTCCTGACCGATGTGTTACAGGTAACGGAGCTAGAGGCTCGCTTTCCTCATAAAGTAGGTTTTCATATTAGCTGCCACGGCCAGCGAGGGCTTCATCTAGCGCAGATGTCCGAGCTCGTAGCTGAAGATTTTTCAAAGCCCGGTTATCTCCTGCGTTTGGTAAAGGATATTGAATTGGTGGAGCTAAACAGGAAGGATGAATGCTGCGGCTTCGGTGGCACCTTCTGTGTGTCAGAAGAGGCTGTTTCGGTTAAGATGGGACAAGACCGTGTGGCAGATCATCAGCTGAACGGAGCCGAGTATATAACCGGTGGCGATGTGTCTTGCCTGATGCACCTGGAGGGAATTCTGCGTCGGAAGAATAGCCCGGTAAAAGTGATACACATGGCCGAGATATTAAACAGTAGCTATGAGTAACCGTAACACTACCACCCCCGACCATGCAGCAGCCTCTGCAAAGTTTCTCCTGGACCAGGAGCGTGCCAACTGGCATGATCAGGCTTTGTGGTTTATTCGGCAAAAACGCGATGTAACCGCCAGGCAAATACCAGATTGGGAGCAGCTCCGTAATGCCGCCTCCCAAATAAAGCAGAATGTGCTGGCCAACTTAGATGACTATTTAATTCAGTTTGAAAAGAAAGCACTGGAAAACGGCATAAAAGTGCATTGGGCGGCTGATGGGGCAGAGCATAACCGAATTGTTCTAGATATCATTCAAAAGCATGGCGTTCAGAAGCTGGTCAAGAGCAAATCTATGCTGACTGAGGAATGCCACTTGAACGACTTCTTAACCTCGAATGGCATAGATGTAGTAGACACAGATCTTGGGGAGCGTATTGTGCAGCTAGCTAAAGAACCGCCAAGCCACATTGTGCTGCCAAGCATCCATAAGAGAAAAGAAGAAGTAGGAGAGATCTTTCACCAGCACCTGGGTACAGAAAAAGGAGCCTCTGATCCAGCCTACCTTACAGAGTCGGCACGGCAGCACCTACGCGAGAAGTTTCTTACAGCCGATCTTGCTATAACAGGTGTGAACTTTGCCATCGCTGAAACCGGTGGATTGGTAGTATGCACTAACGAAGGCAATGCCGACATGGGCGTGCACCTGGCAAAGGTACATATTGCCTGTATGGGTATCGAAAAGATAATTCCAAAGGCAGAGCACCTCGGTGTGTTCCTGCGCTTGCTGGCCCGTAGTGCCACCGGCCAGCCTATCACTACATATTCCAGCCATTTTCACAAGCCGCGTGCTGGGCAGGAAATGCACCTCGTGTTAGTGGACAATGGGCGCAGCACCCAACTTGGGAGGCCACACTTTTACAACTCCCTAAAGTGTATCCGCTGCGGTGCCTGCATTAACACCTGCCCTGTGTACCGCAGAAGCGGAGGGCACAGCTACCATAACACAATTGCCGGGCCTATCGGAGCCATATTAGCTCCTAATGCAGATATGAGGAAGAACGCAGACCTGCCTTTTGCCTCCACTCTTTGCGGTTCCTGTACCAATGTATGCCCTGTAAAAATTGATATACACAACCAACTGTACCAGTGGCGGCAGGTGCTGGTGCAGGAGGGGCACGTGCCGAAATCAAAAGCACAGGGTATGAAGGTTATGGCGAATGTGCTCTCTAACCCGAGGCTGTATAGAGTAGCTGGAAAGTCTGGCCGCCTGATGATGCGCATGATGCCTGGACTAGCGAATAACAAGGCCTTGAACCCTTGGGCTAAGCAGCGGGAAATGCCACAGCCGCCTAAAGAGAGTTTCAGGGACTGGTACCTAAAGAACAGAAGTGAAAAATGAGCAGCCGGGAAAAAATATTATCACGAGTAAAAGCCAACAAGCCGCCTCAGGTGCCTCTTCCAGAAGCTGTAGCCTTTTTTACTCCGCCTTCAGAGCAATGGGCTGCCTTGTTTAGGCAGAGTGCTGAGGCGGCAGGAAGTATAGTAGTTGGAGTGCCGGATATGGCTGGCATAGGAGCTTATTTGAAAGACAACTTTGTTTCTCCTGAGCGAATACTGAACACAGTTGATGGTGTCGGTTTCGGTTTAGAGGTAAGGGAAGCAATTGCGGAAGGACATCACTTAGCCAATTTAGAGCTAGCGGTAGTAGAGGGGCAAATGGGCGTAGCAGAGAACGGTGCAATCTGGGTAACAGAGGAGTCTGTGCCGGCACGTGTTCTGCCCTTCATTTGTGAACATCTGGCCTTGGTAGTGCGGCAACAGGATATTGTAGGCACTATGCATGAGGCATATGACAGGCTGAACATAGCGGCCACAGGCTATGGGACCTTTATTGCGGGGCCATCCAGAACAGCCGATATAGAGCAATCGCTGGTAATAGGAGCTCATGGCCCAAAAAGAATGCACGTATTTATCCTAGACAATCAACACCCATGATAACAACCAAACAATCCTACCTGCAGATTCACCCGAAAGATAATGTACTGGTTGCCCTTCAGGATCAGGAAGCGGGTACAGGCATATACTTTAACGGACAGGAGTTTCCTTTGCGGGAGACCGTACAGGCCAAACACAAATTTACGGCGGCAGACTTTGCGCCCGGGGCGGAGGTGTATATGTATGGGGTGTTAGTGGGTAAAACCACCTGTGCCTTGCCTGCCGGTAGCCTTCTAACTACCGAAAACCTGAAACACGCAGCGCAGGATTTTGCCCAGCGGACAGGACAGTATGAGTGGCAGGCGCCGGAGGTAAGCAAATGGAAGGATCGCACCTTTATGGGCTACCACCGGGCAGATGGGCAGGTAGGAACACGCAACTATTGGTTGGTTCTGCCCCTGGTATTCTGCGAAAACAGAAACATTGAAACGCTTAAGAATGCTTTCCTGAAGGAGCTAGGCTATGCTTCACCAGACAAGTACCAGGCGCAGGTGCGAGAGCTGGCTGACTTATACCGGCAGGGCAAAGACCTGCGGGAGTATAAACCAAACAAACCCTCTGAGTCTGCTGCACAGCATCGCCTCTTTCCAAATGTAGATGGGGTTAAGTTTATTGTGCATGATGGCGGTTGCGGAGGCACCCGCGAAGATGCAGATAACCTTTGTGCGCTACTGGCTGGCTATTGCGTTAATCCTAACGTGGCTGGCATCACTGTGCTAAGCCTTGGGTGCCAGCATGCGCAGGTAGCCATACTGCAGGAAAAAATAAAGGAACGGGATCCTGATTTCTCAAAGCCACTTTTGATTTTTGAACAGCAGCAAGCTGCCTCTGAATCCCTGATGCTGTCGGAGGCGATTTTGCAGACTTTTATAGGTATAGCCGAGGCTAACCACTGCGAGAGAAAACCCGCCACGCTGGATAAATTGGTAATAGGAGTGGAGTGCGGAGGCTCTGATGGTTTCTCGGGCATCTCAGCAAACCCTGCGGTGGGCTACACAGCCGATTTAGTAGCGGCTTTAGGCGGCAAAGTGGTACTAAGTGAGTTTCCAGAGCTTTGTGGTGTAGAGCAGGAGCTGATTAACCGCTGCGTTGACGAGGAAACCGCCGACCGTTTTGTAAGATTGATGCGGGAGTATGCCGCTCGTGCAGAAGCAGTGGGTTCTGGCTTTGATATGAATCCTTCCCCGGGTAACATCCGGGACGGCCTAATAACGGATGCCATTAAGTCTGCGGGTGCAGCTAAAAAAGGAGGCACCTCTCCTGTAACCGACGTACTGGGCTATGGACAATATGTGCGTAAGCGTGGTTTAACCCTGCTTTGCACACCTGGTAATGATGTGGAAAGCACTACCGCCATGGCCGGGGCAGGCTGTAATGTGCAGCTGTTTACAACCGGCCTGGGCACCCCTACAGGTAACCCTGTCTCCCCGGTTGTGAAAGTTGCCACTAACACTTCTCTAGCTAATCGCCTGCCGGACATTATAGACCTTAACGCCGGTGCTGTTATCAGCGGTGACAAGACCATTGAAGAGCTGGGCGAGGAATACCTGGAATATATAATAGGGCTAGCCAGCGGAGAGTATGACACCAAAGCAATGGAGCTGGGACAGGATGATTTCATCTTCTGGAAAAGAGGCGTTTCCCTGTAGCTGGCACAGTGACTTTATTTATTTTAATAAGGCATGCCCTGAGCTTACTCAAATCAACTGCAATAAATAACGATCAAATCATAACCAAAGAACATGTTTAAGCTAACCGGAAAAAAAGCTGTAGTTACTGGCGGCGGAAGCGGCATCGGCAAGGCTATTTCCATTGTTTTTGCCCGGCAGGGGGCCGAGGTGCATATAATAGAGCTGCAAAAAGATGCGGCAGCACAGACACTCACCGAGATAGAGGCTGAAGGAGGCCGCGCCTATAGCCACACCTGCGATGTGAGCAAGCAGGGGCAGGTAAAAGAAGTTTTTGAAGCTATAGGAGCATTAGATATATTGATCAACAATGCAGGCATAGCACATGTGGGAAACCTGGAGAAGACTTCAGAGGAGGACATGGATAGAATCTACCAGGTAAACGTGAAGGGAGCCTATAACTGTCTGCAGGCTGCGGTAGCAGGTATGAAGCAAAATGGAAGTGGGGCTATACTTAACCTGGCGTCTATCGCATCGCATGTGGGGATTCCAGACAGATTTGCTTATACTATGAGCAAAGGAGCCATACATGCCATGACCATGTCGGTGGCTAAAGATTACCTGGGAGCTAACATCCGTTGCAACAGTGTGTCGCCAGCGCGTGTACATACGCCTTTTGTGGATGGTTTTATCGCTAAAAATTATCCGGGAAAGGAGGAGGAAATGTTCGAAAAGCTTTCCAAAACGCAGCCCATCGGGCGCATGGCTAAACCAGAGGAAGTAGCGGCCCTGGCTCTCTTTCTGTGTTCTGATGAGGCAGGCTTTATTACCGGTTGTGACTATCCAATAGATGGTGGGTTTATCAGGCTTAACAACTAGTATAATCTGGTCTTAAGGAACTCTGTTAGTTTCTCTTCTTGGAAAAAGATGTACGGAATAACAAGTAGAACAAGCATCTTTCGGTGCAGCTACATACTTACAAGCTATACTTTAAAATGAAATTATTCAGATTTGGTGAGCCGGGCCAGGAGAAAGCCGGCGTAATTTTAAATAATGTAAAGTACGATGTGTCTGCCTTCGGGGAGGACTACAATGAACAGTTCTTCCAGAACAATGGCCTTGAGCGGCTAAAGGCATATGTGCAGCAGAACGAGGGCAGTATGCCACAGGTATCTGACGGTGTACGTCTTGGATCTCCTATTGCGCGTCCGTCCAAGATTGTCTGCATAGGTTTGAACTACGCCGATCACGCCAAAGAAACAAATGCTGCTGTACCGCAGGAGCCGATCATTTTCTTCAAGGCCACCTCAGCGCTTTGTGGCCCTAACGATGATGTAATCATCCCGAGAAATTCAGAAAAGCTGGATTGGGAAGTGGAGCTAGCTGTGGTGATTGGCAAGAAGGCAAGTTATGTGTCTGAGGAGGATGCGCTGGATTACGTAGCTGGGTATACCCTGCACAACGACTACAGTGAGCGAGCCTTTCAGCTGGAGCGCGGAGGACAATGGGTAAAAGGCAAAAGCAACGATACGTTTGCCCCGGTAGGCCCTTTCCTGGCTACTTCGGATGAACTGGGAGATGTGAATAACCTGCGCCTGTGGCTTACAGTGAACGGAAAATCGATGCAGGATGGCACAACAGCCAATCTTATCTTCAAGATCCCATTCCTGATCTCTTACCTAAGCCAGTTTATGACACTTTTACCGGGTGATATGATCACCACAGGCACACCTGCCGGTGTTGGCCTGGGTATGAACCCACAGGTGTACCTGAAAGAGGGCGATGTAGTGGAGCTAGGCATCGAGGGCTTGGGTTCATCAAAACAAACGGTGAGGGCCTATGCTCAGAATTGATGCACACCAGCACTTCTGGAAGTATAACCCTTGGCGCGATAGCTGGATAACCGATGAAATGGCGGTTATCCAGCGGGATTTCATGCCACAGGATTTGGAGCCCCTGCTTCGGCAGCACCGATTTGATGGCTGTGTATTAGTGCAATCGGCTCAGCCAGAAGAGGAAAATATTTTTCTGCTGGAGCAGGCGCAAGAGCATGAGTTTGTAAAGGGTGTAGTTGGCTGGGTGGACTTCCTGGCAGAGGATATTGAGGAAAGGCTCGCTTATTACAAGCAGTTTGAAAAGCTGAAAGGATTTCGTTATGTGCTTCAGGGGAATCCAGATAAAGCCATTATGTTGCGTCCGGAGTTTATGCGGGGTGTAAGCAAACTTGCCAAGTACGGTTATACGTATGATGTGCTCATTTACCCTGAACAACTAGATTACTCAAAGGAACTTGCGGCTGCTTTTCCGGACCAGCCTTTTGTGATCGACCACCTGGCAAAGCCGGACATAAAGAACCAAAGTATAGCCGAATGGCGGGAAAGTATGAGGAGTTTTGCTGCGCACGAAAACGTGTACTGCAAAGTGTCTGGCATGGTAACCGAAGCTAATTGGCAGAACTGGAAGAAAGAAGATTTCAAGCCTTACCTCGACACGATTGTGGAAACCTTTGGCACCAGCCGCATCCTCTATGGTTCAGATTGGCCGGTATGCCTTGTGGCAGCAAGCTATACAGAGATGCTGGGTATTGTGGAGGATTACTTTTCCGACTTTTCGAAGGAGGAACAGGCCGCTTTCTTTGGAGGCAATGCAGCCAAATTTTACAACCTGAAATAAGGCACAGTATAAATGGATTTAGAACTGAAAGATAAGGTGATTGTAGTTACAGGTGGCGCCAAAGGCATTGGAGAAGGCATTGTAAGTGTTCTCTCTGCCGAAGGCGCCATACCTGTGATTATTGGCAGAAACAAGGAAGACAACCAAAAAGTAGTGGCAAAACTGGAGTCTGCCGGAGGGCAGGCTTTTGAGGTGGTAGCTGAGCTGACGGATCCTGCTGCTTGTGAGCGGGCTGTGCAGGCAGTGCTGCAAAAGTATGGCAGAGTAGATGGACTGGTTAATAACGCCGGCGTTAATGATGGAGTAGGCTTAGAAAATGGCAGCTACGAAGCATTTATGGCCTCGCTTCATAAAAATGTGGTGCATTATTACCTGATGGCACACCATGCCCTGCCGGCACTTAAGAAATCGAAGGGAGCTATTGTAAACATAGGCTCCAAAACAGCCGATACAGGGCAGGGAGGAACCTCGGCTTATGCCGCCTCCAACGGTGCACGCAACGCCCTCACGCGAGAGTGGGCTGTAGAGTTGCTGCCTTACAGCATCAGGGTAAATGCCGTTATCGTAGCTGAAGCCTGGACGTCGCTATATGAATCGTGGATAAGCACCTTTAACGATCCGGAGCAAAAGCTTAAGGCCATCACTGAGAAAATTCCGCTGGAGCAACGTATGACTACTACCAGGGAGATTGCTAACACGGTGGCCTTTCTACTATCCAACAAATCCAGCCATACTACCGGGCAGCTAGTGTATGTAGATGGTGGTTATGTACACTTGGATAGAGCACTTAGTTAAAGGCACAGCTCATCACAACTTCTGTGAGTTTTCATATGAAAAAGCCATCCTGTCTTCATGCAGGGTGGATTTTATTCTTTCAGCTCCTTTGCTTGTTCCCGTTTTATTAATCAAGAACTGAAGGGGAAGACAGTATAAAGTGACAGCCAAAAGGATATACTTTAGCGGAAGCAGTGCACTATAAAACTATAAAGCAGGCCCATTGGGCCTGCTTTATAGTGGGGTAATTAGGTTCTAGTAACCTGGGTTTTGTGTAAGGGTTGATACACCACCTGAAGTCTGAAGGTCAATTTGTCTTTGCGGAATAGGATAGTACTCGTGTGTTCCAGTCACAAAGTTTGCTCCTCTCACATCTGGCAGAATGGCTCCCTCATAGTTAAAATATGCATTCAACTCTTCAGCAGCTTTGCCCCAGCGAACTAAGTCAAAGAAGCGATGGCCTTCCAGAGCCAACTCCAGCTTACGCTCAAAGTAGATAGCCTCTAAAGTACCTTCTTTTCCTAAGCCTGCAAAGTAACCGTCTGGGTAAACAGACACATTGTAGTTTGCCGCCGGATTACTCGAGAAGCCAGCCAGTGGGTCATTCGGGTTAGCGTACTGGTACACTTTGTTCTCTGGTAGGGCAGCTCTGGCGCGTACCATGTTAACGTATTCCTGTGCTTGCGACAGGTTTCCTAGCTGTGCTTCGGCCTCGGCTGCCATCAGCAGAACATCTGCGTAGCGGATAAGAACAACGTTTATGGCAGAGCCTGGAGCCCAAGAGCTTTGGTCAGCATAAGTATCCTGTGTTTCCTGCCAGTAAATATGCTTCTTAGAAGAGTATGGTCCGGCAGTGGTTTGCTCACGAATCCAAGCCTGACCAGGGTGTGCGCCCCAATCCAGGAAAGGTATGCCACGGCGACCTACAGTCCAATCCAAGCGAGGATCTACAGGCTGTGTGTCTGGTGTAAAAGCTTCGCTAGATGAAACGCCTTGGTCATGCTTCAATGGTGTGGCGTTGTAGTTGTCCAGGTACGGCAAACCTTGGGCGTTGGTACGGAAGGAGTTTGCCAGGTCTATAGTTGGCTGGAAAAAGCCGCAGCAACGAAAAGGGCTGTTGTACGGGTAGTTCAGCATCTCGCCCTGGTTACCATTGGCAATAGTACCTGTACCATCGTTAGCCACCATCTGTATCGCAAACACAGATTCCTTGTTGTTCTCTGTGGCTGCATCGAAGTTATCTTTAAACTTATCCATCAGGCCATACTTCAGACCATTGGAAGTAACTCCTGAATTGATCACCTGGTCAAAGATGTTCTTAGCCTCAGAATACTTGTGCTGGTACAGATAAGCCTTACCCAAATATGCTGCTGCAGCCCACTTGTTTGCGCGGCCTACCTGTGCTTGCGTGTTTGGCAGGTTGTCCATGGCAAACTGCAGGTCAGCCTCTATCTTTGGCCAAATGTCCTGGTTGTTTGGCTGGTTGAAGTCAGTTGTTGTTTCATCAATCCAAGGCACCATGTTAAACATCTTCTTTAACTCAAAGTAGTAGTGCCCGCGCAGGAAACGTGCCTCACCCTCTATGCGCTGTCTGTTGGCATCAGATATATCCTTTGCCTGCTCCAGCAGCCTTAGTACAGCATTTGTGCGGGAAACACCCTCGTACAAGGCTTTCCACTTGGTGTTAAAGAAACCGTTGCTTGGGTCGGAGATGAAGTTTGCAATGGAGTTGATAGCCGGTTGGTCTGCACCAGAGCTACCTTTATGTGCTTCGCCTCCGGCCACACTGCCATAGATCCAGTTGGTTGGGGCTGCTTCCCATTGGCCGCCGCCTACAATTGCCTGACCGTTACCCTGCCCGTCTAGAGCCGCATAGGCACCAATTAGCATTTTCTCCACACCGGCCTCGTTGGCAATAATGTCTTCACTTAAAGCACCTATGGCTGGTTTTTCAAGAAAGTCATCGCCGCAGGAACTGAGTAGCTGCATAGAACCAGCTATTGCTGCAGCCATCAATATTATCTTAGAGCTTTTCATATCTCAGGTAGTTAAATTTAATTGATTAGAAAGAAACATTTAGACCAAGCAGGTACTGGCGCATGTTAGGGTAGTTACCCTCGTCGATACCGAAAGCCGTGGTTGTCACGTTACCGTTTGCATCGTAACCAGTAATCTCAGGGTCGATGCCAGAGTATTTAGTGATAGTGAACAGGTTAGCCGCCTGCACATACACTCTCAGACTACCTATACCATAATTGTTTAGCAGGCTCTTAGGCAAGGTGTAACCTAGCTGCACGTTTTTAGCTCTCAAGTAAGAGCCGTTCTCCACGTAATAAGAGTTTGGTACGTTGGTTGTGCTGAAGGAGCCGTCAGCTTCCTGGATAGGCGCAGTTGCATTGCGGTTCTCTGGTGTCCATGAATCATGTACGGCTGTTTTACTCTTCGCTCCTAGGAAGTTAGGGTAGAAGTCTGTCCACCATTTTACCTGGTTCCAAATCTCATTGCCTTGTGAGCCATACAAGAACATGGTAAAGTCGAAGTTCTTGTAAGTCGCGGCAATGTTCAGACCGTAGGTAAAGTCTGGGTTCGGGCTACCTAAAACTGTTCTGTCATCAGGCGTGATGATGCCGTCGCCATTAACGTCGGCATAACGGAAACGACCTATAGCAACGTCGGCTTGGTAAACAGCGTTAGGGTCACCTGTAGAGGTTCTGGCCAATTCGTTGGCGTCGTTAATCTCTGACTCGTCATCCCAGAATCCAGCTATCTGGTATCCGAAAAAGGAGCTCATAGCAGAACCCACCTGGTTACGGATAATGTTGCTACCGTTAAAGCGGCGTGACTCCAGATCAAAGTTCTGAGCGCCGTTAGAGATCTTCAGAATCTTGTTGTTATAGGTTGTCAGGGTACCTGTAATGTCAAATCTCAGGTCTGATGAAACATCTATGTGGCCTGTTACAGCGGCATCAAAGCCTTTGTTCTGCATTCTGGCAATGTTTACGAATGGGCGAGTTGCACCACCGGCAGTACCAGGAAGCTCTGGGTCGAACAGCAGGTCTTTGATTTCTTTGCTATAATAGTCTAAGGTTACATCAATTCTACCGTTCAGTAGGGTTGCATCAAAACCTATATTGCTGTTGATGATGGTTTCCCATTTAGCATCAGGATTACCAATGCGCGACTGTCTGAAACCTTCTACAGTTGAGTTGTTGGTGCCGGCAATATCATAGTAAGATAGAACCCTGTCTGCACCAAAGGTAGTAAAGGCGTTAGCCGGAGACACGTTCAGCTGGTTACCCATCACACCGTAGCCACCACGAATTTTCATGTCAGCAATCCATGTGAAGTTCTGCATGAAGGGCTCCTGAGAAATTCTCCAGCCAGCACTTACCGCAGGGAAGGTACCATAGCGGTTGTTTGCTCCGAAACGGGAAGAACCGTCACGACGAATTACAAAGCCCAGCAGGTACTTATCTAACAGGTTATAGTCAATTCTACCGATTAGGGAGAACAAGGCATCTTCGCTTCTGTTGCTGAAGTTAGTTCGGGTACCGGAACCTGTTCCTAGCGTAGTGAAGTTCGGATCAAAAGAGAAATACCCTTGCGTTGTACCACCTACTTCATTCCAGAAGTTATTGTAAGCTTCTGATCCGGCCACTACCGTCAGGTCATGCACATCGTTGAAGCTTCTTTTGAAAGTAAGGGTATTGGTCCAAGTCCAGTTGTAGCCATTGCTGGCAGACTGGTTAAACTGGTTGAAGGTGTTGTTTTCCGCGTTTTCGTATTCCGGGAAAGTAAAAGACCTGAAGGTGTTATTATACATCTCGCCACCAAAAATGGTGCGGGCTGTAAAGCTGTCCAGGAAGTCTACTTCGGCGAACACATTACCAAAAAGGCGGTTATTGAGCACATTGTTATTCCTGATCCTGTCGAGCTGTGCCACAGGATTTCTGGCGTTTCCCAGGCCGCTACCATAAGATCCGGCGAAGTTGCCCATAATATCATACACGGGAATGATGGTCTGCTGGCGGTACGCCATGTTGATAGCAGACTCGTTGCCGTTGATGCGCGGGTTGTCGATAACGGAGTAAGCCAGGTTTTCGCCGATTCTTACATTTTTGGAGATGTTGTAGGTGCTGTTAGCACGTACTGTAAATCTCTTGAAGTAAGTATTCATCAGCGCGCCTTGCTGGTCAAAATAGTTAGCTGAGAAGTAGAAGTTACCCATGTCGCCGCCGCCACTTACAGCCAGGTTATGGCTGGTGATAGGGGCAGGCTGAAAGATCTCATTAAACCAATCTGTACCTTCTTTATTGGCTCTAACTATTCTGTAGAAAGAACCAAGCTCCCCGCTACCTCCTGTATAGAATGGGTTCACGTTGTAAAGGCTTGGGTCTACTCTTGGGTCTCCCTCCATCAGGCCTGTGCTATTGCCTGCCACCAGGTAATCTGGCAGCGTTGGAGTTGCGCCTGATCCGTACAATGGATGTGAGATAGGCTCGTTCGGGTTACTGTTCTTTGCCACCATCCAGTTCAGTTGAGCCATCTCCTGCGGATTGGCCAGGTTCCATGGATTGTCATTCTGAGGGCGCTGTGTACCATAGTAACCGTCGTACTGCACTGTTACTTTGTCTTTACCTCTTCTGGTTGTAATGATGACCACACCATTAGCTGCACGAGAACCGTAAATCGAAGCAGAGCCTGCATCTTTCAGTACCTGCATCGACTCCACGTCGTTAGGGTTCAGGTCGTTAATGTTCTGCGTAGGAACTCCATCAACTACATAAAGAGGGCTGTTATTACCGAAGGTGTTGAAACCTCGGATTCTTACCTGCTGTGCCTGGCCCGGCTGTCCTGAACCTAACACCGTAACACCAGCCGCTCTACCTTGTAGCATGCTTGAAACCTGTGCTTCCGGCTGTTTGGTCATTTCAGACACATCTACAACAGCCACAGCACCGGTTAAGTCCTTTTTCTCTTGTGTTGCATAACCTGTTACCACAACTTCTTGCAGGGCTTGTGCATCAGTGGCTAAGGATACATCTATTGTTGCGCGGCCGTTGATGGGCACCTCTTGTGTCTTATAGCCTATAAAGGATACAACAAGTGTGCTGCCACCAGCAGGCACATTGATAGTGAAATTACCATTAGCATCAGTGGCAGTACCCACAGTAGTACCTTTTACAACAACGGTTGCACCAGGTATAGCTTCCCCTGCATCTCCTATTACCCTTCCTCTTACTTCTGTGCCCTGCACCCATGCATTATTTAGGGTGAATGAAGTAGCATCAACAATGGTAGTAGCTTCGGCAGAACCATGAAAAAAGCATGCTGCTGCAAGTATTGCAGCCAATTGCTTTTTCCGGAACGGAGTTTTAGCATGGTTATCCTGAGGGAGTCTCCATGTACTTGTGTATCTCTGTTTCATATAAAATTGGTTAAGGTGAGATGTTTTAAATACTCTGCTTAAAGTGCAGGCACACTCTGCTCTTGCCAGGCATGAAAAGAGTGGTATGTTTCTGAACGCCAGAATATTGCTTGCAGGAAAGAGATTTGGATTCTGAAGTATAGATGCTACATAGGCGTTTAAACTGAGTGCTCAATCACATAAATATTATCAAATATAAAAATACAAGCAAGCTTTTCGCAAAATAATTTGTGTTATTAAAAAATTATATTTAATGTTTGAACAATTAAATAGATTAAAGTTGTTGGAGGTGAATATGTAGAAGAGCAAGCTATGCTGTTGCTGCTACTCGTCTCTAAGCTTTTTGTTTAGGATCAGATGACAACAGGTTACTAGCCCAGGAGAGAGACTGGGGTTTATGCGCTATTGTAATTAGGCGAGGGTATAGTTTTGATAATGAGGAGCTTGTTTTGAGGTGCCTTAGGGAGTGGTCATCAAAGATAAATTGCAGTAAGTAATCACTGTAAGTATTGATCGCAAGTATGATATTTGATAAATCTGCTTATATTTATATCATGATGTGTTGAGGAGTTGTGTGTGATTTTGTAGATTGCTTTCACGTTCCCTTAACATAGCTAATAGTATTAGGAGTAGGGTACAGAGCTCCTAAGTATAAAGAGGTGCTGACGTCTCCAGAAGCATGCTGTGTTACAGACAAAGTATAATCAAAAAATGAGATATATGAATAGGCGTTCCGTTGTTAAAGGCTTGCTGCTGTTTACGGGTGGAGCCATGTTGCTTCCCTCGTGCATGATGGAAGAGGCAAAGGCCTCCATCAGCCTGCAGCACCTGAGTGTTTCAGAAGAGCAGGAGAAGCTATTGGCAGAGGTGGTGGACACCATTATACCTGCCACCGATACTCCAGGGGCCAAGGAGATGGGACTGCACCTGTTTGCGCTCAAGATGCTGGACGACTGCTATGAGGCAGAAGAGCAGCAGTCTTTTATGAAAGGTATGGATGCGTTTGAGGAGTTGACTAAAAAGCAAACGGGCAATTCTTTTGTTGACTTAAGTTCAAAACAAAAGAATGAGGTGATTGCGGCCGTTAACGCCAAAAATGCTCCTGAAGAGGTGCTTGCTTTTTATGAAATCCTTAAAAACCAGACAATAAAAGGATACCTTAACTCCGAGCTTGTAATGACCAAGCTACGGATTTACGAGTTGGTACCAGGAAGGTACAACGCTTATTTCCCTGTTAACAAAGCACAAATCAGCTAAGCCATGGCGAACCTAAACATAGACAGTGTAAAGCAGCGTACTTACGACGCTATTGTTATTGGCTCTGGCATTAGCGGAGGCTGGGCAGCCAAAGAGCTAACCGAAAAAGGCCTGAAGACCCTGGTGCTGGAGAGGGGGCGGGATGTGAAGCACAACCGTGACTATCCTACCACTAACAAAATGCCCTACGAGTTTGAGCACAGGGGAGAGGTGCCGCTGGAGATCAGGAAGAAGGAGCCGGTGGTGAGCCGTTGCTATGCTTTCCGTGAAGATGCCATGCACTTCTTTGTAAAGGACTCAGAGCACCCTTACGTGCAGGAGAAGCCTTTTGACTGGATACGCGGCTATCAAGTAGGAGGCAAATCGCTGTTGTGGGCGCGGCAGACGCAGCGCTGGAGCGAGCTTGACTTTGAAGGGCCTGCCCGGGATGGTTTTGCTGTAGACTGGCCTATACGTTATAAAGACCTTGCGCCCTGGTATACGTATGTAGAGAGGTTTGCAGGCATCTCCGGCAACAGCGACGGCCTTGCTGAACTGCCTGATGGAGACTTCCTGCCGGCTTTCCCGCTTAACAGCGTGGAAGACTACTTTAAACAGCAACTGCAAAAGCAGTACGGCAACAGGCACGTGATCAGTGCGCGCTGCGCACATCTTTCCAAGCCTAACCAGATACACCTGGACCAAGGCAGGGCGCAGTGCCAGAACCGTACCCTTTGCCAGCGAGGCTGCCCGTTTGGAGGGTACTTCAGCAGCAACTCGTCTACGCTTCCGTGGGCGGAACGCACAGGCAACCTGACACTGCTGCCGTTCTCCGTAGTGGAGTCGGTTATCTATGACGAGAAGGCGGGCAAGGCAAGCGGCGTGCGCGTGATCGATGCAAACACCAAAGAGGTGACTGAGTACTATGCCAACATCATATTCGTGAATGCGGCTGCCCTTAATACAAACCACATCCTGCTTAACTCCACTTCCTCCAGGTTCCCGAACGGGCTGGGCAACGACAATGGACTGCTAGGCAAGTATGTCGCTTTCCATAACTACAGGGCGCGTATATCGGCAGAATACGATGGGCTGATGGAGTATGCCACCGATGGCCGCAACCCAGCCGGAGGAGGTTATATTCCTCGTTTCAGGAACCTACACAAGCAGGAAACAGACTTCCTGCGTGGATATGCGGCTGGTTTTAGTGCTGGCAGGTATAACACAGAAGACCGTTCTGGGTTTGGGGCTGATCTGAAGCAGCAGCTTCTTAATCCAGGCCTGACAAACTGGAGGGTAGGCTCTCACATGATGGGTGAAACCATACCGAAGGAAGAGAGCCAGGTAAGCCTGAGCAAGGACCAGAAAGATGCCTGGGGAATGCCACTGCTCAACATCTCGATAGGCTACGACGACAATGATGAGAAGATGGTGAAAGATTACCTGGAGCAGATGACAGAGATGTTCACTAAGGCAGGCTTTACCAATATCCGAACGACAGACTCGAAGCAGGCTCCAGGCCTGGACATACATGAGATGGGAGGCGTAAGAATGGGACATGATCCTAAGACTTCGCTGCTCAACAAGTATAACCAGCTGCACGCCTGCAAGAATGTTTTCGTAACAGACGGAGCGTGTATGACTTCTACAGCCACACAGAACCCTTCCCTGACATATATGGCGCTTACCGCACGCGCTGTAGATTACGCCGTGAGCGAGATGAAGAAAGGAAACCTGTAGGGCAAAATCAGCAAAGAGCGTCTAATCTAAAGTACAAGCTCTTTGCCTTGAAAGAATTGTTAGTGTTTCTCTATTTATAGGTTAGCTAAAAGCCCTGAAAAGTTTCTGCTCTTCAGGGCTTTTTCTTTTTGCCCGAGCATGCTCTTTATGAAAAGCTGTATAAGCCGGCTCCGTATAGGTAAAACAAAAACAGTGGGAGCCTGTAAGCTGCGAAGCTGAGTTGCTTCGAATTACTTACAAACTCCCACTGACTTAAGAAATGCAAGACGGCTTCTGAACTTACTTCTAAATTCAGAAACCGTCTATTTTATACTTTGGACCTGCCGGCAAGCATGGCCTTATCTTCTGCCACAACTCCTGACTTTCCTGTCCAAAGGGCTTCCATTTCCTCGAGTGACTTACCTTTGGTTTCAGGCACCATTTTCCATACAAACAGGAACGATAGTGCACTCATCACACCATAGAAGCCATAAGTAAAGGCACCGCTGAACTCCATCATAGATGGGTAAGTAGAAGAGATGAAGTAGTTGGCTGCCCACTGCGCTGCTACGGCTACGGCTACGGCCTTACCTCTAATCTTGTTAGGGAATATCTCTGAGATCAGTACCCAGCAGATAGGACCCCATGACATCATGAAAGAGGCAGTGTAGATGATGATGAACACCAGTGTGCTGATGCCAATAACTTCGTAGTAGGAGAGACCTGCGATGGCAAACATACCAATGGCCATACCAATAGAGCCAACCATCAACAGTGGCTTTCTTCCCCACTTATCTACTGTAAGTATAGCAACTACTGTAAAGATCACGTTCACTATACCCATCACCACTGTCTGCAGCATAGAGGCGTCTTTACCGGCACCCATACTTTCAAAAATTCTTGGTGCATAGTAAAGTGCCACGTTAATACCCACAAACTGCTGGAAAACAGACAGCAGGATACCGATTACAATTACAGTGGCACCATAAGAGAATAGCTTGCCTGAGTGGTGCTCAACAGTATTCTTGATGTCAGCGAGTATCTTTCTGGCAGTTTCAGGTCCGTTTACCTTCGTCAGAATCTTCATCGCTTCTTCGTCTCTGCCAGCCATACTTAAGTAGCGTGGCGTTTCAGGTACGAAGAACAACAGAATACCGAACAAGCCTGCTGGGATGGCCTCCGAGAGGAACATTCTTCTCCAGCCCACTTCGTTTATCCACTCAATCGGTTGCCCACTGGCAATACCCCAGTTAACGAAGTATACCACCAGCATACCAAAGATGATGGCAAACTGGTTAAGTGATACCAGTCGGCCACGCAGGTTTGCCGGGGCAATCTCTCCGATGTATACCGGGCAAACGGCGGATGCCAAACCTACCCCTATACCACCTATTACCCTGTAAAAGTTGAACATGTAGAGCAAGCCCATGCTAGGCTCTTCTCCGTCAAAGAACAAGAACTCAGGGTAACCAGAACCCAAGGCGGACAGGAAAAACAGTGTCGCGGCAACGATAAGAGTTTTCTTACGGCCAATTCCTGATGCAAACATTCCTGAAATAGCACCACCTATAATACACCCGATCAAGGCGCTGGAGATGGTGGCTCCGTGTACCCAGGTACTAAGACCCTGGCTGTCTATCAGATAATTCTGTACAGATCTTTCTGCGCCAGATATAACGGCCGTGTCGTACCCGAAAAGTAACCCTCCCAATGTGGCAATCAACGTGATCCCGGCGATGTAGGGAAGGTTTTGCCCCGCCGTTGCTTGTTCGTTCTTAATCATGATTTACAGGATAAAGGGTTAAAGGTATTGTTCGCTATTAGATATAGCGGTTAATCAGGTTCTCCAGGTACTCCTGGCGTCCGCTTCTTACTTCTGGCTCACCGTTTTCTGCGGCATAGTTGCGCAGGTCTTCCAGGCTCAGTTTGCCTTCCTCAAAGTCTTTGCCTTTACCACTGTCGAAAGAGGCGTAACGCTCTTCGCGGATCTTTCTGTAGTCAGAGTTTTGTAGGATGTTGTCTGCTGTGATCAGGGCTCTGGCAAAGATGTCGGCACCACCGATGTGTGCGTAGAACAGGTCGGCAGGGTCGGTAGAGTTTCTTCTGATCTTAGCGTCGAAGTTAATTCCGCCGCCTTGTACACCGCCAGCCTCCAGGAACACCAGCATTGCTTCTGTCAGCTCGTTGATGTTGTTCGGGAACTGGTCAGTATCCCAGCCGTTCTGGTAGTCACCACGGTTCGCATCGATAGATCCTAATAAACCAGCATCGGCAGCTACCTGTAGTTCGTGCTGGAAAGTATGGCCAGCCAGGGTAGCATGGTTTACCTCAATGTTCAGCTTGAAGTCATCCAGCAGGTCATACTGACGCAGGAAGCCGATTACAGTAGCTGCATCGTAATCGTACTGGTGCTTAGTAGGCTCCATTGGCTTTGGCTCGATAAAGAAGGTGCCTTTGAAGCCTTGCTTGCGGGCGTAGTCTTTTGCAGTGTGCAGGAACTTAGCGAAGTGCTCCTGCTCGCGCTTCATGTTCGTGTTCAGCAGGGTCATATAACCCTCACGGCCACCCCAGAATACGTAGTTCTCACCGTTTAGAGCAATAGTAGCATCCAAAGCGCCTTTTACCTGAGCAGCAGCATGTGTCAGCACATGGAAGTCTGGGTTAGTAGAGGCGCCGTTCATGTAGCGGCTGTGCGAGAACACGTTGGCAGTACCCCAAAGCAGCTTAACGCCTGTTTCTTTCTGCTTCTGCTGGGCATACTCCACCATGGTCTGCATACGTCTTTCGTTTTCAGCTACATCGTTGGTAAAGTCAACCACGTCCACATCGTGGAAGCAGTAGTATGGCATGCCGATTTTAGTAATGAATTCGAAAGCCGCATCCATTTTATCTTTAGCTCTTTCGATAGGATCAGCTTTCTCATTCCAGGCGAATTTAAGCGTTGGGCCACCAAATGGATCAGAGCCATCAGCATTAAAAGAGTGCCAGTAAGCTACTGCAAAGCGCAGGTGGTCTTTCAGGGTTTTGCCAGCAACCACGCGGTTTTCATCATACCAACGGTACGCTAGTGGGTTGTCTGACTCCGGCCCTTCATACTTAATTTGATCGATACCTTTAAAATACTCGGTTTGTGTTAGTGTGTTATTTGCCATAAGGTTAAACAGTTTATCTATTTTGGTTAAGGTTATTTTTGTTGTAAGTGTTGTTCAAGCAGTTCTTTCCATTCCTGGTAAACCGGCTCATACTTGTCGATGGATTTAGGCTCTATTACCTGTAGCTTTTTGCTGTTCGTGAAGGCTTCTTCCTCGGATTTAAAGGCCTTTACACCTATACCTGCGCCAATGGCAGCACCCACGCTACCATCGTTCTGGTAGAGCTCTACAGGTACATGCGTAGCGTTTACAAAGGCTTCTGTAAAGGTGTTGCTTAGGAACAGGTTTGCCTTGCCAGCCCGGATAATGCTTGGGTTCATGCCGCTCTCGCGCATAATGTCCAGGCCGTAACGGAAGGCAAATGCAATACCCTCCTGTGTTGCTCTAAACATATGAGCTTTGCTGTGCAGGTTCAGGTCGATGTTGTGGAAGTGCGTTCCAACGATCTTGTTATTTAACATGCGCTCAGCGCCGTTGCCAAAAGGAATCACACGCAGACCATTGCTACCTATACTAACCTTAGCGGCCATGTCGTTCATTTCGGAGTAGCCGATGCCAGTGCCAGCAATGGTTTTGATCCAGCGGTTAAGACTGCCGGTGCCGTTGATGCAAAGGAGTACACCTAATCGTTTTTGCTGCTCACCATAATTTACGTGGGCAAACGTGTTCACGCGCGACTGTGGGTCATAGATCAGCTTATCGCTTACGCCATAAATCACTCCGGATGTGCCAGCTGTGGCAGCCACCTCACCAGGCTTCAGCACGTTTAGCGAGAGCGCGTTGTTTGGCTGGTCGCCAGATTTATAGGTAACCGGAATGCCTTCTTTCAGGCTCAATTCATCGGCTACGTCTTTCTTAACGGTGCCATGTTCTGAGAACACCGGGTTGATCTCCGGGAAGAGCGACTTCTCGAACTTATAATACTGCAGTACATCCTGCGACAATTGGTCGTCCTGGAAATCCCAGAACACACCCTCTGACAGTGCGGAAACACTAGTCGTGATACTGCCGGTTAGCTTCATGGCCACAAAATCGCCAGGCAGCATGATTTTATCGATGTTGTAGTATAGCTCTGGCTCATTAGCCTTTACCCACGAGAGCTTAGAAGCTGTGAAGTTGCCTGGTGAATTGAGCAGGCGTGACAGGCTTTTCTCTTCGCCAATGGTTTTAAAAGCCTTGTTGCCGATTTCCACAGCACGGCTATCGCACCAGATAATGGAGTTGCGGAGTGTCTGCTGTACTTTATCCACCACCACAAGTCCGTGCATCTGGTAAGCAATACCTATGGCACCAATGTCTTTTGGGTTATACTTACCGGTGGCGTTGGCCTTAACTATAGCTGCCTTGGCATGTTCCCACCACATCTCAGGCGATTGCTCTGCCCAACCTGGTTTAGGAGAGATGATGTCAGACTCCTCGTCAGGATATTGAGCTGAGGCAAGACACTCCTGTGTTTGGGCATCAACTACGGATACTTTAATGGAAGACGTTCCTACGTCTATACCTAATAAGAGCATATAATATTATTGGGTAGATGAAGTTTTCGGTTTAGAATTAAGCACCGCTTCAAGCGCAGGCTTAGGCTGGTAATTGCGATCGAACAAAAGCGGATAGCTGGTGCGGCCTTTAATCGGCCAGTCGTTTAGCCAGGAATTAGCATCTGTAACACCCCAGAAGGTAACACGGCTGATTTTGTCGCGATGCTTGTAGAATAAGGCAAAAATATCGGCATAACGCTTCGTCAGTTTCTGCTGTACTGAGTCTGGAAGCCCCTCGGTGTACACGTTATACTTCTCGTCGAAGTCGAAGGTAGCGTCGATGTCGGCTCCGTTGCGGTTGCTTGGGTTTGGCAATACGTCAATGTCCAGTTCTGTAATCATGACTTTACCCAACTTAGAAAAGGCCACTATACTTTCCTCTATCTGCTCAATGCTTGGGTTCTCTAAGCCCCAGTGGCCCTGCATACCTATGCCATCCACTTTCACACCTTTTTCCTGCAGATTGCGCACCAATCGGATAGCACCGTCGCGCTTGGCTGGCTTCCACATGTTGTAGTCATTATAGTATAGCTCAGCTTCCGGGTCTACTTGCTGAGCCAATCTGTAAGCCCGTTCCAGGTACTCCTCGCCAGCTATCTTTAGCCATTTAGACTCCCGTAATGTGCCGTCGTCGTTCAGGGCCTCGTTTACCACATCCCAGCCATGTATCTTGCCTTTGTACCGGCCGGCTACTGTACTGATGTGGTCCTCCATGCGCTGTAGCAGTACTTCTTTGCTGGCTGGATTGTCTTTCCCGACTTCAAAAACCCAGTCGGGCGTCTGGTTGTGCCAAACCAGTGTATGGCCTACCACAAACATATCGTGCTGCTGCCCCAGCTTAACGTAGTCATCAGCAGGGCCAAAGTTATACTTGTCGGGCTCAGGGTGTACCGGACCCCATTTCAGAAGGTTCTCCGGGCTGATGGTATTGAAGTGCTTTGCGATGACAGCAGTAGCGCCACTGTCTTTGCCGCTAGCCTGCTGAAAGTTAAGTGCGGCCCCAACATAGAAATCCTGCTGAAAGACATCTTTCAGGGCTGTAGACGAGTCTGCAGCAGTCTGCTCTGCCGTTGCAGTTTCTGAGGTGCCTTGCTGTGAATCTGTGCAAGAGGCTAGCACAGAAGCAAGTGCAAGAAAGGAAGCGAGTAATACCTTATATGATTTCATTTTTCAGTTACTAAATGTAATGACTGGGCAGGAGTTAATCAATGGTGAGATGCCTGCACTACATGATTATTCATTTATTACGCTACATTTTAACTTGCTTAATTCACTTGCCCCCGCTTATCAGCGCTGGAGCTGCATAAGTGATTAAAAGCCGATTGAATTTCCTCCGTCTACAGGCAGTACTGTACCTGTAACATACTTAGCCCCTTCAGAGGCATAATAGTATACTGCCTCAGCTATATCGGCCGGAGTTCCTAGTTTACCCATTGGAGTGCGGGATAACACCTTGTTCTTGCGCTCCGGGTCATTATCCAATGCTTTGGCAGACATATCGGTAGCGATGAAGCCCGGTGCTATACAGTTTACCCTGATGCCAAGTGGCGATAGTTCTACAGCCATGGCTCTTGTCATGCCTTCTATCGCTGTTTTGGACGCTGAATAGGCAATAACCTTCGGGATACCATACTGGGCAGCCATGGAGCTAATATTTACAATGGCCCCGTTCCCGTGTGGTAGCATTGTTTTCACTACTTCGCGGCTTAGAGCAAATACAGCAGTAACGTTCGTAAGCATGATTTTTTGAAAGTCTTCGTCTGTTACTTCTGTGAAAGGCTTCTTTAAATTAATGCCTGCGTTATTCACTAAGATATCAATTTTGCCATACTCTTCTACAATTCCAGTCACTAATTCTGGTATTTGTGGAAGGTTTGTCAGGTCGAAAACAATGTAGGAGCACAGGTTGCCAAATTTTCCTTTGGCCTCCTGCAGTTTTTGCTCGTTCCTGGCGATAATGATGGTGCGGATGTTTTCTTCAACAAATTTCTGAGCTATGGCATAGCCAAGTCCTGATGCTCCACCAGTTACAATGGCCGTCTTAGTTGCTGTGTTGGAATCTGAGTTCATATGAGTGCATTAAGTATCTATATGCCGGGAACAAACTTTGGGTCCAGGCTCATGTAGTGCTCTAACGTATGTGCTGGCTTTTCTAAATCCTGCGGTATTGGTCGTTTGGAGAATGTCTGGAAGTATAGCAGACACGCATCGCGCCACCATTTTGCTTCCTTTTCCTGTATGGCCAGGAAGGTTTTCACATGCTGAAAACGCTCCTCATCAACCTGCCCCTGAACCTTGTCCCAAGTCTGCTGCATCTGGCGTACTCCGTCTACGCCGCTGCTGTACCTGTAGCATAGCTCATTCCAAAGGGTTCTGCCAGAATTTACCTTGTAGTCCCAATCCACGTGGTGGAACCATAGCAGGTATTTCTCCGGCACTGTCTTCAGGTTTGCGAACTGCTTGGCAACAGGAGGGAAGTACTGGCTCACGGCATTACTTCCGGTTTTGGTGCGGTCGAAGCCTATGCCTTTCTCATCGGCACGGTGGTAGTAAACGGAGGTCCAGTCGGCGCGGTGCTTGTCCTTGATCCAGGGACCCGGACCATAGTGGTGGCTCCAGCCCATGATATGGTGCAGCCCAAGCGGAGTCATGTAGTTGACGATGGTCTCATGGGAGCCTAACATCATACTTTTCACTGGGGCTATAAATTGGCTGTTGTTGGTAAAAGTCATTCTTAGCCATTCCTCTGCAATCTCTTCTGATGACAGCGTATGGTCCCAGGCAAGGCGCCCAAACGTGTACCAGTTTGCCTGACCAAACTGATGGCCGGTCCAGTTGCGGTCGGTGCCTATGTTCGCCACCCCGGCTATACCTGTTAGTGTGTGTTTGTACAAGGTGCCATCTATGTCTTTAGCTACCGTAGAGCCTTTGCCCTTGGCGTATGTGTCTGACTCCAGTGTTTCTTTGTACATAGGAGAGAGGTAAGCCAAGGTAGTGCCCTGGCCCAGATACTCCTGCGTAATCTGGAACTCCATCATCAGTGGTGTTTTAGGCATGGCTCCAAACATCGGGTGGAAAGGCTCGCGTGGCTGAAAATCGATTGGGCCGTTCTTTACCTGTACCAGCACATTGTCTCGGAACTGCCCATCTAGTGGTTTAAACTCATTGTAAGCCTGCTTGGCGCGGTCATCTGGTTCCTTGTCGTCGTACACAAAGGCGCGCCACATTACGATGCCGCCATGTGCAGCCACAGCGTCAGCCAGCATGTTGGCCCCATCAGCATGGTTGCGGCCGTAGTTCTGTGGCCCTGGCTGTCCCTCAGAGTTTGCCTTTACCAGAAAGCCTCCAAAGTCAGGTACGTAGCCGTAGATTTCATCTGATTTTTGCTTCCACCAGGCCTGTACCTGCGGATCCAAGGGGTCAGCTGTTTTTAATCCACCTATTTCTATTGGAGCGCTGAAGCGTGCAGTCAGGTATACTTTCAAACCGTAAGGTCGGAAAGCGTCGGCCAGTGCTGCTACTTTTTTCAGGTAGTCCGGGGTTAGTACAAGTGCATTGGCATTTACATTGGTTAGTACCGTGCCGTTTATACCGATGGAGGCATTTGCGCGGGCATAGTCGATGTAGCGCTGGTCTATATAATCTGGCAGGAGGTGCCAGTTCCAAAGCGAAAAGCCAGAATATCCGCGCTCTACTGTTCTGTCGAGGTTGTCCCAATGGTTTAGTACGCGGTGCTTGATTTTAGGAGTGCTTGTTAGCGAAAGCTTAGCGATGTCCTGTTCCGTTTGCAGGAGTCTCAGAAGATGAAAGCTGCCATACAGCACGCCAATATCTGTGTTGGCGGCTATTACGGTATAGTTCCTGCCGTTTTTTGTAGTAGTCAGGAGCAGGTAACCTTCATCCCCAGCAGCTTTTAATTTATCTGATAGGTTTAACTCCTTTATAAGAGCAGAGGTGGAAGGTGTGCCCGCTACCAGTATGTTTTGCTGTGTTGGTTGCTGCGTTGTCGGTACAGCCTGGCCTAGCAGGCCGTTGAGTCCCATTTCCAGCTCCTGTTGAGCAACCTTGAGGGTAGGGGAGTTGCCTTGTATAATTATTTCACCAGCTGCTTTCCTGTATGCCTGCAGTTTAGATGCATCCTGCACCTGCTCATACCGCTGCCATAGCCTGTAACCATCTTCAGCAAATGCATGACTACCCAAAAGAATCATCAGAAGCACAAAAACAGTGCATATCTTTTTCATAAGACGCATAATTACAGTTTTGAAGATTATCGAAGGCTGCTCGTGTGGTGCAGGCCACTTATACTTTTTAACCCTTGCTAAGCACGGTTGGCTGGTTTACCTTTCTTAGTGAAGACTCTCTTACTACCAGTTCAGAGTCGAGGGTAATTGTATTCGTTATACTTACATCAGATACACCATCCAAATAATTGATCAGGCTTCTTACAGCTATTTCACCCATTTCATAGCCAGGATAGTCGATAGAGGTGAGGTTAGGGTCGATTACTCTGGTAATGGAGTCGTTGTTGAAGCCCACTATAGCTATGTCGTCTGGTATGCGCACACCTTCCTGCTTAAGCGTTTTAATGCAGGTTACCGCGCAATTGTCGTTAGCCACAAAAATGCCGTCAGGGCGTGGGTTCATCTGCAGTATTTGTTTTGCCGCATCTATACCTGCTTGTTCACTCAGGCTTGTTTCTATGATATAGTCTTCTTTAATGGGAATATTGGCATCCATTAAAGCGTACTTATACCCTTTTAGCCTGTCTTTGTAAACATTTATCTTCAGGTTGCCACTGATGTGGACTATCCTCTTACAGCCTTGTTCTATCAGGTGAGATGTTGCGTTGTGCGCTGCCTGTATGTTGTTGATCACAATGCTGGTGCACTTCTTGTTTTCCGGTACCCTGTCATAGAACAGTAGCGGAATGCCCTTGCTAAAGAATGGCTCGAAGTGGTCTATGTTCTCAGTGTCGTACGCCAACGACACCAAAAGCCCATCTACTCTGTTTTCAAACATAGTTCTGGCATTGGCCACCTCTTTATCTGCTGTTTCCAGAGATTGACTGATGATCAGGTTGTAGCCGGCCTCGTTGGCCACTTTCTCCATGCCGGCCATCACAGAAGACTGGAAGCTGCTGTCCAGGCGCGGCACAATTACTCCTATCGTATTGGTGCGCTGCTTCCTGAGTTTGCTCGCGAAAGTGTTAGAGCGGTAGCCCATCTGATTTGCAGCATCAAATATTTTCTGCTTTGTATTCTTGTTAACTGCCGGGTGATTATTCAATCCTCTACTTACCGTGGTAGGTGAGATAGAAAGCTTCCTAGCTATGTCATATATGGTGATTTCCTTGTCCATAGCACAATATCTTGCAAACCTGTCTAAAACAAAGTAATGAAATCGGTTGCAATTTTAAAAGTGTATTTACTGCTTTATTTGATTTTGGTTTAAATATATCCTGAGTACTCAATCACCTATTTTTGTTATTTCTAGTTAGATTTCACTCCTCAATATAGCGTTAGGGCTGCTCTTTTTTTATTATTTAATAGAATGGATTGTGTTTTAACGGTATAGTGTGCCTCATTTTTAGTACTAAGGAGAAGGCGCAGGAAAAAATTTTTTCTGATTTGTTTCTGCAATCGGTTGCAATTTACGTAAATAAGTCTCAAGTTTACTTTATGAATGAGGAATTACTCACTTCTATACTAGCTTAGCTACCTGATAAATAGGGTGATAAGAAAAAGTGTTTTAAAGCTGAGCGGCACTTCTGGTGTGGCTGAGGTAGGTGGTAGCAAGAAGTTGAGAGCATGTAAGTTGCTGAACAAAACTGAATCTGGAATTAAAATTAATACACCCCTTAAAGCATATAAAACCTAAAACCTTAGCACTTATGAAAAGTGATCTCACACACAATCTTAAGATGCTGGCTTGGCGGATACGGGTACCGCGGGTCATCATACTGACAGCTGTGCTTATAGCCTATCTGGCGGCAAGTATATCGGCTGTTGCTCAAACTGGTTCCTTTAGTGTTTCAGGGCGCGTTACAGACGCGAAGGCCGGAGTAGGGCTACCTGGTGTAACCGTGCTCTTGAAAGGAACAAACACTGCCGCGCCTACAGACGCACAGGGAAACTACACGATTAACCTGCCTAATGGAAACGGCACGCTTGTGTTTACCTACATTGGTTACACTGCGCAGGAAGTACCGGTAAATAACCGTTCTACTATTAATGTGCAGATGGGGGCAGATGCCAAAGCCCTTGAAGAAGTAGTAGTAGTAGGTTATGGGGTGCAGCGGGAAGAAGCTGTGACGGGCTCGGTAGCTTCCATCGGTGGTGACGCGTTGCGTGAGGTGCCAGCGGGTAACATAACTCAGGCTTTGCAAGGACGTCTGCCAGGGGTGGAGTTTGCGCAAACTTCATCACAGCCCGGTGCGGCAACACAAATCCGTATACGCGGTACGCGCTCTCTGAATGCCAGCAACGATCCGCTGGTGGTGCTGGATGGTATTCCCTTTGCCGGATCTATCTCCGATATCAACCCTAACGACATCAAGAGTATTGATATCCTGAAAGATGCCTCTGCAACTGCCATTTACGGCTCGCGCGGTGCTAACGGCGTTATATTGGTGACAACCAAAACAGGACAAGTAGGGCAAAAGGCACAGGTGAGCTATAACAGTTTTTATGGCGTAAAAGACATTTTTGCGAAATACCCTATGATGAGCGGTCCTGAGTTTGTTGCACTGCGTCAGGCAGCTGGTCAGTACACAAACGCACTGGATGAATCTGATGATATAAACACTGACTGGCAAGACCTATTGTACAGAACCGGCATGGTAACGAGCCATGACGTAGGCGTTTCAGGTGGTACTGAGGATGGCCGCTACAACTTCAGTGCAGGTTACTTCGAAGATGAAGGCGTGATTCCTACACAGCAGTACAAGCGATACTCCATGCGTGGCGGTCTAGACCAAGGGGTAGGAAAGTATGTTCGTCTTGGCTTTACCACCTACAACAACTACAACGTTACAGAGGGCTCGAATGTGGGGCTGTATAATATTCTCAGCATGTCGCCTATTGCGAGTCCGTATAACGAGGATGGCACCTGGAAGAGAACCATCAGAATGCCGTTAGATGAACAGTGGCTCTACTCAAGAGACATATTAAAGGATATTAGCGATAGATGGCTCAGTGAAACCAGAGCGTTTGGAACTTACAATACCCTGTATGGCGAAGTGAAAATTCCAGGAGTGGAGGGACTGAAATATCGTGCTAACCTCGGCCTTAATTATCGCCAGAGCCACGGTGGTAGCTACACAGGAGAGGGGATAAACAACGCCAACCCAACAACTCCTTCAACTGCCTCTATCAGCAACGCACACACTACCGACTGGACAATTGAGAACCTGCTGACCTACGACCGCACTTTTGCTGACAAGCACAATATAAATGCCGTAGCGTTATACTCTGCCTCACAATCACGATTCAACAGTTCGCGCATTTCAGCAAGAAATATTCCTGCTGATGCCTTCCAGTTCTATAACCTGGGGCAGGCTGCCGGAGAAATCACAATTAATCCAAATGAGCAAGACTATTGGCAGAGCGGCCTGATGTCGTGGATGGGGCGCGTGATGTACGCTTATGACGACCGCTATATGCTAAGCGCTACTGTGCGTTCGGATGGTTCCTCAAGACTGGCGCCGGGACACAAATGGCATACTTATCCTGCTATATCGGCTGGTTGGAACATAGCAAGAGAGTCCTTTATGGAGAATGTGGGCCTTGTAGACATGCTGAAACTTCGTGCTGGCTACGGTCAAACTTCTAACCAAGCAATCAATCCTTACGCTACCCTTGGGCGCCTTGGCACCAGACCTTACAACTTTGGCCCTGACACGTATGAAACAGGGGTGTATGTAACCGAGCTGCCTAACTCCGGTTTAGGCTGGGAGTTTTCTGAGACATGGAACTACGGTCTGGACTTCGCCATCCTGAATAACCGTCTGTCAGGTACCATCGAGTATTATGTAACCAACACAAACAATATTCTACTTAGAGTTGGTCTGCCTCCTACAGCGGGTGTGGGCAGCTATGTGGCCAATATTGGGGAGACCCAGAACAAGGGCCTGGAGCTTTCGCTAAACGGGGTGATTCTGGACAACCTCAATGGCTGGACATGGGAAGCCGGTGTAAACCTGTATGGTAACCGCAACAAACTGGTGGCACTTGCCTCGGGACAGGAAAGGGATGAATCTAACTGGTGGTTTGTAGGCCAACCAATCAATGTTATCTACGACTATGAAAAGGTAGGACTATGGCAAGAGGAAGATCCGTTCCTGGATATCCTGGAGCCAGGCGGAAACCCAGGTATGATCAAAGTAAGATATACTGGTGACTACAATGCTGATGGAACACCTGTAAGGGCAATTGGGCCTGAAGACCGTCAGATCATGAATGTGAATCCTGATTTCCAGGGAGGCTTTAACACCCGTGTAGCTTATAAAGGATTTGACCTGACAGCTGTAGGAGCCTTCCAGAGCGGCGGTATCCTTATCAGTACTCTCTATTCAGCGTCAGGCTACCTTAACATGTTGAGCGGACGCCGCAACAACGTGAAGGTGGACTATTGGACACCGGAGAACACCGACGCCAAGTATCCAAAACCTGGCGGCATGGCCAGTGGCGACAACCCGAAGTATGGCAGCACGCTGGGCTACTTCGATGCTTCATACCTGAAAGTACGCACGATCACGCTTGGCTATAACTTTGACAGCAGCAATTGGCTGAAGAACGCCGGTATAGGCAATCTAAGACTTTACGTTACGGCGCAGAATCCATTCGTGATGTTCTCGCCTTACCACAAAGAATCAGGTATGGACCCTGAAACCAACTCCTATGGCGACGAAAACGCGGCAGTAACCACTGCTTACCAGAGGCGACTTCTGACGCTTGGTACTAACGCGCCTGCAACACGCAACTACTTGGTTGGTCTCAATGTCACATTCTAATAAGGAGAAAACAATGAAACGTAATAATAGAAAATACTTCATGGGAGCAGCTCTGGTTATGTCGCTGTTCCTGGGGTCCTGCGAAGATATTCTGGAAGAGCAGCCGCGTAGTATTTATGAACCTGGCTTTTTCAGAACCGAGAAAGGTGTATATGGCGGGTTGACATCCATGTACGCCCACCTGCGCTACATATATGGGCAAGCCTATTACTATAATGCCACACAAACCGGTACTGATGAGGTAACATATGCTCAGAGTGCAGACCAGAACTTTCTTGTCATGGACCTATCGGGGCAGGGGGAAATCAACTCGTCCAGCAGCCGTGCAGACGTACTGTGGGGAGCGGCCTTCCCTAACATCAATACTGCTAGCGGTATCATAGAAAATGCTGCCGAAGTAGGCACTATTCCGGACGCGCTCATTGCCGAGGCCAGGTTCTTCCGTGCGTTTGATTATTTTCTGCTGGTTCAGACGTTCGGTGGAGTACCTCTGGATCTGGGAGCAGGTGAGCTGAAGTTCAACACGAACCCTGTGAGGTTTTCAGTTCGCAACACGGTGCCTGAGGTCTATACCAAAGCCATTTTCCCAGACCTGCTGACAGCGGTCGAGCAACTGCCTGATAACCCTCGTGTAACCGGCGGTGCAACTAAAACGCTGGCGCGCCTTTACCTGGCAAAAGCTTATTTGACTTATGGTTGGTGGCTTGAGAACCCAAACAACATTCCTACATACCCGGAAACGCCTCGAGTTGACCCTGATGGTCATGAGGCTCAGTGGTACTTCCAGCAGGCTTATGATGTGGCTACTACAGCGATTAATAATCCGGGACCTTTCGGTTTACAGGAGACTTTCTATGATGTAAACCTGGGTTCAAACGACCGCAACAGCGAAATTCTGCTGTACGCCGACCATACCGAGACAAGCGAGTTTTACAACGGAGCCAGCCTTACCTGGAGCAATGGAAACGCGCCTGAAAACTTTGCCGGTTGGATGATGACATGGAACTACACAAACATCAGAAGCGCCACGGATCCAAACTGGTCTAACGTGATAAGCTCTGTACAACGTGAAGCAGAACAGCACCTGGGTCGCCCATGGACACGTATGGCCCCAACAATAGGCGTTATCACCAACACCTTTGCCGACAAAACTAATGACTCCCGCTACGATGGCACCTTTACAACCGTTTACCGTGGCAACTGGCCTAAGGGAGGTGTTAATGCTGATGTTGTTTATAACGCAAACAGCTTACCAGTTAGACCTGGCGAACCTATACTTACTTTCCTGGATGAGCAGCCAGCTACACCTGTTAATTACCCTAACGGACCAGGTAAAAGCAATATCGGAGCAGGAGAGTTGCCTGGCAGATCTGACTTTGTGATAGCCCCTCGCGGCATAAGCAGAATTGTATACCCGGGTCTTTGGAAACTTGGCCCGCACCGCACCGATAATGGAGATGGCCTGGGGCAGCCAAACGCCGCCAGCACCCGGCCATTCAATATTGCTAAGTTCTCGGAGCTATACTTTATAGCGGCCGAAGCAGCAGTGAAGGGTGCAAATACACAAGGTGGGCAGAGTGCCAGAGAATTGATCAATGTTATCCGGGAACGCGCTGGTAAGTGGCGCTGGGATAACAACGGGAACACTGCCAAAGTGGAAGACCGTAGCGAGGAGATGGTTGCAGCCACTCCGGCAACGATAGACATCAACTATATTTTGGCAGAGCGCTCACGTGAGTATTATGGCGAGGGTTACCGCTGGTTTGACCTGGTGCGCACGCAGAAGTGGGCAGAACTTGCTTCTACTTACGAAATCGCGGGTATGGCTTACGGAGACCACACGCCTCAAACGGTGCAGCGCACTATTGAGCCACACCACTACCTGCGCCCTATTCCGATAGGTCAGCTTGATGCGATGGAGGGTGATGTTAGTAACTACCAAAATCCAGGATATAACTAAAGAATGCAGATTAAAGGATTGGTTGCTCCTATTGGGCAGCCGGTCTTTAATTCTTCAAAAAAGAAAGCTTACCTGAGCAAATCCGTGATTAGAAAAATCAAAATGAAGAGCAAGTGCCTCAAATACCTGAAGCCAGACGGAGCGAGAGGTATTCTTGAGTGCACTTGCTAAAATAGTGCTGGAGCTTTAGAACAATATTAGTAAATTACTATGATGGTGACGGCTTCAAAGAGAAGCCTTGCCCGCGAAACAACAAGAATGTAAAGTGAGTGAATAGGTATGTATGTGGTCGGCCGGGGCCTTGCCGGTCGATCATATGCTTTTACATGAGCTAGTAAACAATACCCTTTATGATATCAGCTTTATTGAAAAGAGCTTTACTTCTTCACCTGTTACTGTGTATAAGTGTAGCCACCTACAGCCAGGTGAAGTTGCCGCGCCTGATAAGCGATGGTATGGTGTTGCAAAGAGATGCAGAAGCCAAGGTGTGGGGCTGGGCCTCTCCTGGAGAAAAAGTCTCCTTAACCTTCCAAAAAAAGAAGTACAACGCAACTGCAGGCAAAGATGGAAAATGGCACATTACCCTTCCCCCTCAAAAAGCCGGCGGGCCTTACCAAATGGCTTTTAAGGCAAGCAACGAGGTAGTGGTAAAAGATATCCTGTTTGGTGACGTCTGGGTATGCTCTGGCCAATCGAACATGGAACTTACCATGGAGCGGGTGCAGGATAAATATGCAGATATTATTGCCCAAACCAACAACCCAAACATCAGGCATTTTGAGGTTCCGGACAAGTATAACTTCAAGAAGCCAAACGCTGATGTGGAGAGTGGGAGCTGGCAGCCAGCCACACCGGAGAACATCCTTAAGTTTTCGGCAGTCGCTTACTTCTTTGCAAAAGACCTGTACGCACAGTACAAGGTTCCTGTCGGTCTGATCAACTCAGCCCTTGGAGGGTCACCCGCTGAGGCATGGATAAGCGAAGAGGCACTTAAAGAGTTTCCTGGCTACTATAAGCAAGCGCAGCAGTTCAAAAATGATGCTCTGATCGACAGCATTGAAACCAAAGACAAGGCTTTAAGCAATCAATGGTACAGCAAACTGAACCAGAATGACGTTGGGCTGAAGCAAGGATGGGCAGAAGCTGACTTTGATGATGAAGACTGGAGCCAAATGACCTTGCCAGGCTACTGGGCTGATGAGGCACTAGGAAATGTGAATGGGGTAGTGTGGTTCAGGAAAGAAATCAACGTGCCCAAGTCCATGGCAGGAAAGCCTGCAAAGCTGCTGCTGGGCAGGATTGTGGATGCGGACGAGGTATACATCAACGGTAAAAAAGTAGGGAACACAACTTACCAGTACCCTCCGCGGCGCTACATGTTTTCTGAGGATGTCCTGAAAGAAGGTAAAAACACGATTGCCGTGAGGGTGACCAGTAATGGAGGCAGAGGCGGCTTTGTACTGGATAAGCCTTACGAGCTGCTTGTCGGCGACCAGTCCATCGACCTGAAAGGGGAGTGGAAGTACAAATTGGGCGCACAAATGGAGCCAACGCCTGGGCAGACCTTTGTCAGGTGGAAGCCGGTTGGCCTTTATAATGCCATGGTTGCACCTCTTACAGATTACCGCATAAAAGGTGTGATCTGGTATCAGGGTGAATCCAATATCAAGAACCCGGCGGAATACACTGCTTTGATGAGCAAGTTGATCTCTGACTGGAGAAAACAGTGGAAGCAGGGGGATTTCCCTTTCATTTTTGTGCAGCTGGCCAACTTTATGGAGCCTAAAAGCACTCCTGAAAAAAGCAATTGGGCTGCGCTAAGGCAGGCACAACTAGAGACTTTGGCGGTGCCAAGCACAGGTATGGCAGTAACGATAGACGCGGGAGAGTGGAACGACATCCATCCCCTGGATAAAAAAACAGTAGGAGAGCGCCTTGCGCTGCAGGCAAGAAAGCTGGCTTACAATGATAAAAAAGTAGTTGCCTCCGGGCCTCTTCTACAGTCTGTACAGGCGCAGGGTAATAAGCTGGTGCTAACCTTTGCCAATACAGGCAGCGGCCTCGCTACCTCAGACAACAGGCCCCTGAAACATTTTGCTATTGCCGGAAAGGATAAAAAGTTTGTTTGGGCAAATGCCGACATACAAGGGGACAGGGTAGTGGTATGGAGCGACAGAGTAGCAGACCCTGTATTTATAAGATACGCCTGGGCAGATAATCCTGAGGGAGCCAACCTCTATAACAAAGAAGGCTTGCCGGCCTCCCCGTTTGAAGCAACAGTTACACGAGAGTTATAAGCACTATTGTACATAATAGGGCTGTTTAATAAAGTTTAGACGAAACAACAGAAGATATATGTCATTGATACAGAGCTGGAGATGGTACGGTCCGAATGACCCGGTGTCGTTACAGGATGTGAAACAGGCCGGAGCCACCGGAGTAGTAAGTGCCTTGCACCACATACCGCACGGAGAAGTATGGCCCCTGGAAGAAATACAGGAGCGCAAAGATATTATTGAAGCCGCTGGCCTGAAGTGGGTGGTAGTGGAGAGTGTGCCGGTACACGAGGCCATCAAAACCCGTAGTGCCGACTGCGAAAAGTACCTGGAAAATTACCGGCAAACACTGCGCAACCTGGCTGCCTGCGGCATTGACATAGTATGCTATAACTTTATGCCTGTACTCGACTGGACGCGCACCAATGTAGCCTACGAGTTATGGAATGGTGCCAAGGCACTGTACTTCAACTGGGCCGACCTGGCTGTGTTCGACATATTCATACTTAAACGTGAAGGCGCTGCGCAGGACTATGGACAAAGTGTAGTTAGCGAGGCCGAAAAGCGATACAACAGCTTCTCTGAAGAGCAGTTGCAGGCACTAAACGAAATCATCCTGATGGGTGTGCCTACCGAGGGCAGTGTGACGATCGAGCAGTTGCTGCAAAGTATAGACATCTACAAAAACATCGGGCATGCAGGTTTGCGTGAGAACTTGGCATATTTTCTTGAGTCTATCATGGATGTGTGCGAGGAAACGGGCATCAATATGACTATTCATCCTGACGACCCGCCATTCCCTATTCTTGGCCTGCCCCGCATTGCCAGCTCCAAAGAGGACCTGCTTTATATCATTAACAGAGTAGACCGTCCGGCCAATGGTATCTGTTTCTGCACAGGCTCTTTGGGCGCAGGAAGTCACAACAACCCAGTTGAAATATTAAAAGAGGTGGGGCACAGGGTATACTTCGCGCACCTGCGCAACGTGCTGAAAGACGAACAAGGCAACTTCTATGAGTCTGACCATCTGGCCGGTGATGTGGACATGTATGGTGTGATGCGCGAGCTGATCGCCATCAATCAGAAGCGTGAACAGTCAATCCCATTCCGTCCGGACCACGGGCACCAGATGCTCGACGACTTAGTGAAAACAACCAACCCAGGCTACTCGGCCATTGGCAGGTTGCGCGGTCTGGCAGAGTTAAGGGGGCTGGAAATGGGCGTAGCGAGATCAATTTTTAACGAAGAAGTACATGACCCACGATACAATGTTACAAACCTCTAAAAGGGAGTTGAAGCCGCAAACGGGTAATAGTTTCCTGAACGAGGACTTTCTGCTACAGACGGATACTGCCCGGCAGCTGTACCACGATTATGCAAAGGGGCTCCCGATTATAGATTACCACTGCCATTTGTCACCGCAGCAGATGGCAGAGAACAGGAATTTTGAAAACATGACCAGCATCTGGTTGGCCGGCGACCATTACAAGTGGCGCGCGCTCCGCACCCTGGGTATCGACGAGAAGTATATTACCGGCGATGCAACAGACGAGGAGAAGTTCTTGAAGTGGGCAGAGGCTGTGCCATATACTATGCGCAATCCGCTCTACCACTGGGCGCAGATGGAGTTGAAGAATCCGTTTGGTGTTACCGAACTGCTGACAGGAGAAAACGCGCTGGAAGTTTACGAACACTGCAGTTCTTTACTGCAGCAGCCGGAGTATACGCCGCAGGGGCTACTGGAGCATTTTAATGTGGAAATGGTAGGCACTACGGATGACCCGACGGATAATTTATACTTCCACCAGCAGCTAGCTAACTCGTCTTTCAAAATCAAAGTGCTGCCTTCTTTCCGCCCGGATAAGGCCTTGAAACTGAGTGGTGGGGATAGCTTTAGAACCTACTTGCAGCAGCTTGCAGAGGTGAGCCAGGTGGAGATTACACGTATAGACTCTCTGCTGGAGGCGTTGCAGCAGCGGATAGATTATTTCCATAGCAACGGCTGCCGCATTTCCGATCATGGTTTGTCTAACCTGCCATGGGTAGGCGTGTACAGCGGGAACCTGGAGAAGGCTTTTGCAGCTGTACTAGCTGGGAATGACACAGAGGCAGATGCTTATCAGGAGGAGTTCGCAGGATTTATACTTCTGGAGCTGTGCAGAATGTACAACGAGAAAGGTTGGGTACAGCAATTTCACTTGGGGGCTATTCGCAATAATAACGCCCGCATGTTAAAAGTAAACGGGCCCGACACCGGCTATGATTCTATCGGCGATTATACCCAGATAGCCGCCATGTCGGCCTTCTTCAACCAACTGGAGGGCGAAAAAAAGCTGGCCAAAACAGTCATCTACAACCTGAACCCGGCTGATAACGCTGCCTTCGCCACCATGATAGGAAACTTTCAGCAAAGCGGCATCAAGGGCAAGATGCAGTTCGGCTCAGCCTGGTGGTTCCTTGATCAGCTGGACGGCATGAAGGCGCAGATGGATGCACTCTCAAACATGGGGCTTATCAGCTGCTTTATCGGCATGCTTACAGACTCGCGCAGCTTCCTTTCATACTCCCGCCACGAGTATTTCAGAAGGCTGGTGTGCAACATGTTTGGCAATGACGTGGAGCAGGGTCTACTGCCTGCCGACATTCCTTGGATAGGCAAAATGGTACAGGATATCTGCTATTATAACGCCAAGAGCTACTTCCCTCTTAACTAGAATTTAATCCAACGTAATCCCACCCGCTATGAACTCACCGCTTACAAAACAGCCCGTCACAGAAAAGGTAAAGATCGGTTCTTACCGCTGGACCGTCTGCGCCCTTGTGTTTGCTGCCACTACCATTAACTACCTCGACCGGCAGGTGATGGGTATTTTAAAGCCTGTGCTGGAGCAACAGTTCAGCTGGACGGAAAGCGACTATGCCGCCATTGTTACGGCCTTTACAGCTTCCTATGCATTGGGTATGGTTGTTTTCGGGCGGATCATAGACAGAATAGGGACTAAAATGGGCTATTCGGTCTCCATTGTAGTATGGAGCCTGGGCGCCATGGCACATGCCATAGCAAAGTCAACTTTCGGCTTCGGCGTGGCACGTGTGGCTCTTGGTGTAGGAGAGTCTGGTAACTTTCCTGCGGCGATAAAAACTGTGGCAGAGTGGTTTCCTAAAAAAGAAAGAGCACTGGCAACCGGTCTGTTTAACAGTGGCGCAAACGTAGGTGCTATTGCAGCTCCTTTGCTGGTGCCTTTAATTGTGGCTGCCTATGGCTGGGAAGAGGCTTTTATCATAACAGGAGCAGTAGGATTTGTGTGGCTGGTGCTCTGGCTTATCTTTTATGAAATCCCCTCGAAGCAAAAGCGGCTGGGTAAAGGGGAGTATGATTACATCCATAGCGACAACGAAGAGGTTTTGGCCGCAGGAAGCGAAAAGCCTATAAAGTGGGGTAGACTTCTGTTTATCCGCCAAACCTGGGTGTTCATCGTCGGTAAATTCTTTACCGACCCTATCTGGTATTTTTTCCTGTTCTGGCTGCCTTCTTACTTCAGTTCCACCTTCGAGCTGAACCTGAGCAGCCTAGGCCTGCCACTAACTATTGTCTACACCGCCACCACGGTGGGTAGCATTGGTGGCGGTTACCTGTCTTCCTACTTGATTCGCCAAGGAATGCCAGTTTTCAAGGCGCGCAAGACAGCCATGCTCATCATTGCGCTGCTGGTAGTGCCGATTATGCTGGCACGCTATACTTCCGATATGTGGGTAGCTGTTGGCCTGATCAGCCTGGCTGCTGCTGCGCACCAGGCCTGGAGCGCTAACATCTTTACGACTGTGTCTGATATGTTCCCGAAACGCGCTGTGAGCTCAGTGGTAGGCATTGGTGGTTTGGCTGGCTCGGTGGGTGGTGCTTTGTTCCCGCTGTTTATCGGTGCTGTTCTGGATTACTATACCAACCTCGGTAATCTAACGGCAGGCTACAACATCATCTTTACGATATGTGGTTTGGCCTATGTGCTGGCGTGGGTGCTGATGCATTTCCTCGCTCCGAAAGAAGAGCAGGTACAAGTACAGTAAAACAAGTCTGAAAGTATGTAAATGGCAGCTAGTGCTGCCTTAACTTAAAACACCATGAAGCATTTCTTTCTAAACTTCACGTTGCAAATACCTGGCCTGCGCCTGTTACCTCAGGTAGCTTATGCTTTGGCAGCACTGCTTATACTTGCGGGCCAACCTGCCTGGGCCACGGTAGTAGATACGGCCTACATCACCTCCTCCAGAACAAACGGAAGCTTTGCCTTATCGGCGGCAGGTAAGTCGGCTCCCTTGTATGTGAGTAGGGAAGACTTTGCCGGCGTGATACGGGCAGCAAAGGACTTGCAGGCAGATATTAACCGCGTAACCAATACAGAGCCGCAGCTTACGGTAAACAAGAAAGCTCCGAAGGCAAAGCAGTTGGTACTGATCGGTACGCTCGGTAAAAGTCCGGTGATAGACAAGCTGGTGAAAGACAAGAAGCTGGATGTGTCGGGTGTGGCTGGTAAATGGGAAACCTACCTGGTGCAGGTGGTAGAGAAGCCTATACGCGGCGTAGATGAGGCACTGGTAATTGTTGGCAGCGACAAGCGCGGCACTATCTACGGTATTTACGATGTGTCGGCGCAGATTGGCGTGACGCCATGGTATTGGTGGGCTGATGTGCCGGTGAAGCAAAAACAAAACCTGTATGTGCAACCCGGCCGCCACACAGCCGGAGAGCCAGCGGTAAAGTATAGAGGCATCTTTATTAATGATGAAGCACCAGCGCTGGCAGGTTGGGCTACAGAGAAGTTTGGTGGCTTTAACTCCAAGTTCTATGTACATGTGTTTGAGCTGATCCTGCGCATGAAAGGCAATTACCTGTGGCCAGCCATGTGGGGCAGATCTATTTACGATGATGACCCGAAGAGTCCGGGGTTAGCAGATGAGTACGGCGTGGTGATCGGGACATCACACCACGAGCCACTGATGCGTGCCCACGTGGAGTGGAGCCGTTACGGCAAAGGCCCCTGGAACTACCAGACCAATAAAGAGAACCTGCAGGAGTTCTGGCGCAAAGGCATAGAACGTATGGGCGACAACGAAAGCATCGTGACGATAGGTATGCGTGGCGATGGCGATGAGCCGATGAGCGAGGAAAGTAACATTGCCCTTTTGGAGCGGATCGTGGATGATCAGCGCAAGATTATTGCAGATGTAACGGGCAAGCCAGCTTCTGAAACACCGCAGATTTGGGCGCTATACAAGGAAGTGCAGGATTACTACGACAAAGGCATGCGCGTGCCAGATGATGTAACACTCTTGCTGGCTGATGACAACTGGGGCAACATTCGTAAGCTGCCAAAGGTGGGAGAGAAGCAGCATAGCGGTGGCTACGGTATCTACTACCATTACGATTATGTGGGTGGTCCAAGAAACTACAAATGGATAAATACTAACCCGCTGCCACGCATCTGGGAGCAGATGCACCTGGCCTATGAGCACAATGCCACCAGAATCTGGATCGTGAACGTGGGCGACATCAAGCCAATGGAGTTTCCGACAGAGTTCTTTCTGGCCTATGCCTGGAACCCGGAGAAATGGCCAGCCGAGCGACTGGACGAGTATACACAGCTGTGGGCGGCGCAGCAGTTTACTGAAGAGTATGCACCTGCTATTGCCGAGATGCTGGCCAAGTATGCTAAGTATAACTCGCGTCGTAAACCAGAACTTTTGTCACCGGAGACCTACAGCCTGAGCAATTACCGTGAGTTTGAAAGAGTGGTGGCAGATTATAACCAACTTGCCGAGAAGGCGGAGCAGCTGTATAAAACTATTCCAGCAAAGTATAAAGATGCTTTCTTCCAGCTGGTACTGCACCCGGTTAAAGCCTCTGCCAACCTGAATGAGCTATACTTTACAGTTGCCAAAAACCACCTCTACGCCAAACAAGGTCGAGCCCTGACAAACGCAATGGCAGAGAAAGGCAGAGAACTTTTTGCTACGGACCAGGAGCTGTCCAGAATCTATAACGAGGACATTGCTGGCGGCAAGTGGAGCCACATGATGGACCAGACGCACATCAGTTATACGTATTGGCAGCAGCCGGAGAAAGACGTGATGCCGGAGGTAAATGAAATCAAACTGCCTGCCGGTGCCGATATGGGAGTAGCCGTTGAGGGTTCTGAAAAATGGTGGCCTGCAGCAAAAGAAGAGGCTGTGCTACCAGAGTTGACACCTTACGGAGAGAAAGCATTTTATATCGAGATATTCAACCGTGGACAAACTCCGTTCAGCTACCAGATACAAACTGGTGCGCCTTGGCTGCAGGTAGATAAAAAAGAGGGCAAAGTAGAAGACCAGCAGCGCCTGTGGGTGAGCGTGGACTGGAAAAGCGCACCAACAGGCAAACAGCGTGTGCCTGTTACCATCACCGGGCCGAATGGCAAACGCGTAGTGGTACAAGCTGTGGTGAATAACCCAGCCTCACTTCAGGCAGAAAACTTGAAAGGCTTTGTAGAAAGTAATGGCTATGTGTCTATGGAGGCGCACAACTATAGCCGCTCCGAGGAGGCAGATGGCAAAGTATGGAGCGTGATACCAGACTTAGGTCGTACTGCTTCGGCTGTAACATCTTTCCCGGTTACGGCACCAAGCCAGAAGCCAGGCGCCAACAGCCCACGCCTGGAGTACGACATGCACCTGATCAATAGCGGAGAAGTGAATGTGCAGGTGCTTGTGTCACCAACCCTCAATTATAACGACTCGGAAGGCCTGCGTTATGCCTTTTCCATCGACGATGCCGAGCCGCAGATCGTGAACATCCATAAAGATAACACCACCCAATCCTGGGACGAGTGGGTGGCCAACAACATCATCGTAACGCAGTCGAAGCACAAGGTAGAGAAGCCTGGTAACCATGTGCTGAAAGTATGGATGGTGGACCCAGGTGTAGTGATTCAGAAGATCATAGTGGAGACAGAGGGCGCTAAACCAAGCTACCTTGGCCCGCCACAAAGCTATCGTAAGGAATCGGCAACGGCAGTGAATTGATCACCCATCAATAAAGGTATGACAAGTATAAGCAAGTATAAAAGCATTCTGAAAAAATGCTGCCTGGCAGCCGGATTGTTGTTTAGTACACTGGCTGTGCAGGCGCAGGAGAAAATTATAAACCCCGTTCTGCCAGGCTTTTACCCCGACCCAAGTATCTGCAGGGCAGGAGACGATTATTACCTGATCACCTCCACCTTCTCTTACTACCCGGGCGTGCCGATCTTCCACAGCAAAGACCTGGTAAACTGGCAGCAGATCGGTAACATACTAAACCGGCCGGAACAGTTAGATGTAGAAGGCTTAGGCGTCTCCAGGGGTATCTTCGCCCCGGCTATTGCCTACCACGATGGCACCTTTTACATGGTCACCACGCTGGTAGACAAAGGCGGTAATTTTGTGGTAACGGCCACTAACCCGGCTGGCCCCTGGTCTGACCCGGTGTGGCTGCCGGAGGTAAGCGGCATCGACCCCTCCTTGTTCTTTGATGAGGGCGGCAAAGCCTATATCCTCTACAACAGCGATGCACCGGACAACAAGCCGCTTTACGACGGCCACCGCACAATCCGAATACAGGAGTTTGACTACAAAAACCTGAGGACGGTAAGCGAACCTACAATACTGGTGAACGGAGGCGTGGATATCTCCAAAAAGCCTGTCTGGATAGAAGGCCCCCACATCTACAAAGTAAACGGCTATTATTACCTGATGGCAGCTGAGGGTGGAACAAGCGTGAACCACTCGGAGGTAATTTTGCGCAGCCAGAACGTAACCGGGCCATACATCCCTTACGAGAACAACCCTATACTTACGCAACGCCATTTGCCAAACGACCGTCCTAATCCTGTGTCTGCCACCGGCCACGCCGACCTGGTACAGACACAAAACGGCGAGTGGTGGTCTATCTTCCTGGCTACGCGCCCGTACGACACGGAGGATCATTACAACATTGGCCGCGAAACCTTTCTGGCACCAGTTACCTGGAAAGACGGCTGGCCCATCATTAATGCCAAACACGAGGAAGTACAGTACAGCTATACCCGCCCAAACCTGCCTGAAGCAAAACTGAGCGATTTTCCGTTGAACGGCAACTTCAGGTATAGGGAAGACTTTACAGCAAGCGAATTGCCGATGTACTGGATGATGCTGCGCACCCCGCGAAGTAACTGGTATAGCCTAAGTCAGCCAACCGGAAGCCTCAGTATGGAGGTGCGCCCGGAAGAACTTTCAGGTAAAGGCAATCCTTCTTACATAGCCAGAAGGCAACAACACTTAGAAGGTAGTGCCAGTACCCGAATGAAATTTAACCCAGCCTCCAAAAATGAAATTGCCGGAATTGTTGCTTTTCAGGGAGAGAAGAACTATTATACTTTAGGAAAAACGATTTCGAAAGGGAAACAGGTTGTGCAGTTAAGGAAGGCAGATAACGCTGTACTTGCTGAGGAAACACTAAGCAGAAAGGAAAGCAAAAAGCCTTTGCAGTTAAAGATTGCATTTGACGGTGGGAAGTATAGCTTTTACTACACCACAAATGAAGGGGACTGGAAGCTGTTAAAGGCTGATGTGGATGGCACGTACCTGAGCACACGTGTGGCCGGTGGTTTTGTGGGTGTCACGCTTGGTATGTACGCTACCTCACAGGGTAAGCCGTCTGCCTCTAAAGCTGAGTTTGAGTGGTTCGACTACGAGGGGAACGATGATATCTACAAAAGCACATCTACCACAATGAAATAGTCTAACATCGGGTATAAACAATAAGATAAACAACTAAACCAAACATGATTGCAAAAACTCACCTTAAGCATTCAGCAATGGCCTTTCTTGCTGCGTCAGTCTTAGCAAGTGGTTGCCAGAGCACCAGCACCGAGAATCAGGCAGACACTGAGGCACCCGTGGCACAACAGGCTTCTGTTTCATCGGAGCCATTGGTAACAGACATGTACACGGCAGACCCTTCTGCACATGTGTTCAACGGTAAGATCTATGTTTACCCGTCGCACGACATTGATGCAGGCGTGCCTGAGAAAGACGATGGCTCTCACTTTGCCATGGAAGACTACCACGTGCTGTCGATGGACAGTGTAGGTGGTAAAGTGACGGTGCACGATGTGGCGCTGCACGTGAAGGATGTGCCATGGGCTAGCAGACAAATGTGGGCACCCGATGCTGCCTACAAAGATGGCACGTACTACTTTTACTTCCCGGCCAAGGATAAGCAGGATATATTCCGCATTGGTGTAGCCACCAGCACTTCGCCTACCGGTCCTTTCAAGGCGGAGCCGGAGCCAATTGCAGGCAGCTATAGTATAGACCCAGCCGTTTTCAAGGATGACAGTGGAGATTACTACATGTACTTCGGCGGTATATGGGGTGGCCAGTTGCAGCGCTGGAGCACGGGCAAGTATAACCCGAACGATGAATATCCGGCTGATGATCAGCCAGCCCTTATGCCTAAGGTGGCGAAACTGAGTGCTGACATGAAGAGCTTCGAAGGCGAAGTAAAAGACGTGCAGATACTGGACAAAAACGGCCAGCCTCTATTAGCCAAAGACAACGACAGAAGATTCTTTGAAGCAGCCTGGGTGCACAAGTATAACGGCAAGTATTACTTCTCTTATTCTACCGGTGATACCCATAACATTGCGTACGCCACCGGCGATAACCCACTGGGACCGTTCACTTACCAGGGTGTAATCCTGAAGCCGGTGCTTGGCTGGACAAACCACCACTCCATTGTGGAGCATAACGGTAAATGGTACTTGTTCTACCACGACAGCTCCCTTTCCGGAGGCAAGACACACCTTAGAAGCGTGAAGGTAACAGAGCTAAAGCATAACCCAGACGGCTCTATCGAGACTATCGATGCGATGGTTGAGCCATCAGAAGCTTAAGCGACAAACGCAAAAGTAAAAGCCCCGGCCAAGTATACTTGGCCGGGGCTTTTACTTTTGCTGAGAACAGTGTTCAGTATGAAGAGACCTTGAAGTAATAATCTGGATGCTTCTTAGCTACATTGGCACGATGCATCTTTCTTTAAAATAGCTAATTCTTCACAACAGGCTTATTAACATGATGTTGCAACTCTTGTCGAATATCAAGCCTAAACATCTTCCGGCCAGAGCTACTTTATATTCGTATGGTAGCAATTAATTTAGCAGATAAAGTATATCGCAAAGGTCTTTATTCACAAAAGTTGTCGTACAGCTAGCTAAGTAAAATATTTGCTACATTTACTGTTATTAGGATTTCTCTAGAGTTTAAAAGTACGGCAGTACGAATGGCTACCGTGGGCTCTAGCTGTATATCAAAGGTTACAGATAAAAACTAACACTGTGATACGCAATAAATACAATCAAAGCTTCTTACAATTTATTCTTTTGCCTTTGTGCTGCATCTTACTTAGCACAAGCTGTACAACTACAATGGAGGGCAACTCAGGAGAGCGTGCCACTAGTACCGAATCAGTTCAAAACTTTAACGAGGGCTGGGAATTTGTGCGGGATGTGGATTCCGTCGCTGTTTTTTCTAGCCAGCCACAAGGACTTGCTTGGGAGCAAGTGTCGCTGCCACACACAGCACGTTTAGAGCCTATCGAAAAGACAGAGCAACAGTGGCAGGGAACAGCCTTTTACCGCAAGTCATTCGGCGTACCGGCAGCTGATAAGGGAAAGCACATCGCCCTTAAAGTTGAGGCGGCTATGCAAGTGGCAGATGTGTACCTGAACGGCAAGCACATTTTCCGGCACCTGGGAGGTTATCTGCCTTTCTATGTGAATATCTCAGACCAGGCAAAGTATGGCGAGCAGAACGAGGTGCTGGTGAAGCTGAATAATGAGGATAACCCCAAGATAGCCCCAGGCAAACCACTCGCCGACCTCGACTTTAACTACTACAGCGGCATCTACCGTAATGTATTCCTCATTACAAAGGATAAGCTGCATATTTCTGATGCTGTAGCGGCTAACCGTGTGGCAGGTGGAGGTGTGCTGCTGCGTTACGAGAATGTGAGCAAGCAAGCCGCTACGCTACAGGTGCAGACAGAAGTAAAGAATGACCATGCTAAACAGCGTGAGGCGCAGGTAAGAGTTTCTCTGGCAGACAGCAGCGGAAACAAAGTAGGGGAGGCCCTTTCTGAGGCTGTTACTGTGCAACCGGGAGAGTATGGGACATTCAAGCAAAATATAAATATCTCCAACCCAAAGCTGTGGTCACCAGATGAGCCATACCTTTATACGTTGGTTGTAGAGCTACTGCAGGACGGGCAGGTGATTGATAAGCAAAGCATCAGAACCGGTGTGAAAACCTTCCGCTTTGCTAAAGACGGCTTTTACCTGAACGGCCAAAAGCTGTTTTTGCGCGGCACTAACCGCCATCAGGAGTATCCTTACATCGGCTATGCCCTCTCTGACAACGCCAACTACCGCGATGCCTGGAAAATAAAAGAAGCAGGCTTCAACTTTGTGCGCTTATCGCACTACCCACAGTCGCCTGCTTTCATGAGGGCTTGCGACGAGCTGGGCCTGTTGGTAATGGATGCCATACCGGGCTGGCAGTTTTTTGGGGATGAGGAGTTTCAGGATAACGTAATACAGGATGTGCGCGATATGGTGCGCCGCGACAGAAACTATACTTCTGTAGTGCTGTGGGAAGCCTCGCTGAATGAGTCAGGCATGACGGCAGAATTTATGCAGCGTGCGCATAAGGCTGTGCATGAGGAGCTGCCATTTAACAACGTGTACACTTGCGGCTGGCTAGACGAGGTGTATGATGTGTTCATACCTGCCCGCCAACATGGAAAGGCTCCTGATTACTGGAACAAGTACAGCAAAGACAAGCCGCTGTTTATAGCAGAATATGGCGATTGGGAATATTATGCGCAGAACGCCGGCTTCAACCAAAAAGAGTTTGCCAACCTGAAGGAGGAGGAGAGAACCTCCAGGCAGCTGCGTGGCTTTGGACAGAAGCGACTACTACAGCAGGCGCTGAACTATCAGGAGGCACACAACAGCAACCTACAAGGGCCAGCGGTAGGAGACGCCAATTGGCTGATGTTTGACTACAAACGTGGTTATGCAGACGATATTGAGGCATCTGGCATTATGGATATCGTGCGACTTCCGAAATTTGCATACTACTTCTACCGAAGCCAGGCAGGTCCAGATTTAGATGCGCAGGCTACTTTCCACAAGCCTATGGTATTTATTGCCGACTACTGGAACGACCCTGCTGCCACCACCGTGAAAGTGTACAGCAATGCCCAGGAAGTAGAACTACAGCTAAACGGAAAGGTAATTGCCCGTCAAAGGCCGGGTAAGGATGCTAATTCTACACATCTGAACCATCCTCCTTTTACTTTCAATGTTCCTCAATACTCACCTGGTAGCCTAATAGCCATCGCTTATGTAGACAACAAGAAAGTGGCACAGGCAGAGCGGCGGACGCCTGAGAAGCAGGCGAAGCTAGAGCTATGGGCAGACTACAGCGGCAAGAAATTGCAGGCTGGTGTAAACGATGTGGTGTTTGTGTATGCTAACGTTACCGATGCAAGCGGTACTCTTGTGCCTGATGCTACTACACCTGTAACTTTCACTGTTGAAGGTGATGCTGAGATTGTAGGAGCCAAAACGGTGAAAGCAGAAGCAGGTATAGCAGCCATACTTGTAAAAGCAGGTAAACAAGCAGGAACCATCAGAATACAAGCAAAAGCCAAGGGACTGGAGGCCGGAATTTATACTTTAGAGGCTGTTGGAGTGAATAAATAAGATCAAAATTAACAGATAATAATAGCCATACACTCCACTACAGAGGGAGGAACAAATACATAAAATGTTACAAGAGATTATAAATACATTCGAGACCCGCTACCAACAGAAACCAGTGGTGGTAAGATCTCCGGGAAGGGTAAACCTGATAGGTGAGCATACAGACTACAACGATGGCTTTGTGCTTCCAGCCGCCATTAACAAAGAAATATACTTTGCTGTGGCGCCGAATAACACCAACACCTTTAGAGCCTATGCTTATGATCTACAGCAGGAGGCAGAGTTTGAACTGAGCCAGGTACAGCGCTCCGACAAAAGCTGGGCCAACTACCTGTTGGGTGTAATAGCGCAACTGCAAAAAGCTAATTACGAAGTAAAAGGGTTTGACTTAGTATACGGTGGCAATATTCCGATCGGGGCAGGTTTATCTTCGTCGGCTGCGGTGGAGTGTGGCCTGGCTTATGCGCTGAATCACATCTTCGGATACGATATAGCTAAATTTGATATGGTGAAGATGGCGCAGATAGCCGAGCACGAGTATGCTGGTGTAAAGTGTGGCATCATGGACCAGTTTGCAAGTATGTTTGGTAAGCAGAACCATGCTGTCAAACTGGACTGTCGCACGCTTGACTATGCCTATTACCACCTCGATATGGCCGACTACCGCATTGTGCTGTGCGACACGCAGGTAAAGCATAACCTGGCCTCGTCGGAGTACAATACCCGCCGCCAGGAGTGCGAGGCAGGTGTAGCCCTGTTGCAGAAACATTACCCTGAGGTGAAAAGCCTTCGCGATGTGAAAGTGGCGATGCTGGAGCAGCACCAGGAGGAGTTTGACCCTATAGTATACAAGCGCTGTATTTACGTGGTGAATGAGAATAACCGCGTGGAGGAAGCTTGTCGGGCACTGGAAAAAGGTGACATGCAGACCTTTGGCGAGAAGATGTACGCATCGCACCGTGGCTTGCAACACAACTACGAGGTAAGCTGCCCAGAACTGGACTTCCTGGTTGACCAGGCCAGGGAGATGGATGCTGTATTAGGTGCACGCATGATGGGAGGGGGCTTCGGTGGCTGTACTATCAACATCGTTAAACTGGATGCGCTGGATACGTTTATAAAGCAGATGGAGGAGGCTTATCAGCAGCAGTTCGGTATTTCCCTCAAAACCTATATTGCTGAAATCGTAAACGGAAGCAGTCTGGCAGAGAGCGGCCATACAATTAATGCATAAGTGCCTGCACAGGCAAAACTTAAAGAATAACGAATACGAATGTCAAATTTTGATTTAGCTGAACATCCGCACAGAAGGTACAATCCCTTAACAGGAGAGTGGGTGTTAGTGTCACCGCACCGAGCCAAGCGCCCATGGCAGGGGCAGCAGGAGGAAGTAAGCCGTGACAACCGTCCTGACTACGATCCTGGCTGCTACCTGTGTCCTACAAATACCAGGGCTAACGGTGAGCAGAACCCGGCATACGAATCCACCTATGTGTTTGATAACGACTTTGGAGCCCTGCAGGAAGGAGCACCAGAAGGAGCCTTTGTTAAAGGCGAACTGATCAGGGCTGAAAGTGAGCGCGGCATTTGCAGGGTAATCTGCTTCTCTCCCCGCCACGACCTCACGTTGGCAGACATGGAAGTGGGCGATATTCGCAAGGTGGTAGACCTATGGCAGCGGGAGTATGAGGAACTGGGCCGCCGTGACTTTATCAACTACGTGCAGATTTTCGAGAACAAGGGAAGTGTAATGGGCTGCAGCAACCCGCACCCGCACGGACAGATTTGGGCACAGAGCACTGTACCTGTTGAACCTGCCAAGGAAACAACGCAACAAAGCTTATACTTTGAGAAATACCAGCGTAGCCTTCTGCAGGATTACCTGGACCTGGAGCTTAAGGAGCGTGAGCGGGTAGTAGTGGAAAACGAGCATTTTGCGGCAGTGGTGCCTTTCTGGGCTGTCTGGCCTTTCGAAACCATCCTTATCAGCAAGCGTCATTATCAGCATATCGGTCAGATGGGCGATGAGGAGAAAACTGCCTTCAGCCAGATCATTAAAAATGTGACTGCAGCTTATGACCGTGTGTTTGGAGTGTCGTTCCCGTACTCTTCAGGTATACACCAAAGCCCGACAGACGGACAGGACTACCCGGGCTGGCACTTTCATATGCACTTCTACCCACCACTGTTGCGTTCCGCTTCTGTTAAGAAATTTATGGTAGGGTATGAAATGATGGCAAATCCGCAGCGCGACATAACGCCGGAATCTGCCGCTACTATGCTCAAAAACCTGATAGGCTAGATATGCCAATGAAAGCCTCTTTACTGCCAACAAAAGCTAGTAAGGAGGCTTCTGGCTTATTATGCCGGTTAAGTAAATGATAAGTTTGATAAAATCAATATCATATTTTAAATATTTAGATCTAATCTCATATATTAGTTAGCTAAAACTAAGATTCGATGAATTTTTCTACACTCGACTTTATTGTCTTTATAGGCTACTGCCTACTCATAATCGTTGTTGGTATCTGGGTATCCCGCGAGAAAAAGGGACATACTAAGAACTCCACCGATTACTTCCTTGCCAGTAAATCATTGCCGTGGTGGGCTATTGGTGCATCGCTTATTGCCTCCAACATTTCGGCAGAGCAGTTTATCGGTATGTCGGGCTCCGGCTTCGCAATAGGCCTTGGTATTGCGAGCTACGAGTTTATGGCGGCAGCCACGCTTATTTTAGTGGCCAAGTATTTTCTCCCGATCTATATCAAGGAGGGGATCTTCACGATGCCTCAGTTCCTGAAGCTGCGTTACGATGACCGTATTCGTACCAGTTTGGCCATTTTCTGGATCATGCTGTACATCTTCGTAAACCTGACGTCGGTGCTATACTTGTCTGCACTGGCACTGAGCGTGGTGCTGGGCATTAGCACTACTTATGCCACTATTGGCCTTGCAGTGGTAGCGGTATCTTACTCCATTTACGGTGGTCTTAAGGCTGTTGCCTGGACAGACGTTATCCAGGTAATATTCCTGATCATGGGTGGCTTGGTAACGACTTACCTTGCGCTGGATGCTGTGAGTGGCGGGGCTGGTCCTGTCCAAGGTATGGGAATGTTGTTTGAGCAGGCGCCGGAGAAATTCGACATGATTCTGTCTGAAGACAATCCATTCTACAAAGATTTGCCGGGCATAAGCGTACTGGTAGGTGGTCTTTGGATAGCCAACATCAGCTACTGGGGCTTTAACCAGTACATTGTACAGCGTGCGCTGGCTGCTAAAAGTGTAAAAGAGGTGCAGTGGGGTCTTGTGTTTGCAGCCTTCCTGAAACTGTTGATTCCGTTAGTAGTAGTTATACCTGGTATAGCAGCCTTTGCACTTAATGCAGACATCAGCAGATATGACGAGGCTTATCCTTGGTTGCTTGGTAACCTGGTGCCTACAGGTATGAAAGGTCTGGCTTTTGCTGCTCTGATTGCTGCTGCCTTGTCCTCGCTGAGCTCTATGATGAACTCTACAGCTACCATCTTCACGATGGACATCTACAAAGCACACCTGAAGAAAGATGCTACAGAAAATCAGATGGTACTAACTGGCCGACTGGTGAGCTTGTTTGCTATCATCGTTGCTGTGCTGGTGGCTGAGCCACTACTGGGTGGAGAGGAGCAGGTGTTCCAGTTTATTCAGAAGTACACTGGCTATGTAAGCCCGGGTATTGTGGTACTGTTCCTGTTCGGTCTGTTCTGGAAGAGAACTACCTCTAACGCCGCTCTTGCTGCCGCTATCGCGTCTGTGCCATTTAGTATCATCATCGACCTTTCTTTCCCGGAAATGCCGTTCCTGGACCAAATGGGACTTGTGTTCCTGCTGCTGTCTACACTGGTAGTTGGCTACACGTTGTGGGAAAACAGCAAGGGTAAATATCCTGATAGCACTGTACAGATAGAGAAGGGGCTTTTCAGAACGGATGGTATCTTCAACGTTGCGGCAACAGCCATTGTGTTTGTGCTGGCAGCTATGTACATTATTTTCTGGTAGAGCATTAGGGTTGCAGCTAGGAGTAGATTTTACCTCACCTATCCACAACTACTAAACTTATAAACTTTAAATCCGCATGCCTGACCTTAGAGTTGGGCGTGCGGATTTGTTATTTACAGGGGCTAAAGAGCTGCTTTACCCTCATTACTTACCTAAGACTGGTAAGATTTATTTGCAGGCGTAAAAAGTGCTTGAGTATACTTATGAGCTCAGGCTATGTAAGGTTGTAATCACCTGGTACTGAAATTTTAACATCGAAAATTACATCTTTTGTGCCGGTTTCGGAGTATGTATGGTTTAGTAGCAAACCCGCACCGTGCTACGCTATAGTAGGTGGAAAACTTTTGTATTATATAATATTATCAGCCTATGGCCAGTACTGATATCACCACCGGGGTGCATCATGTTCATGACGAGCATGATCATCATCACGATCAGAATTTTATCGAAAAGTACATCTTCAGTCAGGACCACAAGGTAATTGCCAAGCAGTACCTGTTCATGGGTATTTTTTGGGCTTTTGTGGGAGGCTTATTGTCTATCCTTTTCCGGATGCAGTTAGGCTGGCCTGAGGCTACCTTTACTTTTCTGGAGCCTATTTTAGGTGATTGGATAGAGAATGGAAAGCTTAACCCTGAGTTCTACCTTGCGCTGGTTACCATGCATGGTACCATCATGATTTTCTTTGTGTTGACGGCAGGGCTAAGCGGTACCTTCAGTAACTTCCTGATTCCGCTGCAGATTGGTGCCCGTGATATGGCTTCCGGTTTTATGAACATGCTTTCTTTCTGGGTGTTCTTCCTGGCAAGTGTTGTAATGTTCACCTCCCTCTTTCTGGAGACAGGCCCTGCCGCAGGTGGCTGGACGGTATATCCGCCACTGAGTGCCCTTCCTGAGGCGATACAAGGCTCAGCAGCTGGTATGACTATGTGGTTGATCTCGATGGCCCTGTTCATCGTTTCGCAGTTGCTGGGAGGGGTAAATTATATAACAACTGTAATTAACCTGCGCACACATGGCATGTCCATGTCTAAGCTGCCGCTTACGATCTGGGCCTTCTTCCTGACAGCAATCCTGGGCCTACTGGCTTTTCCTGTACTTTTCTCGGCAGCGTTGTTGCTGATCTTTGACCGTAGCTTTGGTACAAGCTTCTTCCTGTCTGACATCTATATTGCCGGACAGGCACTGGCCAATACTGGTGGTAGCCCAATTCTGTTCCAGCACTTGTTCTGGTTCCTGGGTCACCCAGAGGTATACATCGTGATCATGCCATCTTTCGGTATAACTTCGGAGGTAATTTCTACTAATGCCAGGAAGCCTATCTTCGGTTACCGCGCCATGATCGGCTCGTTGATAGGTATCTCGGTGCTGTCATTTGTAGTATGGGCACACCACATGTTCGTAACGGGTATGAACCCGTTCCTGGGGTCTGTATTCATGTTCCTGACGCTGATTATTGCGGTGCCATCGGCAGTGAAAGTGTTTAACTGGCTGGCCACGCTCTGGCGCGGGAACATCCGGTTTACATCTGCCATGATGTTTGCCATCGGCTTCGTGTCGCTATTTATCTCTGGAGGTCTGACAGGTATTATACTTGGTAACTCTTCTCTAGACATCCAGTTACACGATACTTACTTCGTGGTGGCGCACTTCCACCTGGTGATGGGGGCTGCAGCGTTCTTCGGCATGTTTGCTGGTGTGTACCACTGGTTCCCGAAGATGTTCGGACGTATGATGGATGAAAAATTAGGTTATGTTCACTTCTGGCTGACTTTCCTATCTGTATACTTGATTTTCATGCCAATGCACTACATTGGTATTGCTGGTTTCCCAAGAAGATATTATGCCTGGACAGGCTATGAGACGTTCAATATATTTGCAGACCTGAACAGTTTTATCAGTATTGCCGCTGTTCTGGGATTCTCCGCTCAATTTATCTTCCTGTTCAACTTTATTTACAGCATCTTCTTTGGTCGCAGGTCTTCACCAAATCCATGGCATTCTAATACGCTGGAGTGGACTACACCGGTGCTGCCAGGACATGGCAACTGGCCAGGTCCGCTGCCTGTAGTGTACAGATGGCCTTACGACTACAGCAAACCAGGATCACCGGAAGACTATATTCCACAGACGGTTCCTTTTTCAAAGACACATTCATCGAACCTGCCTTATGAGCATGACGCAAATTAAGAGTAGAACACAAAAAGAGCCGGAGCTGTACAGCTCCGGCTCTTTTTACTTAAGTATGATCATAAGTTACGTCTGTGCATCTCCATTTGCAATAGTGCCAACTCTCGGCCCATCTGACCAGCAATGGAGGTATTCTCTTCTGCTCGACGAAGCAGGTAAGGCATGGCCGTAGCCACTTCTCCGTAAGGCAGGTATTTCGAAGTGTTATAGCCCGCATCTGCCAAGTTGAATGTCAGGTTGTCGCTCATCCCATATAGTTGCGAGAAGTGTATACGCTGCTTGTGGTCACTAATCGAATCTTGCTGTATTCGCTCTGTAAGGTATTTGATGCTTTTCTCGTTGTGGGTAGCAGCACAAAGCTCTAAGCGGTGCAGGTTCTCCAGGCATAGGTCTATGGCTTTGTTAAAGCTCCTATCAGTATCTTCTTTTTTTGTGAAAACAGGACTAGGGTAGCCTTGCTCTCTGGCTCGCTGTTGCTCTTTTTCTATGTAGGCGCCTCGCACTATCTTGATGCCTAGTGTCACGGGTTCTTTTTTAAAATGCTTTAGGCAACTTTTCAAGTAGGCAACACGGTCAGTGCGGTACATCTGGAGGGTGTTAAAAACTACTGCGCGTTGCTTGTTGTACCTACGCATCATTTCTTCGGCCAGCTCATCTATAGGGCGCTGCAGCCAGCTTTCTTCAGCATCAATGTATACAGTAACACCTGCTTCAGCCGCAGCCTTGCAAATGTTATCTAAGCGAACCGCTGTTTGTGTAAAGGCTTTCCTCTCATCAGAACTTAACTTTTGCCCTTGGTGCAGCTTCTCTAAAATGGCGTTGTGCCCGATACCGGTTAATTTCACGCTAATGCAGGAGAGGCCTTCTGTACTGCGGGCAAGTTGTATGTTGCGAAGCACCTCATCGTGCACAGCATCAAAGCCATCTTCCGTGTCCTGAGCCTCGGCCGCATAGTCCAGCACTGTTTGCACGCATGCACTGGAGAGCTTTTGCACTACTTCTTTTGCTTCGTGTACTGTTTCGCCACCGCAAAAATGCCTGTACACTGTGTTTCGGATAAGACCTTTTACCGGTAGTCCTATTCGTAAGGCCCAGGTAGTAGCTAAACCTCCAGCCTTCACAAGGGCCGGTTTGCCCATCATGCTAAACAGCCAGTAAGCCAGCCTCATTTCATAATCACTTTTGTTGCGGAATGTTACCTGCAAATTGTCAGGGTTGAAATGTCCGGGTATATTATAGGCAGCATTTTGCACCATATTATTTATCTTTTATTGTTTCGACTTCTATTTTTAACTATACCTGTGTTCGTAAACAACCTGCTTAAGTTGTTGTAGACATAAAGAGTGATTTGTAATATTCTTATATAAGAGCTTTTTTGATGCAGTATTCGACTTGGTGGTGTACAAAGGCAAGTCCTCTGTAAATTCTTCAATTGAGGTTACAGCAGATAATAGATATTTAAAAAGGTAGTAGCTCTTCTGTATGTCTCTTGAACTCAGGATAAGATAAGTGCTAGTACTACAGTGAGCTATGAAGCTGTCTAGAGGATGATTGTATTCTGGTGTGTGGTTTCCTAAAAGTATAGCTGTATATTCGCATCCGCCATACAGGCTATGGCTTTCATCATTATAATATCCAAATCCAATGAAGTATACTTTGGTAAAGGCACTGTGGGTGCTAATGGCTGTGGTAATGTTATCTTCCTGCGTTATCTCCAGAAAGAAAACAGATAAGAATGGTAAAGTGATTGTTATCACTAACGGTAGCCGAAAAGATAACGGATTGCACAAAGGATGGTACAAAAATCCAAACAATCCTCACCATCCGCGCACTACTAACCCGGGCCACACTAAACACAAGGGCAAAGGCACAGTGGTGGCAAAAGGGCAACATGGTAAAGGCAAAAAGGGAAAACACTAACCCCATTGCTTTTACTTAGCGCAAAAGGAGTTATAAGAATAGCAGAGGCTTTCTTATAACTCCTTTTGCGCTAAATATTTAAACTATTCTTACACGACACAACGTTATAAAGCGAAAGGCTGCCCGGGCGAAGGAGGGCCTAAAGATTATAACCGTATGGTAAGAATATTTGCTGTTGCGCTATCCATACTAATTGGTAGTGCCATGTACAGTGTACCAGCCGAAGCCGCCGCACTAGGTGGTCCAGGACTGAAGTCTCTTTTTTCAAAGAAGGGAGTTAGCAAGAAGGCGTTTAAAAAGAGCAAGCGAACCAAAAAATACCATATTGCCGCAGCCAAAAAACAGCGCAGAGCTAAGTGGCAGCAGCGTTACCCAATGGTGCCATAGCAGAGCTGTACCTTTGCCACATGCTCTGCGTATAAGCGCTTATGGCAACAGAAAATACCCGCTACACTCGTACCCCTACCTCTGAAAAGCTTAAGTGGGTAGATCATATTGCTTACCTGATGGACAACCAGTTCCGGTTGCCTGGAACAAATTATCGCTTTGGCTTGGACCCAATCCTGGGCCTGCTTCCTTTTGCCGGCGACCTTGCCTCGTTTGGTGTATCGGCCGTTCTCATCCTGACAATGGTACGGCACGGAGCGAGTGGTAAACTGGTAGCTCTGATGATGCTGAACGTAGGTTTGGATGTGATTATTGGCAGTATTCCTATCTTAGGTAACATCTTCGACTTTGCTTTCAAGGCCAATGAGCGCAATGTGCGCCTGCTGCGTCGCCATTATGAAGAAGGTAAATATCAGGGCAGCGGAAAAGGACTTATTGTGGGGGTATTGATAGGCTTGGTGCTGATGCTGGTGTTCTTAGTGTGGCTGCTGTGGCAGATCGGAGAGTGGTTATATCACTTTGTGGCTTCGTACTTTTAAGCCTGCAACAGCTTTACAAAATAACTTTCTAGGAGTATTTCTCTGGAACGCTAAACCAGTTGCAGGCGACCTAAGCTTTTAGCTACCTCGAGTGCCTTTAGCGCACTCTCTTCCTTGTCCTTAATCTCCAGCATGATGTCCATGTCGAGCCCTTCTGTTTCTACCAGGAAGTCGTGGAAGAGCTGTTCCTCTATACTTTGAATGTGCTTGCCGCGGCGTTCATTCGGTGCCTGTGCGCTGTAATCCATCATCAGGATTCCATCTTTCTCCAGGTCCCAGGTGGTGGCGGCCATTTGTACTGCCTCGCGCATAGGCTCGCCGTTATTTACGCATTCATGGTGCAGGTTATCGAATATAATGGGCATGCCGGTCAGCTCATGCAGTTGCAGGCAGTCCTGCAAAGTATAGGTGCGGTCGTCGTTTTCTACACAGAGGCGTGCCTTTACGGCGTCAGGTAACATCGTATGGTATACTTCGGCAAAGCGCTGTATGGCCGCAGGTTTGTCTCCATAGGCTCCACCACCATGAATTTGCAGCTTAGCAGTAGTGTCCAAACCCATAAGGTCCAGTATGCTGCATTGGTAGACAAGCTCGGCAATGCTGTTGCGCACCGTCTGCTCGTTGGGTGAGTTTAGCACCACAAATTGGTCGGGGTGCATCGAAATACGCATGTTATTGTTCTTGATGTAGCTACCTAGCCGTCGCAGGGTCATTTTAAAGTGCTCTTGCCAGTTATACTTATTAATCTCATGTGAGGCAAAAGGTACAAGATCGGAGGTGAGGCGGAAGAACATCAAGCCGTGCTGCACATTGTACTCCAGTATGCGACGCAAACAAATAAGGTTCTGCTCTACCGTCTCAATAAGCCGCTCTTCGGAATAGGAAGCCAATCGAAAAGTACGGGAAGAACTACAATCTAGCGCTACGTTTACACACGGGTATCCAATTTTCATAGTTTCAGGTCTTGTTATACCTTAACCTACGCAGCAGGACAATATTTGGCTGCTTTACTGATAGCCGGTATTGTCTTTGAAGAAACGGTTGTAATCATCTTGTTCCTTTCTTCTTCGCTCAGCCTCTTGCTTTTCCAGGTACTCTTGTAGCTGGCGTTTCTGTTTGCCTTCGCTTGAGAAGAGGTCATACATTAAGCCAAAAGGATTGAGTATGGTTGGCGGAGCTGCTGGAGCAGGCGGTTCAGGTTCGAAGCCAGGTAAATAATTAGGATTCTTGGTCTGGCTGGTTTGCTCCCGCTTCATGTTGCGCAAAGCACGGTCAATCATTTCTTTGGACGGTCGGCTGGTAACTTCTACCTCACCCAACATCACGCTGTCTTCCTGCAGCACTATATTTACCCGTAACTCAGACACTGGTAAGGCTTTGGGCAGGTAGAGGAGCGGCTTAAAGCCAAGTGCCCGTATCATCAGAGTATCAGTTTGCGCTACGTCGATCAGGAATTTACCCTGCTCATCTGACACAACACCCATGTTGGTATTAACTTTTACAATGGTAGCACCGGGTATGGGGGTTGTACGGTCAGGCTGAAGCACAGTACCGCTAATCCGGATATTCCTCTGAGCTAGAGAGGGCATACTGTATACCAAAAGTATCAGTGTTAGTAAATAAAACAGTGGGTGTTTGTACATCTAGATTGTTATCGTACTGCGGCAATCAACTCTAATACGCCAAAACCTGCCAAATAGTATGCCAGCCTCAGGCATTGGGGCAGATTAAGTAAAACTACTAAATAATTACTATATGTCTAAAAGACAGAAGCCTGCAGCTGTACGTGCTGCAGGCTTCTGTGAAGTATAATTTTGTTTGAATGGATCATCTAGTTTTGGTCAGCTCCGCTCTCTCGGCCGTTGGCCGATCCACTACCGCCGCTGCTGTTGCCAGTACCGCTGCCGTCAGTGCCTACATCAGTATCTTCTGGTTTTTCTGTAGCACTGTTAGAAGTAGCATTATACTGTCTTGCCAAGTCGCTTAGCTGGCTACCTTCAAGGTAGTAGGTTGTCACCATTTCCACCGCCACTCTACCTTCAAGTTCCTGGCGCGCACTTGCTGGCAGCGATCTTGTGCTGAAAGCGTAATATTGATATGGTGGCGGATCTGCCGGGCCACGTGTGCCTGGTTCTCTGTTGCCGTAGCCACGAATGTGCCTAGGGTTTACCAATTCGTCCTGATTTGAGTTTACTACCTCTGTAGAGGTTCCCTTTGAATCCTCACCGCAGGAGGTGGCAAAAAACAGAAGGGCGATGGCGGCTACTGGAAAAAACTTTTTACTCATAGTTTCTCGATATGTTAGTTTTAAGCTGCCCTATTGGGAAGCTGCGAAGGTGCAAATCTGCTAGGACTTAGTACGCTGCCATAGGATGTAATGTTCAGGAAGGGGAGCTGTAGGCATTGCTGAAGCAAAAAGCGCCGGCTTTTCAGGCCGGCGCTTTCTCTTAACTTACGCTTATTGCTTAAGCTTTCTTCAACTCAAAAACGGTAATTTCTGGCAAAAAGCCTACGCGGCCAGGATAGCCTAGAAAGCCGAGGCCAGTGTTCACATACAAGTGCTGGCGACCTTTCTTGTAAAGTCCAGCCCACTGCTCGTATACGTACTGAACTGGACTCCATTTCCAGCCAGGTATGTTTACCCCAAACTGCATGCCGTGGGTATGGCCTGAAAGTGTCAGGTCAATATCTTCATACTTCTTGTTGATCTCACCATCCCAGTGCGATGGGTCGTGAGAGAGGAGTACTTTAAACGGTATCTTCTCTGTACCCTGGTAGGCTTGGTTAAGGCGACCGTACTGAGGAAAACCTCTCTTATTGCCCCAGTTCTCGACACCAAGTACAGCAATCTGTTCGCCATCTTTTTCAATGATACGGTTCTCATTTAGGAGGATGTCCCAACCCATTTGGCGGTGGCTATCGATCAGGGTCTGCAGGTTTTCACGCTTCGCCTCCTGGCTTGGCCAATTCACATAGTCACCATAATCATGATTGCCTAGCACGGAGTACACCGCCTTTTTGGCACGGATGCCACCAAGCGTGTCGAGGTGCTCCCTTAGTTCAGTTGCCACATTATTCACCAGGTCGCCGGTAAAGAATACCAGATCAGCTTCCTGCTTATTGATGATGCGCACAGCTTCCTGCAATGGCTCAGTAGAATTAAAGCTGCCCGTGTGCAGATCCGATATCTGGAGCATCTTATAGCCATCAAAGGCGCTAGGAAGGTTCGGGAAACGCAGCGTTACACGTTTTACACGGTAATCGTAAGCACCCTTTACCATACCATAAATAAAGGCTGAGAACGGAATAGCAGCTACTACAAGCCCCATTTGGTTCAAAAACTTGTGCCGCGAAGGGTCAAATTTCTCATCGCCGTTAGCTGAGTTTAGCACAATTTTACTTAACCGCAGCACATCGTCCAGCAGCAGGAAAACCACTATTATTAGCTTGGAGGCAAAAATGATGAATAATGTACTAACCAGGTATGTCTTAAAAGCATCTGGCGGAGTTCCACGTGTGGCAGAGGCAAGCGTAAAGGTGCTAGCTGTTATGGCAAAAATAGCCCAATGTATAAAGTAAATGACTTTTTGAGCTGTAGTATTCAGGTTCTGAGTTACTGTTTTGATAGCCTGAAAAACGTACAGGTCTACTATAAACAGCAGTAGGAGGATGATTCCAAAAGATAACATACGTTGCATATTGGTGTTAAACCGTCCGGTTTCAGTATTGTTTTATACTGCCGCGGCTATTTCATTCAGAGTATAAAATGTGCAAAAAAAAGCATCTGCAGGTTGAACTATTTCAAGTCGAAAGAGAATCCACATGCATTCTCTTTATTATCAAATTTTGTACCGTAAGTGAAAGAAGAAGAAGCTCCTGCCACACTGCCATACATGCAGCCGCTCAACAGCAAAACATGGGCAGAGGAAAATCGTCCGCGCGAAAAGCTTTTGCTAAAAGGTAAAGCCGCTTTGTCAGACGCTGAGCTTATCGCTATTCTGATAGGGTCTGGCACCCCCAAGTTAACCGCCGTAGACGTAGCGAAACGGATACTTGCCGCCATTGGGAATCACCTGAATGAGTTGGCTAAGCTTACGGTAAAAGACCTGATAAAACACAAAGGCATAGCAGAGGCTAAGGCTATTACTATTGTTAGTGCTCTCAAGTTAGGCCGCCGCCGTAAAGAGACTACAGTAGCCGCTAAAACCCGCATTACCTGTTCCTCTGATATATACAACTACACTAAGCCACAGCTGCTGGATTTGCCGCATGAAGAATTCTGGGTTATACTGCTAAACCAGGCTAACGTGGTGATGAAGAAGGAGAATATCAGTTCTGGAGGCGTGGCCGGTACGGTGGCCGACCCAAAGATCATCTTCAAAAAAGCACTGGAGCAGTTGGCAAGTTCTGTCATCGTGGTGCACAACCATCCAAGCGGCAATATCAAACCCAGTGCCGCCGACATTGCCCTCACGAAGAAAATGAAGGAAGCTGGCCAATTTTTAGACCTGCCCGTCCTCTATCACATCATCTTTACCGACAACGACTACTATAGCTTTGCAGATGAAGGAATCTTGTAGAGTTATAAAGTTGGGAAGTTAGAAATTAAAAAAGTTAGTCTGATGGGTGAGGAGAGGAAGAGTAATTATGCTTTTGCAGAAGAGTTTAAGATGCGAACAAAAGCATTCAGTGTCAGAGTAGTGAGGCTGTTTCGGGCGTTGCCTAATAGGCCGGATGCTCAAATTTTAGGAAAGCAGTTGCTGGGATCCGCTACCTCTGTTGCAGCTAATTAAAGAGCTGCTTGCCGTGCAAGATCTGCTGCAGAATTTTCTGCCAAAATCGGAACCGTATTGGAGGAAGCTGATGAGTCGCAATATTGGCTGGAAATGCTGGAAGAATCAGGAATTGTAAAAGCAGAACTACTCGTAAGCTTGAAACAGGAGGCTGCATCGCTTACGGCATTGCTAACCAGTATTAGAAAGTCATCTATGGCAAAAAAGTAATTTTCTAAATTTTTAACCTTACAACTCTCTAATCAAGCATCAGTCTTCCGGCAGAATCTCTTGAACTCGTCCAACCTCACCAGTTTCTAGCCTTACTTTAATACCGTGAGGGTGTGTGGGAGAGTTGGTGAGAATGTCCTGCACGTAGCCTTCGGTAAGCTCACCGGTGCGTTGGTCTTGCTTCTGTACGATGTTAACGTGAGTGCCGGGTTTGATGTTAGCGCGTTTTCTGCCGTCCATGATAGAAGTATAAAGTATAGTTCAGGCTGCAAGATACGCAGGATAACCGAGGGTGTTAGTGCTGGGGCTTCGTGATGATGTTTAAGTACTGCTCCTTAAAGCTCCACTGAGAACGGGAGGTGTCAAAATCCGCAACCTCTACTTTTTCTATTTGGCGCAGGTCGGCCAGCAGCAACGATGTGTCTTTAACATGTGTGCCGTTGATGGCAAGGGTTAGGTTTTGCTCCTCTTTAGATATGTTGAAAGCTTTGTATACTTCCTCCAGCCGGGCTAGTGGCAGTTCCTGCTTCAACTCCATCATGATCACGCCGTGTTTCCCTTTATCCGCCAATTGCTCTGGTACTTCCGAACCTTTCAGCACATTTATACTTTCGATATCGTTTGGGTTCAGGATTATAGCGTTCGGGGATGCCTCTTGCTCGTTAACCAGTACCAAAGCTTGAGATTTAGCTGTAGGTGGCGCACAGTTTAGCCGGACTGTTACTTTCTTTTGCTCGTTTAACTGCTGTGCCTGTGCACTGAAAGTCAGGCTAAGAAGAGCCACCACTAAGTATGTTTTCATGGGTTATTTTTTCTCTAGTTGCTGCACAGGCTCCTGTGCATTTCTCTGCTCCTGCTCCATGTCATTGGTCCGCTTCATGTATATCAATATACCAATCACACCCAATATATGGCCTGCCAATATAAGGTAAAGGCCCTGGTAGTTATCTGACGGTTGTAGCATACGAAGTACAATGCCTACTATCGCCAGGAGTGCGGCAATTTTGTAAAGCATCTTTTCGATGGTTCTATCTATCATCAGGCAACAGTTTTAGTAAAACAAAAGCGCTATACAAGCTGCTGTTTTTACACTGCAGCTTGTATAGCGTTAAAGTATGGTTACTACTGGTCTCAAACCGCAGAGGCTACAGCAGATGTTGCGTTAAGGTCTATTTTCACCCCCATCACATCCAGAAAGGCTCTGATGAATTTAGGGTGCCCAGGCCATGCTGGCGAGGTAACTAAATTACCGTCTACCACCGCCTCGGTAGGCTCTACAGAAACATAAGTACCTCCTGCTAATTCTACTTCAGGCGCTACGGCAGGGTAAGCAGTTAGGCGCCGGCCTTCTACCACGCGTGCAGCTGTAAGAATCTGAATACCGTGGCAAACTGCGGCTATAGGCTTGTTAGTCTCGGCAAAGTGGCGGGTAAGGTCTATTACACCCTGGTGCAGGCGGAGGTATTCAGGGGCACGGCCTCCGGCAATTACCAAACCGGCATATTCTTCAGGGTTCACCTCTGAAAAAGTGTAGTTCAATGTAAAGTTGTGGCCCGGCTTTTCGCTATAAGTCTGGTCACCCTCAAAGTCATGAATAGCTGTTTTGATGGTTTCGCCTCTCTTTTTATCGGGGCACACAGCATGTACCTCATAGCCTACCATCAGAAGCATCTGAAAGGGAACCATGGTTTCATAATCCTCGGCAAAGTCGCCTGTCAGGAAAAGGATTTTCTTAGTGTTTTCCATAGTATGTTACGTTTTATGTATGCGATCTATAGCATCCCGCATAGAGGGTTTGGTACTTAATCAGGAGAAAGGTATAAAAAAGAAATTATAAAGTACAGTAATAAGTTGACTTTTGTCTTGAGAAAAGAATATTGTAAAATGTTGAAGTTGATGCTGTTAAGCTTGTATAAGGTTTGCGAGGTCTGATATATGAAGGCTACGCAGCATGGAAGTTTTTTTATGCTGATGCGCCTGCATACGTACCAGGATGTCGTGTAGCATTTCGATAGCCTGCACCACATGAGGCCCCTTATTGAGCATCACACAATCGGCACGCTGCGCCATGGCTGCGTCGGTTATCTCGGCCCTTGATGGTCGTCCTTTCTTAGCCAGTGTTTCAAGTACCTGCGTAGCCCATACTACAGGTATATGCGCCGCCTCACAAAGCCACAGTATTTCCTCCTGTACTTCGGCCAGCCGTTGCCAGCCACACTCCACGGCCAGGTCGCCACGGGCAATCATGATACTAGCGGGGTAGCTTTTCATAACTGTCAGGAGAAGGTGCGGCAGGTTACGGAAACCTTCCTGTGTCTCTATCTTCAGCATGATGCCTAGGTCTGTAGCATGCAGCTCTTTTAGCTCCTGGTGCAGTGCCTCTACAGTATCGGCATGGTTCACGAAAGACAGGTTTACTATATCGGCATGCTTGGCTATGAATTTCAGGTCCTGACGGTCTTTCTCTGTTAGCCCCGTTATATGGATTTTACTTTCCGGAAGGTTGATGCCTTGGTCTGCCCGCAATCTGCTTCCAGTGTCGCTGGCATAGGTAATTTTTACAAGAAGCCTGTCTGGTGTTACCTCTTCCAGTACCCCCTCAATTTTGCCATCGTTAAAAAGTATAGGTTGCCCAACCTTAGTTTGAGTAAAAGCCTCAGGGAGAGTGCAGGAAATATGTGCATGCTCTATCACATGCCCGTGATCATCATAAATGGCAGGCTCCCCAGGAATAGGCTCCCGCGTTAGAACCAGAAAGCTGTTCTTTTTTAATGTTATGGGCAGTTCAAGTGCTTTCAGCTCTCCAACTTTGGTTGTTTTCTCAGTAGTGTGCTTGCCCTTTAGGCGCAGTTCAGTGCCAGTGGTGATGTAGGAGGTTTTGAGCAGGTGTGCCAACAGGCCTCCTTGTTCTTTTCTAACAACAGTAAGGGAGCGTTTGCGGCGGCGGGTGTCGGTAAAGTATAGCATGTCTCCCTCTTGCAACTGGGCTAGCCATACTTCTTGTAAGGGTAACCAGGCATCTGCATCTTTGGGGGGAGGAACGTCAGACGGAGCCAACCATACTTTAGCAGCCTCAGTAGTCTGGCCCAAGCTGTCCTGAGACGGATGTATCACCACTAGTTTTGGCCCTTCTTTGAGCGGGCCTGTACGCAGCTTGGGCCCCATCAGGTCCATAAGTATTTTGCACGGAATGCCTGTTTCTTTTTCTGCCCTGTGGATGTTGTCAATCATCTTCAGCCATGCTTTCTCATCATCATGTGCACAATTGATACGGGCACAGTTCATCCCAGCTTTGAGTAGGCGTGGCAGCAGCTCATACTGGTCAGCAGCCTCTGAAGGCAAAGTAACCATAATGCGGGTAGTGCGGTGTTCTGGCTTAGAGCCGAGCAGTTCTTCTGTGTGCGATGCCAGTAGTTCCCGGTTTTCGAAGAAGGACACCGCCAGTTGTTTAGGGGAGATTGGGCACTCAGCCATATGGCAAAGCTGTCTGCGTACTGCCTGCAGGCTTGCCAGCACGTGGCCTTCTGAACGGCCTAGGGAGGAAAGTCCCAAATGTGCTAACTGCTCTTGTAAGTCCCGTATGTCGTGTTGGCGTAGGGCCAGGTAATGAAGCAGGTTCTTTGCGCTCTTCCTGAATTTAGGGTGTACTGCCTGTATAGCTGGAGCAAACTTTTCTTCCAGCGTTATAGCATCCTGGTGCAGCTGATCTAGTTGTGAAATCAGCTCCTGATAAAGTTCCTGAGATTGTGCCATAGCTCGTTGAATATGTATAGGAGCATACGACTAATAAAAAAATGCAGATGATTCTAAAATATCTTTGCAAAGTTAAATATTTACTACACGCTCTACTTTGCGCATCAGTGAGATCCCTTTAGCAAGGATCGAAAAATGGGTAAAGTGATAGGTGAGGTAGTAAAACGTTAGTATTTAATTAGTTAACGACTTAATTGCGTGAGGTGATTTTAGGCTTACTGCCTAGCTGAAGATTTCAGTGTCTAGCAGGTGAGGAGCTTGGAAGGTGTGTATGAATAGATCCCTCTTAAAAGTGAAGGGGGAGAGGTGTGAAGGTAATTCTACAGTCACACGAGCCACAGATGCTGCAGCCTGTGAAAGGGTATGAGAAATACAGCAAGAGCATGCCTCGTTAAAAAGCATGCTCTTGCTGTATTTCTTAACAATTATTTTTTACCCAGTGGAGCACCTACCGGAATAGCGCAATCATGACCTGGCTGTCCGTGAGGAGGGTTCATGCCGGGAGGTGTTTGCGATGGCACAGGTGAAAGGTTAGGTTTAACCAGTCTTGGCAGAGGCGGACCATCCAAAGGTGCACCTACCGGAATAGCGCAGTTATGTCCTGGTTCACCATGTGGCGGGTTAAGCGCAACTGCTTTACCTGGAGTTTGTGCAGGCTGTGCCTGGTTTACATTAGCTGCAGGTACAGTAGCGGATGTAGTTGTGGTTTCGTTCTTCTGGTCTTCAGAACATGCGGCAAATAGCAGCGCCGAAGCTATAACTAAAGTATATGAGGCAATCTTCATGAGGGATGAGTGTTTAAATTAGATGTACTAACATGGACTTATCTTATAAAAGTTTCCATGGCAGCAGGAAACAAGGAACATGTGTACTAGTTATACAATCTACGCCTAAAGTGCAACACCTGAGGTATACTTCTGCCAAAGTACATAGCAGTGCTGCTACTTTCCTGCCCAAAATTTACGACCTTTGCACAAAATACTAGCCATAGAGTGTTATGCAACGACCGCTGAGACTTGTTATACTGGCGGGCCTGGCCTTGGTAGTTTTCTACTTTATGCAGGACGCCCTTTTTAACGACGATAACTACATACAGCCCTTGCTGAAGGAGCGTGAGGAAAAAGACCTTTCGTTCAGGAGCCGTGCCAACAGTCCTTTTGATGATGCCGGGCGCCGTGCCTTCAAAAACCTGGTATACTACGAGCCTAACCTGGATTACCGTGTGAATGCAAGCGTTGAGAAGCTAGCGCAGCAGGATACCCTGCTTATGCCCCTGACAAATGGCAGCTATGAACCTTACCTGCGCTACGGCACAGCAAGTTTCGAACTGGAAGGTGAGCAGCTTAAGCTGATGCTGTACAAAAAGCTGACTGGAGAGAAAGACCAGCTATTTGTTCCGTTTACCGACAAAACCAATGGCTTTGAGACCTACGGTGGTGGGCGCTTTCTGGACGTTCCTTTTGAGGAGGGGGACAAAAAGGTAGTGCTGGACTTTAACCGTGCCTATAGCCCCTTTTGTGCCTATAATCCAGATTATGTGTGCCCTGTGCCCCCAAAAAATAACCGCTTGAGCATAGCAATCCCGGCAGGGGAGAAAAATTATGAGGGAGCACACTAGAAGCTTGGCAAAGGAGTTTTATGATTAAAGGATAAAAAGACTATACGCTTTTCGGCAGCCCTTTTATCTTTTGTCTGATTTCTCCCCATAACAGAATTATCCTTAATTTTGAAGAAGATTGACTCCCGAAACGGGATTTGAGATTAACCCCAACAGAAAATAACATGCTGATTTCATTCGACTGGCTGAAACAACTCATACATACAGATAAAACTGCTGAAGAAATAGGTGCACTGCTTACTGGTGCCGGATTAGAAGTAGAGGGTATTCATACTTTTGATGTGGTACAAGGAGGCTTGGAAGGCATTGTGATTGGCGAGGTACTTACCTGCGAGTCACACCCTGACGCTGATCGCCTGCGCATTACGACTGTGGATATTGGTAACGGAGAACCGAGCCAAATTGTGTGCGGTGCGCCAAATGTGGCAGCTGGCCAGAAAGTAGTGGTAGCTACTGTAAATAGCACGCTATACCCAGCTGAAGGAGAGCCATTCAAGATCAAGAAGTCTAAAATACGCGGTGCTGTTTCAGAAGGTATGATCTGTGCCGAGGATGAAATCGGTATTGGTCAGTCGCATGCGGGCATTATGGTGCTGGACACTGAGCTGCCAAATGGGACGCCTGCAGCCGAGTTCTTCGGCTTGGGCTCCGATAAGGTATTCGAGATAGGTCTGACACCAAACCGTGCCGATGCTGCTTCGCATTACGGTGTAGCCCGCGATCTGCAGGCGCTGTTGGATACAAAAGTAGAGTTGCCTGCCATAGCGGCTTTCAAAGTAGATAACACTTCCCGCCCTATTGCAGTGGAGGTAGAAGATACAGACGCTTGCCCTCGCTATGCTGGCCTTACCGTTACAGGCCTGAAAGTAGGCCCATCGCCGGAATGGTTACAGAAGCGTCTGCGCGCTATTGGCCTCTCGCCGATAAATAACGTGGTGGATGTTACCAACTACGTGCTGCACGAGTTAGGTCAGCCACTGCATGCTTTCGATGCAGATAAAATTGCAGGCGATAAGATTGTGGTGAAAACTGTTGAAGCAGGTACTACTTTCAAGACTCTGGATGGTGTGGAGCGCAAATTAAATGCCACAGACCTGATGATCTGTAATGCTGATGAGCCGATGGCCATTGGTGGTGTATTTGGTGGAGAGGAGTCTGGCGTTACAGACGAGACAACCAGCATCTTCATAGAGAGTGCATACTTCTCACCAGACTCTATACGCCGCACAGGGATGGCGCATGGCCTAAAAACCGATGCTTCTTTCCGCTTCGAGCGCGGTACGGATCCGGATATAGTGATTACGGCTCTGAAGCGTGCTGCCCTGCTGATGCAGGAGGTAGCAGGCGGCGTGGTAAGTTCTGAGATTGTAGATGTTTATCCGAAACCAATAGAAAATCGACAGATTGAACTGAGCGTAGAACGTGCTCATACTTTAATTGGGCAGCACATTGGTGCCGAGCGAATTAAAACCATACTTACCGACCTGGGTATTGAGGTGACTGGTGAAACGGAGACACACCTTTCGCTGTCGGTACCGCCGTTCAAGGTAGACGTAACACGCGAAGCCGATGTGGTAGAGGAAATTCTGCGCATCTACGGCTTCAACAACATCGAAATGAGCGAGAACCTAGCTACAACATACTTGGCTAAGTTCCCGAACCCATACGCAGAGGATGTGACCGAGACAATCACGAGCTACATTGCAGCTAACGGATTCCACGAGATCATCACCAACTCTATCACAAACTCCAACTATTACCAGTATGCCGGTGAGGCAGAGGCAGCAAATCTGGTGAAGGTGGTAAACTACAACTCCGAAGATCTGGATGTAATGCGTAAGAGCATGGTTTTTTCAGGCTTGGAGGTGCTGCGCCGCAACATAAACCGTCGTCAGCGCGACCTGAAGCTGTTTGAGCTGGGCAAAGTATACGAGCAGCAGGAGGGTGATTACCAAGAAAGCCGCCGCCTGTCGCTATACATGACAGGCAACGTGACAGCAGAAAGCTGGAAACAGCCAAATGTAAAAACTGCCTTCCACGATTTGGCTGGTGTGGTGCAGAATGTGCTCCGTAAGCTGAATGCCGGAGACTTTGAGGTGCAGAAATTGGCTGAAAACCCATACATGCGCCAGGGCATTGCTTATGTGAAAAACGGTACCGTGGTGGCAGAGTTAGGTGTGCTGGATGCAGGCGTTACCCGCTTTATGGAAGTAAAGGAGCAGGTATGGTACGCAGAGCTTAACTGGGATTACCTGCTGAAGAAGTATAAAGACAAACTGGTAGCAGAGGAACTGCCTAAGTTCCCTGAGGTGCGCCGCGACCTGTCGCTGGTGCTGGACAAGCATGTGACCTTCGATGAAGTGAAGAAGGTAGCCTTTAAGGTGGAGCGTAAGCTGTTGCAGGATGTTAACGTGTTTGACGTGTATGAGGGAGATAAGATTGAGGCAGGCAAGAAAGCCTATGCTCTTAGCTTTACCCTGCAGGACAAGCAGCAAACCCTGACTGATAAGGTGATCGACAGCACCATGAACCGCCTGATGCAACAATTTGAGAAGCAACTGGGAGCTTTTATCCGCAAATAGTGTTATGCCCAAGGAAAAGCAAGTACAACAACTCCAGCATATTGAAGATAAGCTGCGAAAACTGATCCAGCGCCATACAGAGGTGCAGCAACGGCTCGTGCGTGCACAGGAGCAAGCTAAGCATCTGGAGGGGCTGCTGGAAGAAAAAGAACAGCAGATAAAAAATTTTCAAAATCAGGAGAATATTGTTAAAATTGTAGACACGATAGCAGGAAACACTGCAAATTCGACAGAGTTAAAGCTCAAGCTAAACGAATACATTAGAGAAATTGATAAGTGTATTGCTTACCTACAAGACTAAGTATGAGATCCTAAGGGGCTCAGAAAGGCAGGTAAGCCAGACTATAACCTACGCAACGGATGAGTGAATTATCGATAAAGATTCGCATCGCGGAACGCGAGTATCCGATGCGGGTGAAGGAAGAGGAAGAGGAAAGAATAAGAGCAGTCGGAAAGATTCTCAACGAGCGCCTGCGCTTTTACAAGGATCAATTTGGCATACAGGATAAGCAGGATCTGTTGGCAATGGTAGCATTTGAGACCATGGCAGAGAAGATGAAGCTGGAGGATGAGCATTCCTCGCATGTATCCCAGGTAGACCAGCAACTCAACCTTCTGGATGATCTCTTATCATCAGTGAATAAGTAAAGCGGAGGCCCTTTCAGGCCTCTTTTTATACTTCGTTTTGGGCTAGAAGCCATACCCTGTTCTCTTTGCAGGCACTTGCTATATGTGTTTAAAACCATAAACGCTTATAGTTATGCCCGATATCCTTTACATTGTATTAACAGCTCTTGTGGCGCTCGGAGTGGGCGTATACATAGGGCGCTCCCTGCTGCAGAAACTTTATAAGCAGCAGGAAGAAGAGGCTCGCCAGAAGGCCAAGAGCATCATTCGTGAGGCAGAAATCAATGCCGAAGCCATAAAGAAAGACCGCATTCTGGAGGCAAAGGAAAAATACCTTAAAATGAAAGCCGAGTTCGAGGAGGAGATGAGCAAAAAGAAGAACATCATCATCCAGAACGAGAACAAAGTAAAGCAGCGTGAGCAGCATGTGTCTAAGCAGATGGAACAGGCTAAGCGCCTGGAGGCTGACCTGCACAAAGAGAAAGAGCAGCTGCACGCAGAACTGGAGAAGGAGAAAAATCACCTGCATGCACAGCATGAGCAGCTGAAAAAGCGCAAGGAGGAGGTAGAGCAGCAGCACGAGGAGGTAGTGAGCCAACTTGAGAAGATTGCTGGCCTTACTGCTTCTGAAGCCCGTGAGCAACTGGTAGAGGCCCTGAAAAATGAGGCACAGTCACACGCTTCTTCGCACATCAAAGATATAGTGGCACAGGCTAAGCTTACTGCTACTAAAGAAGCCAAGAAAATCGTTATCGAAACCATTCAGCGTACTGCCGCTGAGCATGCCATTGAGAACTGCGTATCGGTATTCAACATCGAGAGCGACGATATCAAAGGTAAGATCATTGGCCGTGAAGGACGTAATATCCGTGCACTGGAGGCAGCAACAGGAGTTGAGATTATCGTAGACGACACCCCTGAAGCAATCATCATTTCTGGATTCGATCCGGTTCGTCGTGAAATTGCACGTCTGTCGCTGCACCGCCTAGTGGCCGACGGTCGTATCCACCCTGCCCGTATTGAGGAGGTGGTTACTAAAACCCGCAAGAACATTGAAGAGGAGATTGTGGAGATCGGTGAGCGTACTGCCATCGACCTTGGAATCCACGGTTTGCACCCAGAGCTGATCAAGATGGTAGGCCGTATGCGCTTCCGTTCGTCTTATGGTCAGAACTTACTGCAGCACTCACGTGAAGTGGCAAACCTTTGCGCTACCATGGCTGCCGAGCTTGGCCTTAATGTGAAGCATGCGAAACGTGCCGGTCTGTTGCACGATATTGGTAAAGTAACGCCAGATGAGCCAGAGCTACCACACGCTATTATCGGTATGGAACTGGCCAAGAAGTATAAAGAGCATCCAGACGTTTGTAACGCCATAGGTGCGCACCACGATGAGATTGAAATGACCGCGATGGTCTCTCCACTAGTGCAAGCCTGTGACGCCATCTCTGGTTCAAGACCAGGTGCTCGTCGTGAGATCATGGAGTCGTACATCAAGCGTCTGAAAGAACTGGAGGAAGCTGCCGTTTCTTTTGAAGGTGTAAATCAGTGCTACGCTATTCAAGCTGGCCGCGAGCTACGCGTAATGGTAGATGCCGACAATGTAACTGATGAAAAGGCTGCACAGCTGTCTTTCGACATCTCTCAGAAGATCGAGAAAGAGATGCAGTATCCTGGCCAGATCAAGATCACGGTTATCCGCGAGATGCGCGCCATCAGCTACGCTAAGTAAGTTTTAGTATTTGATATTAAATAAGGTTGAACCGCCTGCTGCATTTGTGGCAGGCGGTTTTGTTTTACCCGTTTGGCAGCTATAGCTCAGGAGTGATGCAGGTGCCCGTAAAAGAAAAAACACCTACAGAAACTGCAGGTGCTTTAAAACACTTAGCTATATAATTACTTGTTTGTGATCTTGAAAGCCTACTAAAGTGACAGTCGGCTTTTATAGATATCTGGCTGCTGCAAAGCAGAAGCCAGTTTTAGAAGGTATCTTTTAAGTTTAGTTGGATTCAAAACTAAAAGCTAAGTATGGCAGCGGGCAGCTAAACAACAGGAGATAATTTTAGCTGCCGCGCCATACTCAGTCTAAATAAAAATATATATGTACAGTGCGCAAAAGCGCGTGAAGATTTGACTTCAAGTATGTTTTACCGGCTGTAAAGGCAGAGCTATACTTTCAAGCAGATACTCACTGCCTTTAGCAAATAATTAACTCAAGAAAGCATTCAGCATCCAAAGAGTCTTCTCATTTTCATGGATGTCCTCACTGATGAGGCTTACTGTGCCCTCGTCGCCTGTTTCGGCTGCAAGTTTTAATATCTCGCGCTCCAGGTCTAGCAGCGTGCTTAGGTTCTGATGCGTTGCTGCTACTGTTTCTTTCCCATCGCTCAGGTTAGCGGCCTCTTTTATACTTGACACGCGCAGGTAGTCTGAAAACGTATGCAGTGGCTGTTGCCCAATAGTAAGGATGCGTTCCGCAATCGCGTCTATGCGTGTAAGCGCTACATCATACAGCTCTTCATATTTGTCGTGGAGCTGGAAGAAGTATACACCTTTAATATTCCAGTGAAACCCACGTAAGTTTTGATAATACAGGTGATAATTTGCCAGCAGTTCGTTGAGTTTATCTGCCACTTTTCTACTGTCTTCTTTCTGTAAACCTATATTTGATAGTTTTTCCATTTGTAGTTTTATCTTGTTGTTGTGCTTTGTTGTTGATACAAATGTCCAGATAAAAGCTATATATATCAAATCGATTGTATCTATGGTTTGATAAGTGTGGTTTATAATGTATCTTTGGTTAACAAGCAGCCTCTCTAGGTGCAGTAATTATATTAACACTTTGCCATTATTTCGATGACTCTTGTACAGTTAGAATACTTGGTAGCAGTTGACACTTATCGTCATTTTGCTACCGCAGCAGAACATTGCTTTGTAACGCAGCCAACTCTAAGTATGCAGCTGCAAAAGCTGGAAGAAGAACTGGGAGTACAGGTTTTTGATCGAAGCCGCGTACCAGTGCGGCCAACTGAGCTAGGAAAGGAAATCATTGCACAGGCACGAGTAGTGCTGGCCGAAAGCAAGAAGATTCAGGAGTTGATTCAAAACCAGAAGCAGGAGTTGAGCGGAGAGCTTCGCATTGGTGTTATACCTACTTTGGCTCCTTACCTGATGCCACTGTTCATCACGAGCTTTCTGGAGAAGCACCCACAAGTACGGGTGGTGGTGCAGGAGCTGTTAACCGACGAGATTGTAGAGAAGTTAAACCACGAATTACTGGACGTTGGTCTGCTGGTGACACCCTTGGCAAATAAAAGCATAAAGGAGGTTCCGCTCTTCTATGAGGCTTTCGTTGCATACATCAATCCGAAGCATGCCCTGGCGCAGCAGCCTTTTATTGCAGCAAATCAGCTGGACCTGGATGACTTGTGGGTATTAAATGAAGGGCATTGCTTTAGAAGCCAGGTGCTGAATATCTGTAACCGCGGTGGTAGCTCCGACAGTGGTGGACACCTTGATTACAGAAGCGGCTCCCTGGAAACCCTGAAGCGCATTGTGGAAACGCAGCATGGCCTGACTCTGCTACCAGAGCTATCGGTGTTAGAGATACCAGAGGAAAAGCAGAAACTGGTGCATCCTTTTGAAGAACCTCAGCCCCTACGTGAAGTGAGCCTGGTGGTACACCGAAGCTTCCTAAAGAAAAAGCTTATCGAGGCACTGAAAGAAGAGATTGTAGCCTGCATACCGGCAGCCATCCGAGAAAGGAAAAGAGAGAAGGTAGTAGAGGTGAAGACCTTCTGATGAAGGGATCTCAGCTCTTGCTAGGAAGGCTGCTCAAGAATAAATCATAGAGTCTTTAACACCTGTACATATGCAAAAAGTACGTTGGGGGATAATTGGCTGCGGAGACGTAACCGAAGTGAAAAGTGGTCCTGCGTTCAGTAAAATCGACCATTCAGAGTTAGTGGCTGTAATGCGTCGTGATGGAGCCAAGGCACAAGACTATGCCCGGAGACATGGAGTGCCAAAATGGTATGACGATGCAGAGGCACTTATTCATGACCCTGAAGTGGATGTTGTCTATATCGCTACTCCTCCAGACTCTCATGCTGCTTATACTTTACAGGTAGCTGCTGCAGGTAAGCCGGTGTACGTGGAGAAGCCGATGGCGCTAAATTATGCGCAGTGCCAGGAGATGATAACAGCATGTGGGAAGGCTAACGTGCCACTGTATGTTGCCTACTACCGCAGGAGCCAACCAGCATTCCTGAAAGTTAAAGAGTTGGTAGAGAGCGGCGCTATAGGTGAGGTTCGTTTGGTGAACATTAGGCTATACCAGGCGCTGCAGCCACACTTGTACGAAAATGGATTGCCTTGGCGTGTCAGGCCTGAAATCTCTGGTGGTGGCCTGTTTCATGATCTGGCTCCACACCAACTCGATATCCTGGATTACATATTAGGGCCTATATCGTCTGCCTCGGGGCAGGGAGCTAATCAGGCAGGCCTGTATGAGGCGGAGGACCTTGTAACAGGGCAGTTTACCTTTGAAAGAGGAGTGATGGGTAGTGGAATCTGGTGCTTTAGCGTTGCCAAGCAGCAGCATACGGATACCATAGAAATTGTTGGAAGTGCCGGGCGCATAACCTTCGCGACCTTTGCCAAAGATGTGCCTGTACGGCTAGAGACTGCAGCGGGAGTACAGGAGTTTTTACTATCGCCACCGATGCATGTGCAGCAGCCTTTTATTCAAACTATAGTCGATGAGTTAAGAGGAGTAGGCGAATGCCCGGGCACAGGGATTTCTGCTGCTCGTACAGCCTGGGTGATGGATCAGCTTGTGAACAGGCAATAGTGGGATGGAAGTATAAAATCCAGTATATATAAAAAAGAAAAGGCTGCTCTTTTAAGAGCAGCCTTTTCTTTTTTATAAGCTTATGTGACTTAGGCGTTGATACCAGCCTCTTGCAAAGCTTTTACCATAGCATCACCAATCTCAGCAGGAGATTCTACTACGTGGATGCCGTTCTCGCGCATGATCTTCATTTTAGCAGCTGCAGTATCCTCTGCGCCACCAACAATAGCACCAGCGTGGCCCATGCGGCGACCTGGAGGGGCTGTCTGGCCTGCGATGAAACCAACAACAGGCTTCTTGTTGCCTGTCTCACGAATATACTTAGAAGCCATTGCCTCATAGTTACCGCCAATCTCACCGATCATCACGATCGCGTCAGTTTCTGGGTCGTTCATCAGAAGCTCAACAGCATCTTTGGTAGGTGTACCAATGATTGGGTCACCACCGATACCGATAGCGGTAGAGATACCAAGACCAGCCTTCACGATTTGGTCAGCAGCCTCATACGTTAGGGTACCAGACTTAGACACGATACCGATACGACCTGGCTTGAACACGAAACCTGGCATGATACCAACTTTTGCCTCACCTGGCGTGATAACACCTGGGCAGTTAGGGCCGATCAGGGTTACATCTTTACCTTGCAGGTAGTTTTTAGCAGCCACCATGTCTTTTACAGGGATACCCTCTGTAATGCACACAATAACTTTGATACCAGCTGCTGCAGCCTCCATAATAGCGTCAGCGGCGAAAGCTGGCGGAACGAAAATGATAGATACATCGGCTCCAGTTCTTTTAACAGCATCCTCAACTGTGTTGAAAACCGGAAGCTCCAGGTGGTTAGAGCCACCTTTGCCTGGAGTAACACCACCAACTACGTTTGTGCCGTACTCAATCATCTGTGATGCGTGGAAAGAACCTTCCGAGCCTGTGAAGCCCTGCACAATCACTTTCGAATCTTTATTTACTAAAACACTCATGTGTATCTTATTTAGGTTGTGTATAGACGGTACTACTATAAGGTTGTGCAAAAATAGGCTTTTTTGTGGCCTGTGCAAAAAATAGTTGCCGCTAATATTTGCCTACGCGCCGGAACCTGAGACCGTTTGCTATGGTTAGTAAGGGGGCACGGAGGCGGGGCAGGTTACATAAACGCACACTTCTCAATACTGTTTCCCGCTGCCCACCAATGTTCCTGTAAGGGCATTGGTATGACTTATTTTTTTTACATTTGTACCGGAATTAAAAACACAGAACAGATGACGTATCTGAACCATATTACCGAGGCAATCGGTAACACACCTTTAGTAAAACTCAACAAAGTAACGGAGGGCATAAAAGGCACCGTGTTAGCCAAGGTGGAGTATGCTAACCCAGGCAACTCTGTAAAAGACCGTATGGCCATCAAAATGGTAGAAGATGCTGAGAAAGCAGGCCTTCTGAAGCCAGGTGGAACCATCATAGAAGGTACATCAGGCAATACAGGTATGGGACTTGCACTGGCGGCTATAGCCAAAGGTTACAAATGTATCTTTACGCTTGCAGATAAGCAGAGCAAAGAGAAGATAGATGTATTGCGTGCGATGGGTGCTGAAGTGGTGGTTTGCCCTACCAACGTGGCTCCTGATCATCCAGATTCTTACTACTCTGTAGCAAAGCGACTGAATGAGGAAATTCCAAATTCCTTCTATCCGAACCAGTACGATAACACGTCGAACACGGCAGCCCATTACGAGACCACAGGCCCTGAGATCTGGGATCAGACAAATGGTACAATTACGCACTGGGCAGCAGGTGTGGGTACTGGCGGTACTATTTCAGGTACCTCAAAGTATCTGAAAGAGCAGAACTCAAACATCGTAACAGTAGGTATCGATACCTATGGCTCTGTGTTTAAGAAGTACAAAGAAACTGGCGAGTTCGACGAAAATGAAATCTATGCCTACGCTACAGAAGGTATAGGTGAAGATATTCTGCCAAAGAATGTAAACTTCGATACGATTGATACTTTCATCAAAGTAACAGATAAGGATGGCGCTGTGATGACACGCCGACTGGCACGCGAGGAAGGCCTGTTTGTAGGCTGGTCGAGCGGATCGGCAGTATACGGTGCCTTAGAGTACGCCAAAGAGCACCTAAAGGAAGGTGATGTGATGGTAGTGCTACTTCCAGACCATGGCACCCGCTACCTTGGCAAGATCTATAATGATGAGTGGATGCGCCAACAAGGCTACATAGACTAATGTTGTAACAAGGCATATAGAAAGCCCGGTATAGTATCGGGCTTTTCTTTTTTGTGCTGCAAGTAACATCAGAGATTTAAATTAGTATAAAGCATGAGGTATAAGCTTGCCGGTTGACAGGGCTAACGCTGCCTGAGCCGCCCCATCGAGTGCCTAAAGAGAGGAGAAGGGGGAGGTGTGGGAAGCTTTCTGGTAAATTGAATTGCATTAGTTATTCAGATTATCAGAAGTTTGCATACTTTTGCAGAACAGCTAAAGCAGACGTTTCGCCTCTTAGCTTACGAGTGACGTGTATAATGATGAGAAAACTTTCAGGTATTCTGCTTATTGATGATGATGATACAACTAACTTTCTGAACCAGCGCTTGCTGGAGAGAATGGAGGTTACAAATCACATCCGTACTTTTGTAAATGGGAAACAGGCCTTCGACTACCTGTATAATGTTAGTAATAAGAACTACGAAACAGAGAGTAGCGACTATTTCCAGCCAGAGCTGATCTTTTTGGACATCAACATGCCTGTAATGGATGGCTTTGAGATGCTGGACCTGTATGAGCGCCTGAACAATGATTTCCGCAAGAACATTGTGATGGTGGTGCTTACAACCTCAACGCACCCACAGGATACAGCTAACTCCAAAAGATATAATGCGGACTACATTACCAAGCCGCTAACGGCTGAGAAAATGAATGCGCTCCTGGAAAAGCATTTTCAGGAAGACCAGAAAGAAGCTTAGCAAAGTATAAAGTATAAAAAGAGAGCGGGCGCTACCTAAGTAGCGCCCGCTCTCTTTTTATACTGAGGGTGAAGAGGCTTTGAAAAGAGTCAGCACAGCACCAGTGACCTTATTATACTTTTTCTGCCACAGGCACAAACTGGAAAGTATCTCCATTAAACAATCCTTTATCGCTGAGCTTAAGCGATGGGATAACAAGCAGTGCCATAAAGGAGAGTGTCATGAACGGCGACTCTAGCTTACTGCCCATTTCTTTACTCATACGGTCTATGGCTTTGTATGCCTCTGCTACCTTATAACCATCCTCTGCAGACATAATGCCTGCCACTGGCAACGGAAGCAACTGCTCTTTACCCACTCCTACGGCAGCCACACCGCCCTTGGCCCCGATGATCAGGTTCACAGCGCGTGCTATACTTTCATCATCCACGCCCACGGCAATAATGTTGTGCGAGTCATGGCCTACCGAAGAAGCAATCGCGCCTTCTTTTAAACCTACATTTTTGATAAAGGCTACGGCCGGAGGAGTATTTTGGTAGCGATTTACTACAGTTATCTTCAGCACGTCCTGCGCCACATCCGAAAGTATAAAACCGTTCCCCACACGGGGCGTAGCCCATACCTCTTTGGTGATGAGCTGCCCGTCGTACGTCTCGATTACGCGTATTTTATTGGCATCCGCAGCAGGTACTTTGAACTGCTCGGCCTCCTTTACATCCGTGTCGAAGTTGTTGATCTCTTCGCTCGGAGTGAAGGCAATGTTAGAATGCCCTTTCTCTGCCACCAGCTCCCCATCAATGTAAGTTGCCAGCACATTAAATGCTTCGGGGTTATCGATAAGTATAAAGTCTGCGGCATCGCCTTCGCGCAGTAGGCCTACTTCCAGCTTATAATGCTCTACCGGGTTAACACAAGCTGCCTGTAGCACGTGGAACAAATCATGACCTTTGGCTAGTGCCCTTTTGACTAACAGGTTAATATGCCCCTCCACCAGGTTATCCGGGTGTTTATCGTCAGAGCAGAACATGATGTGCTGGTAGTATTCAGGCAGCAGCGGAATTAGCGCCTCGAAGTTCTTGGCTGCACTGCCCTCTCGTATCAGGATCTTCATTCCCACTGCCAGCTTATCCAGCGCCTCTTCGGCGGTAAAGCACTCGTGGTCGGTGGTGATACCGGCAGAAGCGTACAGCTTCGCCTGTTCGCCCATCAAGCCCGGAGCATGGCCATCTACAGCTTTGTCATACTTTTGGGCCAGCTCTACCTTTTCCATTACCTCAGGATCACGATTGAGTACGCCAGGCCAGTTCATCATCTCAGCAAGGTATTTTATCTCGTCCCTCTGAAATAATTTCTCAATATCTGCAGCCGTTATCTCAGCGCCAGCCGTTTCGAAAGGTGTGGCCGGAACGCAGGAGGGAGCTCCAAAGTAAAACTTGAAAGGCACCTTTTTGCCGTTATCTACCATGTACTCCACTCCTTTGATTCCTAGTACGTTGCCTATCTCGTGGGGGTCCGACACAGTGGCTACAGTGCCATGTGGAACAGCAAGGCGGGCAAACTCGCAAGGTACGAGCATAGAGCTTTCTACGTGCACATGGGCATCTACAAAACCCGGTAAAATGTAGTTGGTGCTGTCTGTGGCTTCACGAACTATTTTAGAAATGCGGCCGTTTGTCACATGAACAGTGCCCTGGTAAATCTCCTGGTTATGTATATCAATGATATGCCCGGAAACAGTATGATCTGTATGCATTGTCTATAAATGTTAGTACATAAAATCGCCCGCTATTGGTGGGCTTAAACCAGCAAATTACCTTATATTTGCATTAAATTCAGTCGCTTTGAGAAAGTTAATTTCATACTTCATATTGGCAGGCTTCCTGGCCACCGGTACATTATCCGGCTGCTCTGGTAAAACTCCCCAGCAGAAAAAGACGGCTAAATACCTGAAGAAAAGCAAGAGCGGCAATCTTCCTTGCCCTTGCGACTCCAATTAATTTCCTGTTTTTAATCTCCCTGTTATGAAAAAAATAGTGATCGCACTCGATGGTTATTCCTCATGCGGTAAAAGCACCACGGCTAAACTTGTAGCCGCAGAATTAGGCTATGCTTATATTGATACTGGAGCTATGTACCGGGCGGTTACATTATATTTTCTGGAACACCACATATCGCTTACTAACCCAAAGGAGATAAAGGAGGCGCTTCATAATATCGATATTGAGTTTCACTACAACCCGAAGAAAAAGCGTAACGAAATTTACCTGAATGGCCTGAATGTTGAAGATGAAATCCGTAAGATGTACATCTCGGATAAGGTTAGCGAGGTAAGTGTAATTGCAGAGGTAAGGCGGGCCATGGTTTCCCAGCAGCAGAAGATGGGCCGCAAGCGCGGTGTTGTAATGGATGGACGCGATATTGGTACAGCCGTTTTTCCTGATGCAGAGGTAAAGATATTCATGACTGCCGATGTAGATACCCGTACAAAGCGCCGCCAGGATGAGCTGTTGGAGAAGCAGCAGTTGGTTAATTATGATGAGATAAAGAAGAACCTGCTAAAGCGTGACCTGATAGACTCAACAAGAGCTGAAAGCCCATTGCGCCAGGCAGAGGACGCTCATCTTCTGGATACATCGCACATGACTATAGACGAGCAAGTTGAGTTTGTTATTGAACGTGTAACGGCCGAACTGCTCAGAAACGAATACGCAGCGCAACAACAGAACTGACGCGAAAGAAATGAACGTAACCATAGATAAAAACTCCGGCTACTGTTTTGGTGTAGAGTTCGCCATACAAATGGCCGAGGACGAAATGGAAACATGCGAGGAGCTTTACTGCCTCGGTGACATTGTGCACAACAGTATGGAGGTGAAGCGCCTTTATGAGAAAGGACTTCGCATTATTGACAGGGAACAACTTAAAGAACTACGCGATTGCAAGGTGCTTATTCGTGCGCACGGCGAGCCGCCAGAAACCTATAAGCTTGCACTCGAAAATAATATTGAGCTGATCGATGCTTCCTGCCCGGTAGTGTTAAAGCTGCAAAACCGTGTAAAGCATGCGTTTGATGCAGGTAAAGCCGGTGGGGCACAGGTGGTAATTTATGGCCAGGTGGGACATGCCGAAGTTATTGGTCTGGCCGGCCAAACACGCGATGAGGCAATTATTGTTACCACGGAGGAAGACCTGGAGAAGATTGATTTCACGCGACCGGTGACACTCTTTAGCCAGACAACCAAAAGCACCAAGGGCTTCTACCACATCAAAGCATTGATAGAGGAGCGCCTGCAGCAGGCAAATCAGGATAGCAAAGCAGTGCCTGATTTTGATGCCAATGATAGCATTTGCCGCCAGGTATCGAACCGGGAGCCGCAGCTGGCAAAGTTCTCAACAGAACATGATGTAATTGTTTTCGTGAGCGGTAAGAAAAGCTCCAACGGAAAAGCGCTTTATAGCGTATGTAAGCAGCACAACCCCAACAGCTACTTTGTAGAAAACGAGGAGGAACTGCAGCGCGAGTGGTTTGCTGAAGTAGGTAGCGTGGGTATTTGTGGAGCTACCTCTACGCCTATGTGGCTGATGGAGCAGGTAGCTGCAAGTATAACCGCCTTCGAGGCAGAGCAAGTGTAAATATTAGCTATATACTATAAAGCATTTTGCTAATTTAGGCTTTGCTTCGGCAAAGCCTTTTTTATTGCTTATAACATCATGAAAACCCTGTTTCGTTACTTTTTAAACGGCCTTCTTATCATCGCCCCTATTGCTATCACTGTGTTTATAGTGGTAGGAATCATTGACTGGTTGAACAGTATTTTTGATCTGGGTATACCTGGGCTAGGTATCCTGCTGATGGTGATTCTTTTAACAGTAGTCGGTTTTATAGGATCATCGTTCTTCGTAAGGCCATTTTTGGTGGTCATGGAAAGTCTGTTACACAAGGTGCCGCTCATCAGCATTATCTACTCAAGCATTAAAGATCTTTTTGATGCCTTTGTGGGCGACAATCAAAAGTTTAACAAGCCCGTGATGGTGAAGATGACGGAAGACTCAGAAAACCATAAACTGGGTTTTGTAACGCAGGAAACGCTACTTCAACTAAACGTGGAGGATAAGGTGGCAGTATACTTCCCGCACTCCTACAATTTTTCCGGAGAGCTGTTTTTAGTGCCCAAGCGCAATGTTACCTACATTAACCTGCCAAGCTCTGAGGTCATGAAATTTGTTGTGTCTGGCGGTGTGTCGAAACTGTGAAAAATTTGGAAGTTAGAGATTTGAAAAGTTAGAAGGTGCAACGGAAGCCTTGTTCTAATCATTACTTGCTCATTACTTCACAACTTTCTAACCTTTTAACTCTCTAACTTCTGTGCCTTACATTATCCAGGATAAGTCGAAGCTGCACTACCGCGTTATTGGGCACGGGAGCCGTGTTATGCTCGCCTTCCATGGATATGGGCAGAGCAGTAGCTACTATTTATCGATGGAGAGGGCTTTAGGGGCAGATTACACGATATACGCTTTCGATTTGTTCTTCCATGGGCGCAGCGAGCTGCACAAGCGCAATATGCCGCTCACCAAAGAGTTTCTCTCAGCTTTTATAGAACACTTCTTGGAGAAGCAGGGCATAAGCCAATTTTCGCTGATGGCTTTTAGCATGGGCGGAAAGTTTGCACTTACGCTGGTGGAGTATATGCCACAGCGTATTCAGGAGTTGTTCCTTATTGCTCCGGACGGTATCAAGACAAGCTTTTGGTACAACATTGCCACATACCCCGGCTGGCTGCAGCAGCTCTTCAAGCACACAGTGTTAAGGCCTGAGCCGTTCTTCAGAATGCTCCGCATGTTACATAAGTATAACCTGGTGCACAAGAGCCTGCTCCGCTTTGCACACTACCAGATGGACAGCATGCCGAAACGCCTGCGGGTATACCGCAGTTGGGTAGGTTTTCGTGATCTGAATTTTGACATCCGTAAAATCGTAAAGCAACTGAACCAGCATCATGTTTCGGTTACCATGTTCTTGGGTGAGTATGACGAGGTGATTTCTCCTAAGCGGGTAGCCGTATTTGTGGATGCTCTGGAGAAAGGAAAGCTGGTGCTACTAAAAACCGGTCACTCATACTTGTTGCAGGAAGTAGCAAATCTGCTACACAGAAAGCGCTCTACAGGTCACTACTGATTCAACACCTTTCAATTCTGTGAGGCAATATCGCAGAGGTAACATTTTTATTCCTCTTCTGTTTAGGGAGAACTTGTAGACGCACGACTTGCAGTGCAAGGAGCCTGAACTTTGTGCCTCTGCAGGAGTATACGTTACGTATGAATTGCCGACTTTATAGTACAGATAAGCTCAGTATCTGTTTAATTTGTTTCTTCAAACCAAACTAACACCATATGAAAAGAACACTACGCCTGCTGTGTCTGGGATTTGCCCTGACTACTATCAGCGTGGGATGCAGCTCCGACAACTCTACAAACGACACTGCTAAAACAGGACCTACCGAAACAGAACAAGCCACAGATGAAGATTTCAGTATAGGTCTACCTTCCGGCCCTATTGACGAAAGTCTGCAGCGCATTAAACTGCCAGAGGGCTTCCGCATAGACTATTATGCGCAGGATGTAGAGAATGCCCGTTCTATGGCCATGAGCGAGACAGGCGTGTTGTTTGTGGGTACGCGCAGCAACGATAAGGTTTTTGCAGTTGTGGATGAGAACAGAGATGGCAAGGCAGACGAAGTTGTAGAAATTGCCTCAGGGCTAAACTCACCAAATGGTGTAGCTTACCACAACGGCGACCTGTATGTGGCAGAGATCAACCGTGTACTCAAGTTCCCGAACATTTTACAGACTTTCCGCGACAAGGCTAAGTTCGAGGTAGTAAACGACCAGTTCCCGAGCGACGCGCACCATGGCTGGAAGTATATTGCCTTCGGTCCGGATGATAAGCTTTACGTGCCGGTTGGTGCACCTTGTAATATCTGTAAATCAGAAAAGCCAATTTACGCTACCATCACGCGTATGAATGCAGACGGCTCTGGTCTTGAGATTTATGCGGAAGGGGTTAGAAACACCGTAGGTTTCGACTGGCATCCTGAGTCTAAGAACCTATACTTTACCGATAACGGCCGCGACATGCTAGGTGATAACATGCCGCCAGATGAACTGAACCGCGCTACTGAAAAGGGACAGCACTTTGGGTATCCGTTTTGCCATGCCGGAGAAATCTCAGATCCTGAGTTTGGCAACCAAGGTAACTGCAACGACTTTGTGGCTCCAGTGCGAAAGCTCAGCCCGCACGGTGCTTCCTTGGGTATGAAGTTTTATACAGGTAACATGTTCCCTCAGGAATACAAGAACCAGATTTTCATAGCGGAGCATGGCTCCTGGAACCGCTCTCAGAAAATCGGTTACCGCCTGATGCTGGCTTCTACAGACGGCAGCGGCAACGTAACCGATTATAAGCCGTTCGCCGAAGGCTGGCTAGAAGGGCAGGATGACTGGGGGCGCCCTGTTGATGTGCTGGTAATGCGCGACGGTTCTCTGTTGGTATCGGATGATAAGAACAACGCCATCTACCGTATTACTTATGTAAAGTAAATAACAGTTAAGCTGAGCAAGAGAAGGGAGCCTGATTAGATGTGATTTCATTGATTAACATATCGCATTGCTGGAAGAGGGCTTTTTGACACCTGCTCTGGCACAAAATCAAAGTATAAAACAGCTGAGCAGGAGTAAACCAAACCGGCTGTTTTGTACTTTTTCAAATCCATGATGGGAAGTGCGGAAATCCTGGTTGACGCACTATCTTTAGCCGCAGATGAGAGAAGAAAAACTTCATAAACCTAAGCCTGAAAAGCTGCTGATCGGGCGGCGTGAATTGGTGTCCTTTCCTGAGCTGGATATAGAGGAGATCGAAGCCAAAGTAGACACTGGTGCCTATACCTCGGCCATTCATTGCTCCGATATACACGAGGAGGTACGGCCAGATGGCACCAAGGTGATTTGCCTGGACCTGCTGGACCCATCGCACCTACAATACAACCACAAAAAGCTGACTTTTGCCGAATACAACCTCCGCGAGATTAAAAGTTCGATAGGAGAGAAGCAGGAGCGCTATGTTATCCGTACCAGGATTAAGATTTTTGATGAGGAGATTGAGGCAGAGTTCTCCCTATCTGACCGCTCTGATATGAAGTACCCTGTACTTATCGGGCGAACGCTTCTAAAAGGACGTTTTATAGTGGATGTAGCCAAAAAGAACCTGGCGCACAAGTATAAGATCAAACAAAAACAGAAATAAGATTACGTATGAAAATAGCCATTCTCTCCCGCAACCCTAAATTGTACTCTACCCGCCGCTTGGTGGAGGCAGCAGAACAGCGGGGGCATGAGGCCGTTGTGCTCGATCACTTGCGTTGCGACCTGGTGATTGAACAGGGAGACCCACACATTCTGTACAAAGGGGAGCGCCTGACTGATATTGATGCCGTTATTCCGCGCATCGGAGCTTCGGTTACCTTCTATGGTACGGCAGTGGTACGGCAGTTCGAGATGATGAAGGTAAAGAGTGCCGTAGACTCGCAGGCTATTGTACGTTCACGAGATAAGCTGCGGTCTCTGCAGATACTGGGCCGTGCCGGACTGGGTATGCCGAAGACTGCCTTCACAAACTACTCTAAGGAAACGTCAGAACTAGTAAAAGAAGTAGGCGGCGCACCGCTTGTGATTAAGCTGTTAGAAGGCACACAGGGACTTGGTGTGGTGTTAGCCGAAACACGCAAAGCTGCTGAGTCGGTAATAGAAGCCTTCCATAACCTGAAGGCGCGTATTATTGTGCAGGAGTTTATTTCAGAGGCAGGAGGTGCCGATATTCGTGCATTTGTTGTGAACGGAGAGGTAGTAGGTGCCATGAAACGGCAAGGTAAAGAGGGCGAGTTCCGCTCAAACCTGCACCGTGGAGGTAAGGCTATGTTGATCAAGCTTAGCCGCCAAGAGAAAGCTGCCGCTCTGCTGGCGGCTAAATCGTTGGGGCTGGGAGTAGCTGGCGTAGACATGCTACAGTCGAAGCGTGGACCACTCATTCTGGAGGTAAACTCCTCTCCGGGACTGGAGGGCATTGAGAAGGCCACCCAAAAAGATATTGCCAGTAAAATTATAGAGTATGTAGAGGGGCTGGCTATAAAGCGCAGCAAAAAAAGCGTAAAGGAATAGCATGCCAGAGACTATAGTAATCAACGGTAGAAGTATAGACCGTGGCGAGAAGGTGCTCACCAAGCTTGTAATAAGCAAGCTGCCAAGCGGTACCGTGATTGAGATACCCGTTTATGTTTTCCGCTCTGTGCATGATGGCCCAGTGGTATTGCTGATGGCCGGCATGCATGGCGACGAAGTGAACGGAACAGAGATCATCCGGCGCATGCTGTCTAAAAAGATGCTCTACCCGCTGAAGGGTACCATCATTGCAGTGCCTGTACTTAATATCTATGGTTTCCTGAACTTTTCGCGGGAAGTGCCGGATGGCAAAGACGTAAACCGCAGCTTCCCGGGCAACCGCGATGGTTCACTTGCCAGCCGTGTGGCACATCGCTTCATGAAGGAAGTAATGCCATACGTAGACTACGGCCTGGACTTTCATACCGGTGGATCCAGCCGCGCCAATTATCCACAAATTCGTTGTGTGTTGAGCGAGCACAAAAATGAAGAGCTAGCCAAAGCCTTTGCCCCGCCTTTCATCATGAATGCTCCTTACCGCCAGGGCTCGTTGCGCAAAGAAGCGGGCAAATTGGGCAAGCCTATACTTGTTTATGAAACAGGGGAGAGCCTGCGTTTTGATGAAAAGGGAATAAAGATAGGCATAGAAGGTACTTGCCGTGTGCTGCACCACCTGGGGATGATGACGAATTTTACCGATCCGTCTGAGCCTACAGAAGTTTGTATGAAGGATATATGGCTGCGTGCCAAAAATGCTGGTCTTTGGCGCACCTCCATTAAAATAGGAGAGCAGGTGAAAAAGAACCAGCAAGTTGGCAGCATTACAGATCCGTATGGGGAAATGGAAGTACGCCTGAATGCCCCAGCGACTGGTTTTGTGGTAGGATTAAACAATATGCCGGTTGTAAATCAAGGCGATGCGTTGCTGCATATAGCGTTCTAGCTGATGAATCTTGTAGAGACATAAAAAAGAGGCCCTGCTAAAGTATAGCAGGGCCTCTTTTTTATGTCTCTATCTACTAAAACACGTAGCGTACGTGCAGGGCAGTATCCCAGAAACCACCTCCGCGCGGGATGTTCAGGTATGGCTTGATATCAGCACCGATGGTGAACGGAATATCGCGGATGTAGTACTCCAGGCCGAGTATACCGTCAATACCTACGCCTATTACATCATCGTGGTAGTGCTTATGGCCGCGGTCGTAGTAGTCGTGGCCGTTCCAGAAGCCAATGTGGCCACCTAAACCGTAGTACCACTGCAGTCCGCTGGTGTTGAATGCCTGCGCATGTTTCTCATAAAGCACCGTAATAACAGTACCTCTGTACTTGAAGCTAGTGCTCAGGATACCCTCGATGGCAGCATCACTCTTGATGAAGTGCTTTACAGTTAAACCAGATGCGGCACCTCCTCTCAGACCTATTCCGGTGGAGTAACCACTTTGAGCCTGTGCACCAACGGCAGCAAAAAACAGTAGTGCCAGCGCAAAAGTCAGTTTAGTTAAAATTCTCATTGTTTGCTAAGAGTTGAATTATTTTTAGATGATGTAGCAAAGACAAGTGCCATAGCTATTGCGAAATTACAACTTCTAACGGAGTGTGAAACTGTTTTTGTATAGGAGGGGGCTATTTTTTACTCTCCTCTTTGTAGTCCTGTAGGTAAGCCGTTTTCTTGGTTCGGCGGCCGATCAACTTAAAGAAAGAGATAAAGTTCTGCTCATCAAGCTGTAGTGCTTTGGCAAACGGATCAGCATCGCCAGACTTTTCGAAGTCCTTTACATAGTGTTTCCGTACCAGGGCAGCCTCTGCAAGCTCTGTGGCAGCCTCAATTTCTAACAGCCCAGTTTTCTCCCATAGCTTGCGCCACCAGTCTATTGTATGTATAAAGTACCAGTACCTCTGGTAATCCTCCTGAAGAAAATCGGGTACTTGATCCAGCGACTCCACCTCTTGGGTAAAGCACACATCTACTATAGCAATGTGACCCTCTGGTTTGATGAACCGGGCAATGTAAGGCAGGTACTTTTCGTCGGTGCCAAAGTAAGTATAAGAATCCACTACCACCACGGCATCAAAGTATTCCTCGGCAAAAGGCAATGCGCGGGCATCGGCTTCAAGCGGTATCACTTTTTCTTCACAGCCTTCCTTGCAAATGCGCTGGTAATTATCGCTGGCAGATACAGCCTCGTCTACAGCATATACCGTTACACCAAACTCCTTTGCCAGAAAGATAGAACTGATTGCTTTACCACAACCAAGATCCAACACACGCATCCCTGGCTTCAGGTCAAGGGATTTTGTTAGGCTCTCAAGATTGAAAAGCACATTCTCGCCCATAGAGTGTCGGCGCACCCATTCAGGGTCATAATGCAAAGCTTTCGGGAAAATTTGTTTGAGTGGTTGTGGAGCCATATTTGTTTTATTGCCTGAAAAGCACCTTACGCGGCTGCAGGAGCTATAGTTGAGTAGCTGTGCGGGCTATTTCATCTGAGGGATGTATGTGTTTGCCTGGTGTTTCTTGCTTTGCAGCGGCAAGCATGGCTTTTGCCACTGCTTCTGCTTCTACAGGTTTATACTTCTCCAACGGTCCAACCATCAGTCCGCTCAAGGGCTTCATTAGCTTACCCGCCAAGTCTTCTCCTGTGCGCTTTTCATCGCGTTCTCCCAGCAACAGGGAGGGCCTGAATATATGGATCGAGTTGAACGGCTGCTGCTGCACGTCACGCTCCATCTCGCCTTTCACCTTATTATAGAAAACAAATGAGGCAGGGTCTGCACCCATAGCTGAAACCACCAGGAACTGTATAGCTCCTTTGCGGGCAGTGGTTTCGGCCAGTTGGGTTACATAAGTATGATCTACTTTATAGAAGTTTTCCTTAGAGCCAGCTTTTTTTATGGTGGTGCCTAGGCAACAGAAAACATCATCTGCCACCATATCAGCTGCGTAATCCTTTATCTTATCAAAGTTGACTATTTGTTGGTCCAGTTTAGGGTGTATCAGAGGTAATTCGTGGCGGCCAACGGAAATAATCTGGCTATAGCGTTCGCTCTTTAGCAGCAGGCTGATCAGGTGACCACCCACTAGCCCACTAGCTCCAGCTATCAATGCGGTTCTTACTTTCTGCATAAGTTTTCTTCTTATGCAGAAAATACGTTCCTGAGCGATATATAGTCTATGAAGTATAGCAGTTTAACAGAGAAATTATTGTTTTGCGGCACTGCAAATGTGTTAGACATATTATCGAAGTATCGGTTTTCGATCTTACCGCCCTGATCTTCAATAAAATTCTTCCACACCACACGCAGCTCGCTACCCGGTGCAAAACGCCAGCTATACACCAAGTCAAGTGTAAAGGTGTTGTAGTTGATGTCATTAATTTCAGATGTATATGTTTCCTGCTCTGCAGTGGTTGGTTGCAGCAGCCCCTTTTTCGTTAGTTCATAGAACTCCTGGTAAGCCGCTCTGGACCAGTAATGACGCATGTTAAGAGTAAGCCCTGAGCGCTCGTTAAATATATAGGCACTGCTTACGGTGGTACTAACCGTGGTTAGGGTGCGATCGCCGAAAAGGATGCGTGTTTGCTGCTGAGCATCTGTGTACTTATTGGCGTACCCAATATTGCGCTTCTCCAGGTTTAAGCTGTTGCCGTTTGCGATGGAGAATTTATCATTAACCCGGAAACGGGGAGTGAAGTTGAATCCCCAGCTGTCCTGGTCGTAGCGGCGGGAGCGCCAGTAACTTGAAGAGGCATCTAAGGCAAGGCGCTTACGGTAATCTGTACTAACGCCAAGGTTTGAGCTAAAAGCTGGTGGGCGTACAAACACCTGCGGGAATGTGCGTGCCTCAAAGTAATCGTGCCTGTCGGAGGGGCGCAAGCTGGCATTTAGCCAGACGCTGGTGAAGTTGCGGAAACGTACGCTGGTGCTGGCGTTAAAATCCATGGCAATGAATTTATTTGGCTCATACAGCATACTGTGGCTTACGCTGAAGCTATTGTTCCACGACAGGAACTTCCAGACTGGCTGGTAAAAATTATAACTTACACTGGCGCTACTGCTAATCTCGTTGTTGTTGCTGATAAAGCCTAGGTCGTTAATATCATATGTGTTAGACTCCACATTGTGGTTTAAGCCAAACCGAAAGTTGCCACTGATTTTGCTCAGGTTTACAAAATACTGATGCCCAAGTGTGGTACTGCCATCATCTTCTTTGCCGTAGAGCTGGCTTAGGTTGCCGCCACTGGTTAGGGCAAACATGTTATACTTATCAGCAAAGCGCATGCGCAAGCCCGTCACGTTGGCATCATAGAAGCCACTGGCGCGGGTAACGTTCGTGTTGGTGAAGGTAACATAAGAGTTGCGCGGCAGGGTTTGATCCAGCACAAACACGTTATAGTTCGTAAATGGGTCGGAAAGCACCTCCCGGGTCGTGCCCGTGGTAGAGTCCTGCACAGTGGCGTAAGTGTTGCCGGTGAAAGCGTTGAAAAGACCTATTCCTAAGCCACGGCGCGTTCTGCCGGATACTTTAGCTGCGTTAAGCAGTTGTGTTTCCACCGGGTTGCTGATGATGTCTTCACCCTCAACTAGCTGCTCTTTCACTTTGCCATAGCCCACAGGTCTTGCTCCTATTCGGCGTGAATAAAAAAGTCCTGCTTTATTAAATAGCTCCGTGCCTTCGGTGAAGAACTGGCGGTTCTCGCTATACTTTACTTCAAAAGGCCCCAGGTTCAATATCTGGTTGTCTGACTGCGTCTGGCCAAAATCAGGTATCAGTGTTACATCCAGGGTAAATGCATCGTTGATGCCATACTTCACATCCATGCCACCATTAATGGAGTGGGTTAGGTCTTTGGCATCAGACTCACCGTTTTTGTTCGCGAAGTGGTTCACATAGCCTGATACATAAGGCATAAACTGCAGCCTAACCGGCGATTGTACACCTTCAATACCTATTGCACGGCCGGCCTGGTTTATCAGGCCGCTTACAGAGTTGTCGACGTGGCTCCAGTATGATTTTTCGCGGGAGCGGCGGATGACGCGCATGTAGTTAACGCCCCAGGTTTGCACCTCTGCTTTTGGAAAACGAATGGCTCCGTAAGGAATGCGCAACTCCACAGTCCAGCCGCCCTCATGGGTGCGCACGCTGCTTTCCCATACAGCATCCCAGTTCCAGTCTTCACTCCCCTGGGAATACTTGATATCAGTTTGCACCCCAGCAGCAGATATAAGAAAAGCAAAAGCGTTTTGCTTGTCGTTATAGGTGTCGAGGTACACACCAAACATATCGGAGTTATTTTCACCGGAGTCGCGCTGCCCCAATTGGGTAAGCACAGAGTCAGGTGCTGTATCATGTAGCATGGCCCCTATGTACACAGCATCGTCATCATAGAGCATATACACCTCCGTTTGTTGCGAAGAAGGCTTGCCATTGAGAGGATCGTAGCGATAGAAGTTGCGGGCAGGCTGAACCTGTTCCCATACCTCCGGCTCCAGGTGCCCGTCTAGTACGGGCGCAGCCTGGGTACGCATCACCTTCATGGTTTTGCTGCGTTTGTTTTTCTCTGATTCGGTGTCTTCGTTGTGGCCGCTGGCCTGTGCTCCTCCAATGCACAGACCAAATGCAAGCGCAAAAGGTATAAGTCTAGTAAGCATACGTCAAAGCCTCGCCTTGTCAGGGCGAGAGGTGTTTTAAAGTGAGATCGTCAGTGTTGTATAGTAGCGTGTAATAAGGGTGCGGCGGAGGGGCAGGTATTAGCTTTTCCTCAGCCTGATGCTGTCTGGCTCAATAGTTATCTTACCAGCTTTATATAAGCCGCCAATGGCGCGTTTAAACGTTTTTTTACTCATGCCCAGCGTCTGGTAAATATCTTCAGGGGTGCTGCCATCGGAGAGGGGAAGCCAACCGCTGCCTTGCTGCAGCAGGCGCATAATCTTATCGGCTGCCTCGTCCTTTTCCTCTTTCTGATTTACACCTGGCTTTCGTAGCGTTACATCTATCTTGTTGTCCGGGCGGATGAGCTTAATATAACCGGTAGCCTTGTCACCGATGCGAAGGTCCTGGAATACCTCGTTTTTGTAGAGGATACCCATGTATTCGCTGTTGATGATGACCTTAACCCCGATGTCGGTGAAACCGGCCACGAGCAGTTGTACCTCGTCGCCTTCGTTCAGCTTGATGTCTTGGTTGTACAGGTACTTGCCCAGTTTGGTAGTAGCCACTACACGGTCTGAGGAGTCGTCCAGGTATATGTATACGCAGTACTTGCGCCCTACCTGCATTTTGTCCTTCTGGTTGTTAAGTGGCACCAGTAGATCTTTCTCAAGCCCCCAGTCCAGGAAAGCGCCAAAAGGAGTTACATCGGTACAGGTAAGGCAGGCAAATTCACCCACAGTAGCATATGGCTCCAGGGTAGTGGCAATGATGCGGTCTTCAGAGTCACGGTACACAAAAACGCGTAGTTTGTCACCTACTTTTGCGCCTTCTGGCAAGTACTTGCCAGGTAACAGAATATCTCCGTCATCAGAAGTAAGGTAAACGCCAAAGTCCACTTCACGAGCTATTTCCAGCTCGTTGTAATTGCCTAAATCAACCATGAATGTATTATGCTTAGAAGTAAAAAAGTGCAGAGATAGCACTCCCTTTACAAATCTACTAAAAAGCGACCGAGCCTGAAAGTTATAACAATAGATAAAAAGGGAACGCCTATATATTTTGCCATAAGTATAGTAATTAAGCAGTTAGAGGTGCCTGAACAGGGGCAAAAGCTTTTGTTATTAACGTACGTGAGGAGCTGCGCATTTGTGCTTTAGCAGCTGCAGTGCTTACTAGGAGGTAAGTCCGGTGGTGCTGAGCCTGGAATGATATTATAGCTGTTATCAGAGCCTGAGCTAGTAGAATTCCGCTACACCAGGGCGGTCGAACTGGAAGTGTCGGAAGTTATAGAAAGGTGCTGAAGACTCGTAAAGTCTGAAGCCCTGCATGCTGCTATTTGGTGGCAACTGTGGGTAATAGCCCAGGGTAACCTGTATGGTGCTGAATGATAAAAACTCATTGCGTAGCCTAAACCCAATACCGTAGCTGCGGTATGGCTTTTCTTTGAAGGGCGAACTCTGATTTCCGGTGGAGAGCCAAGCTAAGTCTGCATACAGGAAAGTGGCTAACCTAAAGCCCAATAGCGAAAGCGGGGTATAAAGGTTGGCCTCGTAGTTAAAAGAGGCGCGACGCGTGCCACGTACCAGGTCAGAGCGGAAGCCCCTTACGCCACTTTCATTGTTGATGGAAAGCAGCTCTTCCGGGTAACGGTTTATACCCAAGGTACTGCGCCCAAGCAGGTAGTGACGGAGTTTCCAGTTGCCCCATTCCGCGAGTTTGGTGAAGTACATAGCTTCTACATCCAGCACACCCTGTTCCCAGCGGTCGTCTCTGAGAAAGCTGCCATAACCCACCCTGCTATACAGATAGCCGAAGTTGGTGCCGTACCTGGCAAAAGCGAGAGAAGTGCCAAAGTACCGTCGGTCCCATTTTGTGCCGTCCTGGTAGCCGCCCGTTACTGAGAACAGCGTTCCTACCGGAATGTCTTCAGTTCTGCCGAAACCGAAGATGTAGCGGTCTTTGTAGTACTTTCGTGTGCTATAACCCATGCTGCCCAGTATAAGCGCATTGCTCTGGAAGTTTTCAGTAGGGATGGTGGTGTAGTTGGTATTTATAACGCGGGCGCCAAGTATAACTCTACCGCGTGTTTCGTAGCCCAGGTTGTAACTTTTGAACTTGATGGCACGGCCCAGCCAAACATCCTGTTGGGCATAGCCTACATTACCAAAGCGGGCGGCAGTATCTTCAGGAGCGGAAGGTAAGAGGATGCGTTCATCAATCCAACTGGCACCCACAGCACCAGCATACTTGGTGTTCAAGGAGAAGAAGTCGCGGCTCAGGAATACACTCTTCTCCTTATAATAATTCTTGTCTACATAAGCCACATCGGCTGAGATGTAGCTTCGGCCAATGTTTTCAACGGTATAATAGCCGGCCACTTCCCATGGGCGTGGCCGGTTTAGGTTAAATCTGTAGCTTCCTTCTATCTGATGGCCCTGCCCCAGAAAATTTAGTTCGCGCAGTGTTACACGCCCTCTGCCAGACGAGGGGGAGTAAGAGCCAGAACCGCCTAAACTGAAGATGTCTCTGGTAATTACAAAGACATCCACGCTATCATTGGTTGTGGTTTCCTCATTCACAATGATGCGCGCGTCGATTATGTACCTGGTCTGGCGCAAGAGACGCTCGGATTCAATCAGGGCAAGAGGCTCGAGAGGCTCCATTTTTCGGAAGAGCAGTTTGTTTCGAACCTGTCCTCTTCCTGTTCTCACGTGCAGCGAATTTCCTGCTTTCTCAAAGAAGTTACTTGGTACCCGGGACGTGTCGTTAATGGAGTAGCCAAAAGGATCCAGGGTCAGTATATCGATACGCCGTACAACTTTAAAGTTGTGCTGCTCATACTCCTTCCGGATCAGCTCCGCATCCATGCCATATACTTCCTCTTCGTTTCTGTCAAAGTCCAGCAGGGCTCTCAGCAGTTTGCCCATAATGGTTTTCCGTTCCGACATCTGCTTCAAGTTCTGAATGAGTCGGTCGTTGAGGGATTGGCGTACAGTGTCGGCCTGAACGGAATCAGGCTGCTGTACCTGTGCCTGGCAAACACCCACGCAAAGCAGCAGCATGCACAGCAGGCATGCCAGCGGCAGTCGTGTTCTTTTAGGGTGCAAGTAAGGCATAGGTATAATAGCGCAGAAAACAGGCTTCTGTTTAGCCTCCTAATATAACGCTTCTACAAGCAGTTATGGCTAGTTCAAACCATAAAAATAGCAATAGAGCCTGTAAAGGCTAAGCCAAAGCTGATGATTATGGCTGTTGCTAATTTCATTAGTTTATTAACAGCTATAGACAAACATGTGGATAAAAAAATGCTAAATATGTTGGCTTTGCTAAAATTGAGGTTGTATCTTTAAGGCATTAAACGTACAGGGGGCCAGCATAATGGAAAGCAAGTTGATAGATAAACTAAGTATTTTAGCAGATGCTGCCAAATACGATGTTTCATGCTCTTCAAGCGGTGGAAAACGCAAAAACGAGAACAAAGGATTGGGTAACGCTGAGGGGATGGGCATCTGCCACAGCTACACAGAAGACGGCCGCTGCGTTTCGCTGTTGAAGATTCTGTTGACTAACCACTGCATTTATGACTGTGCCTATTGTGTAACCAGAAGGAGCAATGATGTAAAGCGTGCAGCCTTTACTGTGCAGGAGGTGGTAGACCTCACGATCAACTTCTACCGGCGCAATTACATCGAAGGGCTTTTCCTGAGTTCAGGTATTTTCAAGAACGCTGACTATACTATGGAGCGGTTGGTACGAGTAGCAAAGAAACTGCGCCAGGAGCATAAGTTTAATGGGTATATCCATCTTAAGGCTATACCGGGAGCCAGCGAGGAGCTGATAAAAGAAGCAGGCCTGTATGCCGATAGGTTAAGTGTTAATATTGAGCTGCCATCAGAGATGAGCCTGCAACAGCTGGCACCTGAGAAGAACTACAAAGAGGTACTGGACCCAATGAGTAGTATTAAGCGGCAGTTAGTGCAGGCTAAGGAAGAGAAGAAACTCTTTAAGTCTGCTCCAGACTTTGCACCGGCAGGGCAGAGCACGCAACTGATAGTAGGTGCCTCAGCTGAGAACGATCACCAGATTTTGCAACTCTCCAACCAGCTTTATCAGGACTATAGCCTTAAGCGAGTGTATTATTCAGGATATGTGCCGATCAGCAGCGATGAGCGTCTGCCTATTATTGCTGCACCACCTATTATCCGTGAAAACCGCATTTATCAGGCCGATTGGCTGATGCGCTTTTATGGCTTCGATGCAAAAGAGATAGTAGACGAGCAGCACCCGCACCTTGATCTGGAGATAGACCCCAAGCTTGGCTGGGCCTTGCGCAACAGGCACATATTTCCGGTAGAGCTAAATACTGCCGATTATGAAATGATACTGCGCGTGCCAGGCATTGGGGTAAAAAGTGCTCAGAAAATTGTATCGGCCAGAAGATTTACGTCTTTGAACTTTGAGCACTTGCGCCAGATGGGTGTAGTACTAAAACGTGCAAAGTATTTTATCACCTGCCAAACAAAGAGCCTGCAGCGGCAGGATTTTGATTCGGAGTTAATTCGCAGGAAAATATTATTTGGTGAGGGCTCTGTTCGCAGTGCTTTGCTCACACAGCAGCTTGACCTGTTTCGGCAGGTGGGATAAGGAAAGAAGGGGAGGAAGAAGCATGATAGAAAGAAAAAGGAAATCATCTAAACCAAGTTATACTTCCAAATTAATCCAACCTAAAAAAGTATTAGTAATGAGAAACAACCAGAAAGTAGCCCGCGTGTCTTTATACTGCAAACTAAACATGCTGGTGCCGCAGCTGCAAAACCTGTCGGCGCGCATGAAAGCCGAAGCAGCAGAGAAGAACCGCAAGGGGAGCAAGTAACACAGCTTATACTCTCTGATATAGTATGCATCTCTATACCTATGACGGCTCTTTCGAAGGACTTCTGACGGTGGTTTTTGAGGCCTTCGAACGTAAAGCCTGGCCCACCAGTATAGAGCAGGAGCACCTGGCACAGCCAAGTATGTTTGGCCAGACTATACCTGTTTTAACAGATGAGGAAAAAGCGAACCGTGTGTGGCAAGGGCTTCAGAAGAAACTAAGTGTAGGGGCGCAACAGGCGCTCTATCATACCTATTTATGGGAGCAGCCGGGGTTTGAGCAAGTTATTTTCGATTACATTAAGCTCGTTTTCAGTTCTGCAGAGAATGTAGAAGGAAATTACGCTGCACCCTGTGTGTTACAGGTAACGCAGGCAGCAAAGCAGGTTCACCGTGAGAAACATCGTATGGAGGCATTTGTTCGGTTTCAGAAAACGGCCGATGAGCTATACTTTGCTACCATTTCTCCAGACTTTAATGTGCTGCCGCTCATTGTGCACCACTTCGAAAAGCGTTATGCCGATCAACGTTGGGCAATTTATGATACCTTGCGCCGCTATGGCGCATTTTATGACCTACATCAGGTATCCCTGGTACATCTGGAATTGCCAGTAAACCAGCGCCGGGTTTCACCTGCAGCGGAGACAATGCACGAGGAGGAAGATAAGTACCAGCAACTATGGCAAGTTTACTTTGACAACGTCAACATTCCCGAGCGCAAAAATCCCAAGCTGCACCTGCGGCACATTCCCAAACGTTATTGGAAGTATCTTTCTGAAAAACAGCCCCGGCAATTAAAATAATTAGTTGCCAGCGGCGTTAGTCTATTATTGGATTTAGTCAAGGCGCGAATTGTACTTGATATGCAACCTTTTTTCGTTTCTATACGTTTATAGGTATATATATCATTTTACAAGTAGTGCAGCGGCAAACTCTGAGCCATTTCCCCAGTTCAGCGTATGGGCTGTATAACCCCTATATTTTGCACACATGAATTCACGCGTACGAAAGAAACTCATTCAAGTAGCTCGCGGTAGAGCACATCTGATGTCTTTTCAGAACCTCATCTACGAAGCCGAGCTAGGACTCAATCTGGAAAACCCACACGAAAAGTCTATGCTAGCAGAGGTGATTGACGAGATCTCGGAGAGAGAATACCGAGAAGGTCGCCCGCTCTTGAGCTCGCTCGTTCAGGTAAAAGGGCAAAAGAACCAAGGCGACAGCTTCTTTAGAATGTGCGAACGCCTAGGCTATGGCAACTGGAAAGACCTGAAAAAGAATTCCAAATTTATAGAAGAGCAGCGTGAAGCCTGCCGGGAATTTTGGTCAGACAAAAAGAACTTCACACAGTATCTGTAACACAAGGCAGAGCGGCAGCTTCCATTCACCCTGGCTGCCGCTCTGCTTTTTTGTTACACTAACGCTTCTTCTCCTTTCAGTTCCCTCCTTCCATAGCAGCATTTCCCTGACAGCTGTTTCGAATACTACTTCTACTAAACATAGAGTTGAAGCATAAAGGCAGCTTCTTCAACAGCATCATTAGCTTCTTCCAAGCATCTACCACAAAACTTGCTGATTTCTGCACCTTTCTCAAGTTCAAAACAGCTGATGCCCGCAGAGGCAGTGCAAAAATGAGTCCCAGCTAAAAGAAAGATAGGTTTATTTATAGGTAATGCATTTGTAGGTTAAATAGCACAATACAGTATATAATCAATGATGTTAGCTAAATAAGTGTAGTACTGCATATGTTATCACTATAAGAACCTAGGTGGAAATTGTTGTTATTTATTGAATAATATTTGATCTATATAGTGAAATATAGTTTACTTTATAAGTGCAAGTAAGCTTGTTATAATTACAATAGACAAAACAGTTATTCAATCTCAACAATTGCCTATGAAAGCAAATTTTACCAAACTATTCGTGCTGGCTGTAATGCTGGCAGGGTTTACACAGTATGCAAAGGCGCAGGCTGTCAAGTTCGGGAAAGTGTCCGACGAAGAACTTAGAATGAGCGTGTATGATAAAGACACCTCTGCCGCCGCCGTTATACTATCCGACTATGGCTTTTCCCGGTTTGAGTATATGGGAGAGCTAAAGGTTGTATTTGAGCGACAGATACGCATCAAGATCTTTAAAAAATCAGGTTACGATTGGGCTGATGTGGTAGTACCGTTTTACCAGCGAGGGTCAGGCAAAGAGCGTGTGTCATCAATCAAAGGTTATACTTTTAATCTGGATGACAACAAGGTGCAGCGAGACAAGCTGGAAAATAATAGTGTTTTTGAGGAGCAAACGTCTGAGTATTGGTTTGCCAAAAAGTTTACAATGCCTAACGTAAAGGAGGGCTCTGTAATAGACATAAGCTACACTGTTACATCTGACTTTATTTACACCCTTCGCGATTGGGAGTTTCAGCACAGCATTCCAGTAGTATGGAGTGAGTACCGTGCCCGCATACCTGAATATTTCGACTATAAGTTTCAGATGCAGGGCTACCAGGCACTGTATAAAAGCGAGAACCAAAAAGAGGCAGCCTCCGGTTCTGCCTCTGCCTCTCCAGACATGCAGAACAACTCCTATGTTTGGGTCATGAAGGACGTGCCAGCTCTGAAAGAGGAAAAGTATATCACTAGCCTACGCGATTATCAGTCTAAAATAGAGTTTGAGCTGCAGCGCGTGCAGTTTCCAGGTCAAGCTCCCCGCACCATGACTGGCGATTGGGAGAAGGTAACAAGCGACCTGCTGACAGAAGACAAGTTTGGAGTACAGCTGAACCGCAGTAACTTCTTTAAGAACGAATTGGCTGCAATTCAGGGCAAGCATAAAGACCAGCAGGAGCAGTTAGCCGCCATTTTTAATTTGGTTAAAAATCGCATGAAGTGGAACGGCAAGAACGGGATGTATGCGAGCAGCACCATCCGTAAGGCATGGGAGCAGCGTGCCGGCAACGCAGGAGACATCAACCTGCTGTTAACATCTATGCTTTTAGAAGCAGGTTTCGATGCCGCACCTGTAATAGTAAGTACGCGCGACAATGGTCGTATCAATACATCCATGGCACCTATGGTAACGAAGTTTAACTATGTGATTGCCTCGGTAAAACTTGGTGATAGTGAATACCTCTTGGATGCCACTGACCCGTTGGTTCCTATAGGAACGTTGCCAGGTCGCTGCCTGAACGGAGAGGGCCGCCTGATCAAGAAAGGAGAATATCGTTGGGTAAGTCTGGCACCAAAAGTAAACTACACAAAGCTTTTCAGCGCTAACCTTACAATGAATAGCCAAGGCGAAATTGTAGGTACAGGTCGTGAGTCAGCTGGAGGATACGGAGCTATTAGCCTGCGCAGAACTATTCTGGAAGAAGGCGAGAGCAAGTATACAGAGCGTTTGGCAAAGGAGGTAGGAGACTTTAGGCTCACTAAGCCTGAGGTAAAGAACCTGAACGACCTTAATACTCCTTTAGATATAACTTACAACATCAGCGTGAGTGGCAGCGGTCGTTCCAATGATATCATTTACCTGAACCCAATGCTAGGTCGTGGTGAAAAGGAGAATCCATTTAAGCTAACTGAGCGTCTGTACCCAGTAGACTTTGGCACTCCGATAGATGAAACCTACATCTGCAACTTTACCATACCGGAAGGCTACGAAATTGAGGAGGCTCCGAAAAGTGTGGCTGTAAACCTTCCTGAAAACGGTGGCCGCTTTATGTACATGGTACAACAGCAAGGCAATACACTACAGGTCATGAGCAAGGTGAACATTAACAAGCCCGTTTTCTACGCACCTGAGTATGCTTTCCTGAAGGAGTTTTACAACCAGATCATAGCAAAGCATGCCGAGCAGATAGTGTTAAAAAAAGTAGCAGCTAATTAAGTAAAAGTATAGCTGGCAGGTAAGCGCAGCTGTGGCATTGTGCTACATCAGCAGTTTGTCTGTCAGCTTTCTCACAAGTTTTATTGATGATCGGTTATGCTAAGTATAAACAGGAAGTATAAATGGCTCTGTGGACTGTTGAGCTGGCTATTGCTGGCTCCGCAGCTGGTTGCTGCAGGTGAGGTCTCTTTAGGGGAACTAAGCAAAGGAGCTAATGCAGTTATTCGCAGCGAGGAAACGACATTTATCGTCAACTCCATCAACAGCGGTACCACGCGTTTTAAGACTACCATCACCATCCTAAATGAAAACGGGGATGACCATGCCACGCTCTATGTGCCTTACAACAATAAGATGAGTAAGGTAACCAGCATCAACGGCACCTCCTATGACCGGTTTGGTAAAAAAATAAAGAAGCTCAAGAGCAGCGATATTAAGGACGTGAGTGCAATCAGCAGCATCTCCGTGTATGAGGACAGCCGCGTTAAGATTGCCAGCCTAGACTACAATGTTTACCCTTACACAGTAGAGTTTGAGTACGAGGTAACACAGTCGAATACGATGTTCTATCCGCGCTGGTACCCGCAGAGCGAGGAAAGCCTTTCGGTGGAGAAGGCAAGCCTGCAGGTGCAGGTGCCGTTAGGCTCAAAGCTTCGGTATCTTGAAAGTAACGTGCCCAGGAAGGCGCAAATCAGTAGCAACGCCACACACGAGGTGTACCAGTGGGAGGTGAGTAATCTAAAGCCGGTAACACGCGAGCCATACGGCCCGAGCTTTAGAGAGCTGGTGCCAATGGTACTAACTGCTCCTAACGAGTTTGAGGTGGATGGCTACAAGGGTAGCATGGAAACATGGAAAGACTTTGGCCTCTGGATTAACAAACTGAATAAAGACCGTAACAAGCTGCCTGCAGAAACTGTGGCTAAGCTAAAACAGCTAACTGCTAATGCCAAAACCACAGAAGAGAAGGTACGATTGGTATATGACTACATGCAGGGTAAGACACGTTATGTGTCTATCCAGTTGGGCATTGGTAGCTGGCAGCCTTTTGAGGCGAGCTTTGTAGACAGCAAGGGCTATGGCGACTGTAAAGCCTTGTCCAACTATACGCAGGCCATGTTGGAGGCCGTAGGAGTTGAGTCTTACTACGCCCTGATAAATGCCGGAGAAGGTACACCAGACATTAAGACTGAATTCCCGAGCAGCCAGTTTAACCATGTTATACTTTGCGTGCCGATGCCTCAGGATACCCTGTGGCTGGAGTGCACCAGCCAAACTGAGGCGGCAGGTTACAATGGCAGCTTTACGGGAGATCGTCATGCTTTGCTTATTACCCCAGAAGGAGGCAAGCTGGTAAAAACAACTTCCTACGAAGCAACTGATAACCAGCAGAACAGAAGTATAAAAGTAAAGCTGGATGAAAAAGGCAGTGGACTGGCCACAGTTAGCACCCGCTACACAGGCATTCAGCAGGAAACACGCGACCAGGTTATGAACAGCAAAAAGCCAGAAGACCAGCGCAAGTGGCTCTATGAGAATACAACGGCTCCTCCTTTTGAGATCAGCAAGTATAGCTTTACACAACAAAAAGACCGTCTGCCAAGCGTAACAGAAAGCCTGGAACTAAGCCTGCGGCAATGTGCTACACTAAGTGGCAAGCGCATGTTCCTTACTCCAAACCTGATGAGCAGATGGAGTCATGTACCTAACCAAAGTGAGAAACGCCTGACTGAGGTGGTGCGCGTGATGGCTTACCTGGATGTGGACACAGTAGAGATAGAAATGCCGGCCGGATACTCAGTAGAGTATTTGCCGGGTGCGGTGCAGCACAAGTCTGTTTTTGGCGAATACTCAGCCTCTGTAAAAGTAGATGGCCAGCATGTAACGTACATGCGGCGCATGAAAATGAACAAAGGCCGTTTTGCTCCAGAGACGTACGCGCAACTAATAGAATTCTACAACAGCATCATTAAATCAGATTCAGAGCAAATCGTGTTTGTGAAGAATGTGCAGTAAGGTTGCTGCCTGGCTATGTCTGGGTAAACAGCTAGATTTACTGTAACGCAGCTCTTTGTAAATTTTTTCAAAGAGCTGCGTCTTTTTAATAGTCGCTCCGTCATCAAGGTGTAATCAGAACTAAAAACACTTAAAAGATAGAGCCATGAAAAGATTTCACGTAAATGTAAGAGTAACAAACCTGCAGGAATCTACTGCTTTTTATACAGCACTGTTTGGTGCAGAGCCAACCGTACTTAAGGATGATTATGCCAAGTGGATGCTCGAGGATCCGCGGGTTAACTTTGCTATTTCGCTGCACCCCGAAAATGCCGGTATAGAGCACTTAGGGATACAGAGCGAAAGCGAAGAAGAGTTGAAGGAAGTATACGGCCGTCTGAAAGAAGCCAAAGGTACTATCCGGGAGGAAGGTAAATGTACCTGTTGCTATGCAAAGTCAGAGAAGTCCTGGATAACAGACCCACAGGGAGTAGACTGGGAGGCATTTTATACTTTCGGGGAGTCTACAGTATATGGAGAGCCAGCCACAGCATGCTGTCTGTAAACCGCCAGTGCCATTTAGTACAGAATAGAACCAGTGAAAGAAAGGTGTCAGCAGCAGGTATACAACTTACCTGCTGCTGACCTATATTTACTTCTAAAAAAACGCGCTATGGATAATTGCTGCATTAATAAAGACAACGGTTTAGTTAAAGACAGCTGTGCTGCTGTGGCACCTGCTTTTCTGGATTATGAAGCACAGCTTCGAGGCTTTATAATGAAGCGGGTGCAGGATAAAGAAACAGCGGATGACATATTGCAACAGCTTTACCTGAAGCTCTACAAAAATTGTGAGCAACTACAAGGAGTGCACAACCTAAAGGCTTGGCTGTATCAGATCACGCGCAACACAGTGTATGACTTTTTCAGGGAAAGTGCCCGTAGAGAAAGCTTAAGTCCTGAAGCCGACCTGGCCGAGGCTGATGAACTAACAGAGCGAAACAGGCAGGAGGTAGAGGCACTGGTAGAACCACTGATTAACCTGTTGCCTGCAGAGTATGCCGAAGCTTTACGATTGAGTGAGCTAGAAGGGGTAAGTCAGAAGGAAATAGCTGAGAGGCTGAATATCTCTTACTCAGGGGCCAAATCAAGGGTACAGCGAGGGCGGGAAAAACTAAAGCAGCTGTTCCTGGAGTGCTGTCATCTGGAGCTGGGCCATGATGGGCAGCTGTTGGGAGCTGAAGTGAAAGCCTCATGCGCTCCTTTGCAAGAACCAACCCAATGCTGTGAAAAGTAATGTTATCTTGCTGGATGCCGCTTTCACAGGAAGTGTCGCCTGTTTCGTAAAAATCTTCATAGCTAATGCTCTCATCATCCTGCTCAGCAAAAAGCTCCTGCACAAGTAGATCAAGGTCAATATTCTGGCGGGGATAGTCCTGCGCCTGCAAGGGCAGCACACATAGTAATACGCACCAAGTCAGGAGAAACCTTCGTACCACACAATCAGGTAAGATATCTTCTTGTAGATATTTTCATACTTAAATCACACTTCAAGGTTGAACAAAACCTATCATATGGAGCCCTTTCGGCTATACTTGTTACCACTACGTTCTTTGCCTACATCAGTAAAACAACCGGAGGCCGTTGGCTTTCTTTTGGCTGGTCTGTTGTTGTCGCTGGTGGTGCAGGGGCTTACGTGTTGAGCCATTCATCAAGCGCGTCTCTGGCAGGGCAACAGCAGAGCTTTTACTTCCGCGGCTGTAAATTCCCAAAGGCATAAGCTAGGGAGAGGTGATGGCTGTTGCCTGTGGGTGTAGTAGACCCGAAGGCATAATCCACTTCCCTAAAGCCTGCCCCAAATGTAAGGCTGCTGGTTAAGGTGCTAAAGCCTGAGCGAAGTATAAATTTGTTAGCTAACAATGCATATTCGGCTCCAGCCTTAAAGTCGGCATCATAATCTATGTTTTTCTCTGTTTCGGCAGCTATCAATAGCTTTGAAGGGGGGAGACAAACCTGCTTTCATCTTCGAAGGAGGCTAGCTGGGCCTGATTAAGGTTAAATGCAAACGCGCCAAAGTATAAGTCAGGAATAACCTCGCCCTGTACTCCTGCTGAAAGTGCCACAGCCTTCTGGCTCCCATACTCCTGCACAGAAACTTGCCATACATCTGCCTTGGCTCCTAAGCTAAACTGCCCTAGCTTAGGAGCTACTCCTAGTCCTGCGTGCTGCTGGCTAAAAAGGGCATCCCCGAACCTGCTCAGGCTCAGACCATAGGTGCCATAATTCTGTGTTGGGTACACAAACTTTAAAGCTACAGTAGTAAAGGCAGCCTCTCCGAATCTGTTCTCCGCATACACTCCCGCAGTAGGGTGCTCTAGCCTGGCTATGCCCGCTGTGCTGTTACCCAAAGCCCACACATCCGGCAGTGTAACAGAAGTATTTGCTATACCTGCGGCACGTACTCCAAAGTTGCACAGTTGTTGAGCTTGTACTGGCTGCCGCCACACAGCTAATGTTACCAAAAGTATAAGAGTAAAATTGTGCCTCATAACTTCGCTCCTCACACTAGGTTTTAAGCGATTACGATATGTTTAAACGCTGAAATATTGAACTATATAGCTATTGAATTGATAGTTATGTTTACGGGAGGTGTTCCTGAAGTGATAGGTGTATAATATAAACATTATGAATATTACGATTTTCTGTTGGCTAAAGAATTCTGTGTGTTAACATCGGTTTTCTGCGTGTTGGTAGTGATTTATTGTAAAATTGTATTATTTGCATAGAGTGACAGGGGTTTAAGCACGTAATATTAAGCTATAACATTTTGTTTAACAGCTAATAACGTGCTTATGAAAAAGGTTCTACTACTTAGCCTGATGCTGGCGCTGCTCTTGCCAGTGTTAGGTTATTCACAAGGAGCCAGAACAGTATCGGGCCGGGTAACAGACCAGGAGACTGGACAGCCTTTACCTGGTGTGGCAGTAATTGTACGGGGAACTACCGTTGGCACTACAACTGGTGCTAATGGTGAGTATACTATCAATGTGCCCGCAAACTCAAACACACTGGTGTTTCGGTTCCTTGGTTATGCCGAGGTGCAGAGAGCAGTAGGAAACGCCTCAACTATAGATGTGGCCTTGGGCTTTGATGCAGAGCAACTACAGGAAGTAGTAGTAACCGCATTGGGCCGTGAGGAGGAAGAAAGAACCCTCGGCTATGCCACTCAGCAGGTGGGATCAGAACAGATTACACAGGGTCGCGAGCGTAGCGTTGCCAATGCGCTTCAAGGTAAAGTTGCCGGCGTAAACATCCAAAGCCAGGGTGGTGGTCCAGGTTCCTCAACCCGTGTGGTTATCCGGGGTGCAAAGTCCATCTCGCAAAGCAACCAAGCATTATTTGTGATAGATGGTATTCCGGTAGACAACAGCAGCAGCGGAACCGGGGATAACCTGAACGCCGGGGTGGACGTGGGTAACCGTGCCAACGACATCAACCCTGACGATATAGAGTCTATCAACATCTTGAAAGGCCCAGCGGCGGCAGCTCTTTATGGTGCTCGTGCTGCCAACGGGGTTATCATGATCACCACTAAGTCAGGTAAAGGAGCTACCAAGAAGGCTGAAATTACTTATCTAACCTCTTATACGGTTGAAGACATTCTGCGCTACCCAGAGCTGCAGAACCGCTACGGCCAGGGTTTTTTTGGAGAACCAGACTTGCTGGAGAACACTAGCTGGGGACCAATATTTACTGGTGAAGTGTTGCCATGGGGCCAGATAATAGACAATCAGCAGCGCGTGAAGCCTTATGTTGCCCTGGAAGACAATATTAAGGAGTTCTTCGACTATGGTTATAACTGGACAAATACTGTATCGCTGTCTGGTGCGGCCGAAAATGCTACCTATTACGCGTCTTACTCCAATACGCAGCAGGAAGGCGTTGTGCCTACCACTGAGTACAGCCGCAATTCGCTTGCTATAAAGGGTACAACCAAGCTGGTGAACAAGTTTAATTCTACAGTGTCCATGACTTATACTAAGTCGGGCGGCGACTTTGCCTTAACAGGACAAGGTAACTCTGTATTCAACCAGATCATCCAAACGCCGCGTGATATTCCGGTGCGAGAGCTAGAGGATTTGGATAACCCTTTCAACGATGAGGCTGGCTTCTACTCACCTTATACTATAAATCCTTATTGGTCACTCCGAAATCAGACGTACGAGAATGATGTTGACCGTCTGTTTGGTAACATTACCCTGGGCTATGACATTATGGAGGGGCTCAATGTAACTTACCGCATCGGTACAGACTTTTACACAGATCGGCGCAAACAGTTTATGGCTATTCGGAATGTGGAAGGACAAAATGCCTCTAACAACGACAATGGTATGTATTCTGAGCGGCAGATCTACTACAGGGAAATAAATTCAGACCTCATTGTCTCTTATAACAGAGACCTGTCTGAAGTGCTGACGCTGGATGTGTTACTTGGTAACAACATCAACCAAAGAGAAAACGACGACCTTACTGCCACCGCCGACGCCTTAGCTAATAATGAGTTCCGCTCACTAAGCAACATCATTGGTACACCGCTTACTACAAGCTTCCGCGATAAGAGAAGGCTGGTAGGTGTATACGGTTCGGCTAAGGTTGGCTTTAGAAACTTTCTATGGTTAGAGGTCACTGGACGTAACGACTGGTCATCTACGCTGCCTATAGGGGATAACAGCTTCTTTTACCCATCTGTTAACGTTGCCTTTGATGCCGCAGAGGCTTTTGGCTTGGCAGAAAACACTCCTATCAACTTCGCCAAATTCAGAGCTAACTACGCTAACGTAGGTAACGATGCATTGCCATACAGCACACGTTCTGTGTTTGTGTCAGGTAACATTAGCGATGGCTTTGCGGGTACGGATTTGAACTTCCCTTTTGCAGGTTTGCCAGGCTTTGAGGTAAGCAACGTAATTGGCAACGCTAACCTGGCGCCAGAAAATACTAGCTCCTGGGAGGTAGGTGCTGATATGCGATTCTTTAATGAGCGTTTGCGCCTGGACGCAGCTTATTACAACTCTAAGTCAACAGACCAGATTATCAACGTGCCGCTCTCTTTTGCGACTGGCTTCGGGTCTGCCTTCCTGAATGCAGCCACCATCAGAAACGAAGGTATTGAGCTATTGGTAGGCGGTGTGCCAATAGAAACAAACGACTTCAGCTGGGACATTAGTGTGAACTTTACTAAGAATGAGAACATGGTAGAGGATGTGGCTGGTGATAATGAGATTTCATTAGGTGGTTTGTCATCAGCGGCATTGGTCATCTCAGAAGGTAGGCCATATGGAACCTTCCTGGCAGAAGATTACCTGCGCGACCCACAAGGTCGTATCGTGGTGAACGCTTCTACTGGTCGTCCACGCCTTTCTACTGAACAGACTTACCAGGGTAGTATACAGCCAGACTGGCAGGGCGGCTTAGTGAATACCTTCCGGTACAAAGGGCTACGTATGTCAATTGTGTTTGATACAAGGCAGGGTGGCAAACTCTACTCCAGAACAAGGGGTACACAGCGTTTTGCCGGTACTGCCCCTGAAACGCTCTTCAACGATCGCCAGCCCTACATTATTCCGAACTCTGTAGTGCAGGTAGGTACAAGCGATGAGTATGTAGAAAATACTACTCCTCTTACCAATACTAACCTGTACGAATACTGGGGCAACTTGCCTGAGGGTACCAACATAATAGATGCCTCTTTTACCAAGCTGAGAGAAGTTAGTGTTTCTTACAGGCTGCCAGCCTCTTTAGTAGAGCGAACCTTCTTTGGCAACATTGAGGTTGGCCTCTCTGGTCGAAACCTGATACTGTGGACGCCGGATGAGAATACTTATATAGATCCGGAAGTGAATAGTTTCGGTAATGGCAACCTTCAGGGCTATGAGTTCAGCAGCTACCCTAGCACCCGCTCCTGGGGTGCCAACCTAAGAGTTACTTTCTAGAAACCGAAGACGAGAAAACCATGAAAAGAACATATATAAAAGCTCTTGCTGTACTACTTGCCTTCTCTCTCGGCTCTACAGCTTGCGAAGACTACCTCGATATTAACGTTGACCCCAACAACCCTCCAACCTCCACGCCTGAGCTGACACTTCCGGCGGGGCAGGGGGAACTAGCTTACGTGCTGGGAAACCAGTTCCAGTTTATGGGTAACTTCTTTGCCCAACACTGGACCCAAGCTGGAGCCGCTAACCAATACTGCGACCTGGAACTCTACCAAATTACCTCATCCGACTATGATGCACGGGTTTGGGGCGAGTTATATGCTGGCGCGTTAAACGACTTCCTGTTTGTATCTCAGCAGGCAGCGGAAGAAGGAGATCTTGGAGCTCAGGCAATTGGTGAAATAATGCAGGTATACACGATGCAGGTGATTACAGATGCCTGGGGTGATGTGCCTTATACTGCTTCTCTGGCCGGCCTGGAAAACGCCAATCCAGAATACCAACCGCAGGAGGAAATTTATGATGGCCTGATAGATCAATTGAATACAGCGCTGGCTTTAATAGATGAAGGCGGCAGTACCGATATTGGAGCTTCTGACCTGGTTTATGGAGGAGACTTGGATCTGTGGCGCAGGTTTGCCAATACACTTAAGCTCAGGATTTACCTTCGCCAGGCATATGTTAGGCCAGAGGTAGCTCAGAGTGGCATTCAGGAGATGTATGCAAGTGGTGCCCAGTTCCTGCAAATGGGTGAAACAGGCGATGTGGAGTTTGCAGACCAGACACAGAACCGTAACCCATTCTACCAGACACAGGTGGTGTTTAGAGGTGGGGTAGACGTGGTAGCGAGCAACACAGCTCTGAATTATCTGCAAGAGACTGGTGATCCACGCATAGATCAATTTTATGCTCCGGCACAAACAGGCCCCAACGCAGGTAGCTTTGTAGGTGTAGATCAAGGGGTAGAATGTACCCCTGAAAGAACCGGTAACCAATCAAACACCGTATCGAAGCCAGGTCCTGCAGTTGCAAGTCCTGCCACAGCAGTGCCTTTTATTTCAGCAGCCGAAAGCTACTTCTTACAGGCCGAGGCAGTAGCAAGAGGTTGGACAGGTGCCGCAGGCGGCGATGCCAGCGAGCTCTATGCACAGGGTATTAGAGCCTCTTTTGACTACCTAGGGGAAGATGTGTCGCAGGTAGACCAACTGCTACAACAAGAAGCAGTTGCTTATCCTACAGGTGGTTCTGTAGAAGAGCAGGTAGAACAAATCATTACCCAAAAATGGTTGTCCTTTAACGGTGTGCAAGGCTTTGAAGCCTGGACTGAGGTGAGACGAACAGGCTATCCGAGCTTTATTGAGCCCTCAGCTGCTTCTACTCTTGGTACTGACCTTATTCCAAAACGCCTGGTGTATCCTAACACTGAGGCCATCCGAAATCAGAACTATCCGGGGTTAGTAGAAATCAGTGTGCCTGTATGGTGGGATGTGAAGGACTAATGTAAAACTTTTAATTATTGAAAGATGAAAACTGAAAATAGAACCTTCATTACAGTCTTGCTGTCCTTAGCTTCGATCTTTTTGCTTGGTTGCGAGAAAGATGATGAAACGGCTAACATTTCCTTTGTAACCACCTATCCTGAGTTTGAAATGACTGGAGACAGGTACATGTCTGTAGTACAGGGAGAAACATATAACGAGCCCGGTGTAATAGCTACAGAAGGAGGCCAGGAAATACCTGTTACAACCTCAGGGGAGGTAGATACCAGCACGCCAGGTGTGTATGATATCACCTACAGTGCCACTAACTCTGACAATTTCTCAGGATCTGTTACCCGTACAGTGGCTGTGCTGCCTGAGCCTGAGCAGGAAGGGGTAAATATTTCTGGCTCCTATGTTAGAAGTGGTGTAACAGCAACTGTTACCAAACTAGCACCAGGTTTCTACCGCATGTCAAATGTTTGGGGTCCTAGCCTTATACCTTCTTACCTTATCACGACCAATGGTACTGACATCACGTTGCCTGGTTCAGCACTGAGTGGTTTTGGGCCGGTAGAAGGTACTGGTACTCTCGATGGAGGAGTATTAGTACTACTGGTTACATTGCCAAACTATGGTATAGTAGACAATCGCAGACAATGGGAACGGCAATAGTCAAAATGTTCAATTCAATTCTAATATAAGAAGCATATGAAACTGAAATATACTTTACTACTGACCTTGTTCTTGTCTCTTGGATTTTTAACCTCCTGCGATGACGATGATGAAGAGGAGATTGCATATACTGCCACGTACCCCATCTCAGGCGACTGGTCTGTAACCTTCAGCATAGAAACAGCCCCTGGTCAGTTTGAGCCTTTGGTGGAGCATACAGAAGTGTTGATTTATAACACGGCTGCGAATGTGCCTACCGAAGTATGGATAGACGACGAAGGCCACTTCTGGGATTTTAAGGTTAGAACTCCTATCAACATCAACAACCTGACATTTGGAGGAGAGAACCTGGAGAATATGTCCTACAACTCACAGGTTACCGTTACGGATGGGCAAGTATTTCTAAATGCTGTGGAGGTAAATAACATCATGCGAGACAGTATCTACTTCAGGGTATCATTTAGTGATGACGAAGAACCTTTTGGCACAATCTACCACGTGTACGGCCACAGAAGTACCGGATTTGAATAAGCAGCATCTTAGGCATGTGATATCTATTAGTAAGAGAGACAGTGCAACTGTCTCTCTTACTATAAAGTCCTTTTGAACTAGTTCCAGAATACCTCTTACCTTTTTTCTATTTCAGAACACGAAGTTTAACAGGTAAAAACGACCTATATGGGGCTGCTTGTGCTCAAACTTACACTTGCTTTCACTGTGCTTTGTGAGCCCTTGTCGTCCTATGCTAGTGACGCTGCCACTACTGCAGCAAATATGCCTGAGTTAGTAGTGGCTTTGCCTGCTCAAAGTAGAGAAGCTACTGTAAGTGGCACTGTGCGCGATAGCCAGACGGGAGAAGCTGTTGTTGGAGCCGCTGTGCAAGCAGCAAGAGGCAACACAGGCACCTCTACAGACCAAAACGGTTTCTTCAAGCTATCTGTGCCAGCCGGAGACAACACACTCACAATAACTTCTTTAGGTTTTGAGAAGGCAACTATCAGGTTTAGCGGGAGTGGGAATGTTACGCTGAATGTGCAACTCGTGCGTGCTGCGTACCAGCTATCGGAGGTGGGCGTAGTGGGGCAAAAGCCTGCGCACGATAACATCAGAAGTGTGCAAAGCGGCATGGCAAGCCTAAGTATAAATACAATCAAAACAGTACCTGCCTTTTTAGGGGAGGTGGATGTGGTGAAAAGTATTAAGCTGCTTCCTGGTGTTAGTTCTGTGGGTGAAGCAGCCACGGGCTTCAATGTACGGGGCGGAAGTATAGATCAGAACCTGGTGCTACTGGATAATGCGCCCATCTTCAACACCTCTCACTTGTTTGGATTCTTCTCTGTGTTTAACCCGGATGCAGTAGAGGATGTGACACTTTACCGTGGTGGGATACCGGCACAGTATGGCGGGCGCATTTCATCTGTGCTGGATGTGAGGCAGCGGGAGGGAAGTGTAGAGGACTTTGCGCTAAGTGGTGGGTTTGGCCTTATATCTGCCAGGTTAGCAGTGGAAGGACCAATCGTAAAAGGCAAGACTTCTTTCCTGGTTGCTGGCAGAAGCTCTTATTCTGATTGGCTACTGCGCAAAATGCCGGATGCAAACATACGCAATAGCCAGGCTTCTTTTTATGACCTCTCAGCAAAGATAAGCCACACATTCAGCGAAAAAGACAAACTAACGCTCTCCGGGTACAGAAGCAGTGACAGATTCGGGTTCTCTGGAGACACGCTCTACAACTGGACCACTAATGCTGCTACTCTTAAGTACACGCACCTCTTCAACAGCAGCTTCTTTTTAGATATCACAGGCGTAGTAACAGGTTATACTTTCAAGGTAGAGTCGGAGGAGTTAGGCAATGCCTCTGAGTACAGCAATGGTATCAGCCTAAAAAGTATAGATGCTGCTTTTTCACTAGCCGCTGGCAAGCATCAGATAAACTTTGGTGCCATGGCGATGAACTATGCTTTTCAACAAGGCGAACTAAAACCTACGTCAACCGATTCGGAGGCCTTGCCAGTACAGTTGCAGCAGGAGTATGCTTTGGAAGGTGCCGTTTACTGGAATGATGAAGTAAAACTCTCGCCCAGGCTATCGTTTATGTATGGTCTTCGGTACTCCTATTACGCTAACTATGGTGCAGGGCGTGTATTCCAGTATCAGGCGGGTATACCCAAAAAAGAGCGTACTATAACCGATACACTAAGCTATAGTGGTGGGGAGATAATAGAGAGTTATCATGGGGCGGAGCCGCGTGTCTCAATCAACTACATGCTTAACGAGCGAAGTGCTGTAAAGCTGGGCTACAACCGCCACAGGCAATACGTTCACCTTATCTCTAACACTACAGCTGTATCGCCTACAGACTTCTGGAAAAGCAGTAACACCTACGTCAGACCCCAAATTGGCGACCAACTCAGCATAGGCTACTTCCGCAACTTTAGGCAAAGCTTGATTGAAACCTCCGTGGAAGCATATTATAAGCAGATAGAAAACATACTGGACTATAAAAACGGCGCCAACTTATACTTAAACAAGACCATTGAAGCCGACTTATTATCAGGTAAAGGCAGGGCTTATGGAGTGGAAACGAGTGTAAGCAAAACAGAAGGAAAACTAACGGGCTGGCTAAATTACACCTACGCCCGAACAGAAATCTCTATACAGGGAGCCACTGAAGAAGAAACTGTAAATAGAGGCGAATATTACCCCGCCAGTTACGATAAGCCACACACATTTAACCTTGTCAGCAGCTATGAGCTGAGCAAACGTTGGATACTTTCATCCAACTTTACTTACAGCACCGGCAGGCCTGTTACGGCACCAGTATCGCACTATGTAATTGGCGACTACATTGTGCCAAACTTCGGAGACCGCAATCAATACCGCATCCCGGATTATCATCGCCTGGACCTGTCCTTGTCCCTGCTGCCAAATAAGTCTAAGAATAGGAGGTGGGAGAGCACCTGGAACTTCTCTATCTACAATGTGTACGGGCGCAAAAATCCTTACTCGGTATTCTTTAAACAAGTACACGGGGCTCCGCCAAGAGCTTATCAGTTAGCTGTAGTCGGCATACCACTGCCTTCTATTTCCTATGACTTTAGATTCCGCTAAGCCACTATGAAGAAGCTTCTCCACATCGCTTTAATGGCAGTATTGCTTTTGATAAGCAGCTGTATAGACCCTCTGGATCTAAATATAGGTGCCAGTGCAGAACAACTGGTGGTTGATGGAGTGATTACAAATGAACCCGGACCTTACACCGTGCTGCTAAGCAGAAGCAAACCCTACGATTCCTTTGCAGATAGCTGGAGTGCTGCAGAGCCTGGCGCTACAGTCGTGATATCGGATAACCAGGGGAACCAGGAAACTTTTACCGAAACAGCACCCGGAGTATACCAGACGAGTGCAGGTGGTATGCAGGGGCAGGTTGGACACACTTATACTTTGAGCATCCAGACAAGAGACGGAAAGCAGTATACTTCGTCACCGGAAACGCTGCTGCCGGTGCCCCAGATAGACAGCTTATACTTTGCAGTGCGGCCACAGCAGGTTTTAAATGAGGAAGACGTGGAGGAAACGATATACATGGTAGATGTTTTGGCAGATGCACAGGACCCGGCCCAGGAGAAGAACTATTACCTGTGGCAGTGGCAAGGCACTTTCAGGGTAAGTACACAGCCTTGGGATTATTCAGAAAAAGTTAGAGGAATACGGGTGCCGATGCCAAAGGACTGTTGCGAGGTATGCTGGGTTACCAATTCCACCAACAGGGTAAATGTGCAGGACGACCGGCTTATTAACGGTGGCAAGATCAACAGGCATGTGGTGACGCAGATTCCGGTAACGGAGCAGGCTTTTGGTACCAAATATCATATAGAGGTAAGGCAAACCTCCATTTCAGAGGCTGCTTATGATTACTGGCGCATTCTAAAAGCACAGATAGAGAACGGTGGAAGTATACAGGATCCGCCACCAGCTACTATTGTTGGTAACATTACAAATGTAAACAACCCGGATGAGAGGGTGCTAGGTTTTTTCGGGGCATCTGCTGTGGTGAAAGGTAGTCTGTTCATCAACCGGGAAGATCTTGGGGTAAGAGTAGGGATGTACATCTTTCCGGATGACTGCCGGGTTTTAACGAACAGTACAACAGAGCAGCCTGACTTCTGGTAACTTACCCTGCTTCTGTTATAACCTTTTGCTTCTAAAATACTTTGTATAGGAAGAAAAACAAAAGGTAAAAACAGACTATGGAAATCGATTTGAATGAGAAAGTGGCGCTGGTAACTGGCGGCAGTAAAGGTATAGGCAAAGGTATAGCAGAAGCGTTGGCAGCTGCCGGAGCCAATGTGGTTATCTGTGCCAGAAACCAGCAGGAGCTGGAGCAGACTGCCTCAGAAATAGCTGATAAAACTGGTGCCAGGGTAGTAGCGATAACCGCTGATGTAACAAACCAGCAGGATGTAGAGCGGCTTGTACAGCAGACCCTGGAGCAGGTTGGCGAGGTAAACATTTTGGTTAACAATGCTGGCGGTATAGGTAAAACCGGCACTTTCGACGAGGTAGAAGTTGAAGTGTACGAGCAGCTTTATGACCTGAATGTTGTGTCGATGGTGCGTTTAACTAAGGCGGTATTGCCAGCTATGAGAAGTAAGAAGTGGGGACGCATTATCAATATCTCCTCTGAGAATGGCCTGCAACCTTACCCCGACATGCTGCCTTACGACATGACCAAAGCTGCTATCATCAACTTCAGCAAAGGATTATCGAAGGAGCTGGGGGAGCATGGAATATTGGTAAACACGGTGTCGCCGGCATTTATTACCACACCGCTGGTAGACCAGATGCTACAGGGGCAGGCTGAGAAAGCCGGTATTACTAAAGAACAAGCCGAGAAAGATTTTCTGGAGCAGAAGCGCCCTGACCTGGTGCTGAAACGTGCTGGTACTATCGAGGAGGTAGGTGCAGCGGTAGCATTTTTAGCTTCAGATCAGGCTTCATTTATTACAGGCACTAACCTGCGTGTGGATGGAGGGTCTGTTTCTTCTATTTAACCCGTAGCAATGCCGAGGGAGCTTCCAGTCTAGGCAGGTTGGCAGTCAGTGCTTCTGTCATTCATTTAATAAAAACGGCGCTGAGGATACCCCAGCGCCGTTTTTATACTTTAAGGAAACAGATGCTTAGTCTTTTATCTGAAGTTTTAGCTTCACGTCACCTTTCTTTTTATTGATCTTGAACTCGTTTTTGCCTTGCTTTAGGTTCTGTTGTGCTTCTTCTACGGCGGCATTCAGAAGTTCTGCCTGTGGTGTGCTTGCTTCGGCTTTGGCAGCATCGCCAGCGCCTGGGCTATTGCCATCCACAATGGTCATTTCATGGATCAGGTTTGTGGCACCTGCAAACTTGTCGATAAGGAACAGCAGGTAACGAGAGTCCATGTTGATGCAACGCTTGTAGTCCGGGTCATATACTAAGTCACCTGTCATGGCTTCCCAGTTACCATCAAAGGCCAGACCGATCAACTCACCTTTACCGTTGATTACCGGAGAGCCAGAGTTACCACCTGTAATATCGTTGTCGGTAATAAAGTCAGTAACCAGTTCACCTTTAGAGTTTGCATAACGGCCATAATCTTTGGTCTCATACAGTTGCTTCAGTTTTGCTGGGACCACAAACTCCTCATTGTTTGGGTCTTCTTTGGCCATCACACCATCCAAAGTAGTGTAGTAGTTATACAGCACACCATCCTGTGGGCTATAGTCCTTAACACTACCGTAGCTCAGGCGGATAGTTGAATTTGCATCAGGATAGTATACTTTGTCTGGGTTCATCAAGCGCAGACCAGCTACATACAGACGGTTAGCTTTTGCCAATTTCGCCTCGCTTTCAGCAAGTTTTGGAGCAATGTTGTTTCTGTAGTTATCAATGATGGAATTCACGATCTGGAAAGCCGGGTCATTGTCCAGTGCCTTCTGAGTTGGGTTCTTCAGGAAGCTATTCAGTTTTTGCTCGTTTACTACAATTGAGTTGCTGTAAACATGGTCAGCAAGCTTTTCAAAGTTGCCGTTGAATTTCCTCACCATGTTCTTGAAAGCTTCTGGCTGCTGGTCTTTGGCGATGTCTTCGTAGTAGTACTTCATCAGCGCAGCAAACACTTTCTTATCAGCTGGCATGTAGTAGTCCTTAAAGAAGGCGTCCACGCGTGGCTGTACATCTTCAGCTGCTTTCTGAGCGGCAGCTTTGTTGCCAGACTTCAGCGCGTTGTACACTGGCGTCAGGCGGTAAGCCATCAGCAGCGACTCAGTACCCAGTACAGCCTCGTTCAGGTATACAGCACCCAGATTATATTTCTCTATAGTAGCATAGGCGTCTGCAATATCGCTTAGCACATTGCCATAAGTAGCTTTACGCTGAGCGTCGGCATTAGCCCAAGCTTGGAATTTATCCTCGTCCACAATCTTGCCCTCGATGGTACGCATACGCTTAATACCTTCGTTCTGGCCGATAGAGTACTTGTAGTAGTTGGAAGTAGAGGCATACTTAGAGGCATACTTAATGCGCGTAGCCGGATCTTTATCCATGTCTTCTTTCCAAAGGTTTAGCTTCTTCTCGCGCAGTTTAATACGTGACTTGTTCAGCTGGTTAACTTCCAGTTTCAGGCCATGCGATGTCATGAAACGCTTCGTACGGCCCGGGAAACCAAATACCATGGCGAAATCGCCAGGTTCTTTATCGCCGATGTTGATTGGCAGGTGGTGTGCAGGCTTGTAAGGTACGTTCTCTTTGCTGTAGCTAGCTGGTGAACCGTCTGGAGCCATGTACACACGGAACATAGAGAAGTCACCAGTGTGGCGAGGCCACATCCAGTTGTCGGTGTCGCCACCAAACTTACCGATAGATGAAGGCGGAGCACCTACAAGGCGCACGTCGCTGTAGCGGTTGTACACAAACAGGTAGAACTCATTGCCATTGAAGAAGTCGCGTACATAGGTTACGTACTTGCCGTTCTCAGAGGCTTCTTTAGCCAATGCCTGTGTACGCTGCGCAATCAGTTGGGCACGCTGCTCTTCCGGCATGTTGTTGTCTATGCCTTCCAGCACTTTGCCGGTCACGTCGTCCATGTAGTGCAGGATATCTACAAAGAGGCCTTCGTTTGGCAACTCCTGGTCTTTAGATGTAGCCCAGAAGCCGTCGGTCAGGTAGTCATGCTCAGTCGTAGAATGCGACTGAATCTGCCCGTAACCGCAGTGATGATTGGTTAAAAGCAGGCCTTCAGGTGAGATGAATTCACCTGTACAGAAACCACCAAACTGTACGATGGCATCCTTCAGGCTTGAGTTGTTAACAGAGTAAATTTCTTCAGCTGTAAGCTGGAGTCCCTGCTTCTGCATGTCTGTATAATTCAGACGCTTTATAAGCATCGGCAGCCACATACCTTCATCCGCCTTGGCCGCGAACGGCACGCTCAGCGAGACTAAAAGTAAGAGTGAAAGGATTCTTTTTAACATGGAAATTTGTTTAGATTAGTTAAACTGAGGCAAATTTAGCAAAAGTTGCCGCCTTTTGCCGTTAAAACGTGGCTACTGCCGCAAAAACTAGACCATGATCTGGATACTTAAAAAGCTGGTACTGGCACTGGTGTGGGTGTATCAACACATGATTTCACCACTAACGCCTGCCGCCTGCCGCTATACCCCCACCTGCTCACAATACGCCGTAGATGCCGTGAATAAGTATGGGCCTTTCAAAGGGGGCTGGATGGCGTTGAAACGGATCGGCCGTTGCCACCCTTGGGGCGGGAGTGGGTATGACCCGGTGAAGTAATCTTGATTGCTGATAATGACCTGTTGCTAGCGTTAGTTTTCAGGTTTGTGTTCTTTTATGATGTTGAGTTTGTAACTCGGCTGGCCCACAGAGCCAAGCTTCCGTAACCAACCTTCGCTAGTGCGCGCTCAATGTCATTAAGTTAAGGGTTTTATAGTACGTTCTTTCTGTTTTTCATCAAGACCGGGGTCTTTCGGTGGCGGTACTTATCTTTCTGGCGTGGGTATTTTCTGCCTGGCCTTACTGGCTCTACATGCTGTAGAAAACTTTCCTTGAGTTCTGGCAGTATTTGCTGCGGCGAATCCGAAGTGCGTAAGGCTACTACATTTTTCTTCAGATGCCCTACGGCAGTTGCCGGGTTGATCCTGTAGGCCAGCTTGCTGTGGCTGTAGCGGTCTTTCGGCTCTTGTTGCAGCTCATCTGCCAGCAAGGCCTGCATGTTCATCAAAAACAAACTTATGTAGAAGGCCTGCGCAGTGGCTGCCTGGCTAAAGCCAGAGAAGCACTCCCCCCTGAGCACACATCGTAAGCGGTCTCTACTCCCCGGCGCAGCGCATAGACCTGCTTTAAGCATTCTACAGGAAACTCCTCTTTACCCGGAGGTGTGGTAAGCAGCAGGGCCACCTGCCCGTTATCCAGCCCAGACTTCACCAGCCGAACCTGTACGGCGGTGTTCCTGCCATAGGCTTTATCTTTGACGGGCATATTCTCCCCCGGCCTGATGGCTACCACTGCATCATCTTCGGCTGATTGGGCAAAGGTCTTTACCTGCTGGCTGAAAGACGACCTCAGGCGCATGAGCACATGCATGTTACACTGTTGGTGCTCACAGACCACCTCAAATGAAGCATAGTTGCGGTCATAGACCAACAAATCACCCGCCCAGCTCAGGTGCTTTAAGGCGGCAGAAGGCTCTCCCTGGGCAAAAGGTTGCAGCACCCCGTCTATGACCATACCGTTAGGCAGATCATGCATCACCGTGATGTAACAGGTGGTTGCTGTGGGTGCCGTAGGCTGCTGCCAACCCCGAGCTAAAGGGCAGGTCCAGCGTGGAGCCGTCTGCGGCCAGGATGCGCATACACTTTAACAGCCCTGCCCTTTCATCATTATCTGTGTAAAACGCCAGGTTGAAGGTGTGGAGTAAGGTCGGTGAAGGCTTCTGCCTGGCCTGCGTGCAAGCACCCAGGCTTAAGCTCACCTTCGGTTGGGCAGGCTCCTTGAAGAACTCTCCTATCTCCAGAGCCCGGCTTTTGTAGAGCCATCAAAACCGCCAATAGCTTAAAAGGTAGTACACGCTTCCTGGTGAAGTCTTGCGACCTGCTTTTATACTTGGCTCCACCGCATTTACCATTAAAACCCCCTTACGCGACAAATAATCTGCTCTTTCTCATGAAAGAAAAAGCAATGCACATAAGATTAAATTCCTTAACTGAATGACATTGGGCGTGAGCTTGCAGCTCGTGCTTATACTTTAGCCGCTGCTTGCCGCCATTCGATAAAAGCTATCCTATATAGTCTCTGCTCATCCTCAAGCTTCACAACCAGCTCATTCCATTGTACACTTTCTGCGCTCAAGGCCGCGGGGCCTCGTCCTGGGGGTAGGGGCCGTCGATAAGGGCATCGCGCTGCGTTCCCTCCTGCGCCAGGGCGCTGCTGCTCACGCGGCACCGGATTTCACAAGGCGCTCACAATCCAAGGACTGGGATCAGGTCAAGTAGCCACTGCTGACGGAGCTTGAAATTACTCCCCCTTTGAAGGCAGGGGGATGTTTATCGTTCACGAAAATTCCCCTCCTCGGAGGGGTAGGGCTGGGTTCGCCTGAATAGCTCTAAGCACAGGGCTTATACTGTAGAAGAAGCAGCTACAGTAAAACTCCTTCCCCTGCTTTTGGAGGTAGGGGAAGGAGTGGAAAGTCAAGCGGAGCAGGGGTGAGTCTAACCTTAAATAATGTTCATCGAGAGCATATTATAGCAAGTATAAAATTCTATTAGGTTTGTCTAAAGCATCAGGGAAATAGTTGAACTATTGGATATTTCTAAGCATATTTAGAAAACGATATATTCTGACCCCATCCTTATGCTTCTGACCCTACTCAACCACCAGTGGAAATCAAGGTACCGCTCCTCGGTCTTTCAAAAGAGCCTGGCGCTTAACATTATCATGGGCTTGCTGATTCTCTATTTCGGCGGCATTTTCCTGATTTTAGGATTTACCTTGCATAAAGTACTGGCTGAGTTGTTTCCAGGGCAATCGCCTGTTGCTGTTTTTAATGGAGCGTTGTTGTTCTACTTCCTCATCGACCTGTTCTTACGCTTCCTGATGCAGGAGTTACCCGTATTGTCAGTACAGCCATACCTGCATTTGCCTGTCAGAAAGGCTAAGCTAATACACTTTGTGCTGCTAAAGTCAGTGCCGAGTATGTTTAACTTTATCTGTCTGCTGGTTTTTGTGCCTTTTATGGTGACGGCGGTGATACCTTTTTATAACCCAGGGGCGGCTACTGCCTGGTTGATATCTCTGATGGGACTCACATGCTTCAACAACTTTCTGCTGATTTATTTTAAGCGGCAGCTTAGCACCAAGCCTGTACTTACTTTACTGTTCGGAATAATTGTGGCTGGTCTGGTGGGGCTGGATTACTTTGGTGTCTTTTCGCTGGTTGCTGTATCAAAAGCTGTGTTTGGTACCATACTGCAACAGCCCTGGCTGGTAGTAGTGCCAATGCTGCTGCTAGCAGCAGCTTACCTGCTAAACTACTATTACCTGAAGGCACACACGTACCCAGAGGAGCTGACAGTGCGGCAAAACATACAAGTAGAGGGTAAAGGAATTGTCTTCCTGAGTCGCTTTGGGGAGCTTGGGAAGCTGGTAGAACTGGAGCTGAAGCTTATCTGGCGACACAAGCGCTCAAAATCGCTTGTTACTATGTCCGTTATTTTCCTGCTTTATGGCTTCTTGTTTTACAGGGGCGAGAGGTACATGGAAGGCTTTGTCGGACTTATCTTTGTGGGCATCATGATGACGGGCATGTCCATGTTCAGCTACGGTCAGTTTATACCGAGCTGGCAGAGCGGCCACTTCGATGCCATACTTACACGGCGTATTTCACCTTACCAGTTTTACGCTGCTAAGTTCTGGATTTTTGTGCCGGTTGCTACACTGGCATACCTGGTTACACTTCCTTACGGGTTCTTCGGGTATAAAATTATCCTCATCAACACAGCCGCTTTCCTGTTCAATATTGGGGTGAACGTGTTTATACTTTTCTTTTTCTCAGTTTACAACACCAGCCGCCTCGACTTAAGTAAAAGCTCGGCCTTTAACTGGCAGGGCGTAGGTGCATCTGTATACATTATGATGCTGCCAGTCATGATTTTGCCTATTCTGATTTACCTACCCTTTGGGTTACTGGATGTACCGTACATGGGTGTTGCAGCCATAGGCCTCATTGGCTTGATAGGCTTCTCTTTTCAAAGGCAGCTACTGCAGTGGACTGCGAATCGGTTTGTACAGCACAAGTATAAGTTAGCTAGCGGATTCCGGCATGATTAGAAGTATAAAATAAGCATCATCATTGAGCAAGAAACATATGATAGAGGTAAAAAACATTGAGAAAGCGTACAGCGGCAAAGTTGTGGTAAATATACCGGAGCTGACAATTGCGGCAGGTGAGGCGGTAGGACTGGTAGGCAACAACGGTGCGGGCAAAACGACGCTCTTCCGAATGATCCTGGACCTGATACGCCCGAGCAAAGGTGAAGTATACTCTAAAGGCGTTAATGTGGCGCAAACCGAGGAGTGGAAAGAATATACAGGATCACATCTGGATGAAGGTTTCCTGATCGATTACCTGACCGCTGAGGAGTACTTTAAGTTTATAGGTGATCTGCACGGTTTGTCTGACGGTGACTTAACAGAGCGCTTGCTGCCTTTCATGGACTTGTTCAATGATGAGATCCTGAAACAGCGCAAGTACATCCGCGACTTCTCCAAGGGTAACCAGAAGAAGATCGGGGTTGCCGCTGCCGCACTCTCTAACCCTGAGCTGCTGATTCTGGACGAGCCTTTCGCCAACCTGGACCCTAGCTCGCAAATCCGTTTGAAGAACCTGCTGCGTCACCTGCGAGAGCAGAAACGCATGACTATGCTCATTTCCAGCCACGACCTGAGCCATGTGATTGAAGTGTGCGAGCGCATCATGATCCTGGAGAAAGGCCAACTGGTGCAGGACATGCAAACAAACGAGAACACGCTACGCGAGCTAGAGACTTATTTTACAGTATAATTGCTTTTCCAAGTTATGATGTTAGGAACTTGTGCTGTTGCAAGCTTACAGCAATCGACATAAGTACTGGTAAAGAAGCCTCCTATTTAGGCAGGCAGAATGTTTTAAAAGAAAGGCCCCGCCATATTTTTGTGGAGGGGCCTTTTTACTTCACTTAGTGCTTATACTTCTGCAGAGCCTTTTTAAAGAACCGGCCTTGGCGGGTAGGCGTAAAATTCCAGTCACTTATCAGCATAGGCGACCACTGCGGGTCAAATACCCAAACAGAGTAGGAAATACCATTGTCATCTGCATACTTGGTTATAGCCTCACCATAAGACTCGTCGCTGATTACCGGTACGTGGGCTCCCTTTTCGTCAGGGCCACAGAAACCGATCTCTGATAGCATGATGGGGTACTTCTTAGCTGCAAAGCCCCAATCTGCGGTCCATTTTGGCTCCCACGGCTTTTCCCGCTTCATAGGGTAAGGGTGGCTTACGTACGCTATGCCTTCAGCATTTATGGGGGCAGTGGCTATAGGAGTAAGGTCGTAGGCCCAGTTAAAGCCAGCTACCAGCGGTATTGCTTTTGAGCCGTTAGCCCTTACAATTGTGATCATCTCTTCATTCAGCTTCTTCCAGTCTTCCCAGCTGCAAGTGCCTATCTGGCCACCCATCACCGTAGGCTCGTTAAAAAGCTCAAAGAAGGCTACAGTAGTGTTGTCTTTGTAGTGGCTGGACATGGTGCGCCAGAACTCGAAAGTCTCTTTTCGTGTAGTTTCGTAGCCCTCGCTCTGGTACATTTCCGAACATAGGTTGCCGATACTGTGCCAGTCTATGTTAACATACATTCCCAACTCATTGGCCCACTGCACGCCCTGGTCCAGCAGCTTCATGTAGTTGTCCTTGCCTTGTCTGCGCCAGGCATCCGGGTGCACCGGAAACCTTACAAGGTTAGCTCCCCAACTTTTCATGGCCTCAAAATATGCTTTGTTCCAGCGCCCCTCGCGGTGCAGTTTATCAGGGTCGCTTGTGTCTAGTCCCCGGAACACGATCACTTTTCCGTCTTCCGTTACAAATTGGTTTCCTTTTACGCTTACCAGGCTTAGTTTAGAAGCTTTTTGAGCTAGCGATACGCCGCTAACCAGGAGCAGAAGGCACAGAAGTGCCGTCTTTACAGAAGATTTTATCATAAGGGGAGTGTTGTTTGTTCTAATGAGTAGCGTTAGCTTTTAGACTGACTACCATGTATATCTTCGAAAAATCGTAAACTTTAACTGCGAGGCCTCCGCGAGCAGCTGCACATTTGTTCCCTCCATATCATCGAACTCCAGTTGCAGTCCGTCTTCGTAGCCAAGCTGGTTGGTCATGCGCCAAATCCGGCTGATCCTTTTGCGCTGGTTTGAGATCTGTGTAAAGCTGAACTGTTGCTCTAGTGCTAAAAAATCTATCTCAGGAAGTATAAAAGCGGCTATTTCGTCGGTGTCTGGGTTTACCGAAACAAGCAGTTGCATGCCGTCTACCTGGAATATTACCCTTTGTAGCCAACCATACTCCAGGTCATGCAGCGCAAAAGCCTGCGTTACTTCCTTGCCAACTAAAAGCTCAAAATCTGCTGTGTTATCCATCTGATTTCTAAAATATAAAATTATACTTTACCAAACTATAGCTGCATCTGTTTAAGCTCTTTCTTACATTTACGATTAAATGCCAAAGAAAGCCCTGGCACTCATATCTTTGGCAGTATAAGCGTATGTGCAATTTTATCAGGCTCTTAAACGTAAGCTAACAGAAAGGGAAGGAGAAAGCCCTTGCACTAGACACTTTGATGATGTCGCCCCCAAGCAAGCCCTTCCCTTTCTCTTCTTCTTAAAAGCCTGGACAGTACCTAGCGGCTGCCCCATCCGCAGGCATGAGTGAGTGTAGGCCCGGAAGATGAATGTTTTTTGTCCACTTAAGCCCCTTTCAGCTATGAAGAATTTACTCTGTCAGAACCTGGGCGCCGATGTGGGCAAAGACGCTCTGGATGTGGTGCAGCATCCCTTCACTTTTGCTGGGTTCGGTCTTACCCTATGTTCTACCGCCTGCACTTGCCGGCTGTTACCTTTGCTGCAGCAAACATGCCCTGCACCGGGATGCGTCAGCAGCTAGAAATATAAGAAAGAAGGCGGTCGGGCAGACCGTTTCAGCTTGGGAGATATAGGGTCGCAGTAGCCAGGTAGCCCAGGAATCCAACCTGCTTTAGCGGTGGGAATGTCAAAAATACAGAAACCATACTTGTATCTGATGACACAGGAAGCTCATTCTCTTAGTGCACCGTCGGTGGGGCTGCTTTTGCATGTGCTGCGCCAACAAGGGCAGGATGTGGGGGCTATTTGCCAGCAGGTGGGGCTCGATATGCAGGTGGTGCAGGATGTAAATGCCCGTATCTCGGTAGCAATGGTGCAGGACCTTTGGGATGCCGCTATAGCCGCCACAAGTGATCCTGATCTGGCGTTGCATGTGGCCGAAATCATTAATCCCACTTCCATGGGTACAATCGCATACGTGATGATGAATGCTGCTACGCTGCACGAGTCGCTGCTGAAGCTGTGCAAGTATCAGGATATTGTATGCGGAGCTATCCAGACGAGCCTGGAGGTACAGGGGCAGCAGGCTTTTATAAAGCTGCAAGTGGTAAGTCCGGTGCTGGAGAACCCGCGAAATGCACTGGATTCGGAGCTGGTTATTTATAAAAATGCCTTTTCGGCACTCGTGGGGCAGCCAGTTTTGTTTAATCAGGTGCTATTCGCTTATCCACGCCCCGCCAGTATAAAGGAGCATGAGCGGGTGTTTTCAGGAGCTGAGCTGATTTTTGATGCTAAAAGCAGTGGCTTAGTGTTTGATGCTTCTTACCTGGAGTTGCCCATAGTAACAGCTAACCCAGAGCTAAACCAGTTGTTTGAGAAGTATGCTGAAGAGTATCTGCAACGGCTGCGGGAACCAAAGACGGTACGGGAGCGGGTACAGCGCGAGATTGCCCAACTGCTAAAAGGAGAGGAGCCAAGTATAAACCTGGTGTCGAGGAGCTTGGCTATGAGCGTGCGCAGTCTGCAAAGCAGATTAAAAGAAGAAGGCGTTACTTACCAGGCACTGCTGGATGAGGTTCGGAAAGAAATAGCCATAAAGCACCTGCAAGATAACCAGCAAACAATAACAGATATTGCTTACCTGCTAGGCTTTGCAGAACCAAGCGTATTTTCACGCTCCTTTAAGAGGTGGACCGGCATGCCTCCGGCTGCTTACCGGCAGCGTATGGCAGTGGCCTAAACCAGGAGCTTTGAAAAATGACTCCTCCCTATCAAAATTGCGATTGTATACTTTGCTGGTAAATTGAACGTACCTTTGCCTTCTGTATTTCCATATCTCATAATGAAATCTCTTTTTATCACTGCCGCACTAACCGGAATCATACTTACTTCCTGCTCTCAAACCCAGACTAAGGATGAAGCAGAAACCCAGGCTGTAACCTCAGCCTTTGAGGTCGATTCAGCATATGTGGCAAGTATAAGCCAATGGCATGCAGAGCGATTAGAAAACCTGCAGAAAGAAGATAGCTGGCTTGCTCTGGTAGGGTTGTATTGGCTGGAGCCGGGCGAGAACACGTTCGGTAGTGCAGCAGGTAACAGCATCGTGTTTCCTGAGGGGAAAGTTACTGCACAGGCTGGTCGTTTTGTTCTTGATGGAGGCGAAGTGAAGTTGCAGGTAAACACAGGTGCTGATATTACGCTGGATGGTAAGCAAGTGCAAAAGGAGGTTGTAGTACATACTTCTGCTATGGAGCACGCTCCTGAGATGCGCCATGGAGCTTTGAAGTGGGTTGTGATCAAGCGCGGAGATAAGTATGCTGTAAGGCTGTGGGATGCAGAGAGCGAAGCACGTAAGACGTTTGAGGGCATCGAACGATACCCAGTACAGGCTGAGTGGCGGTTGGAAGCAAGGCTAGAGCAAAATCCGCTGCCAAAGCAGATCGCTATTATAAATGTGCTGGGGCAAACTTCGCAGGAGCCTTCGCCGGGAGCTGTGGTGTTTACGCTCAATGGGCAGCAATACCGTTTAGATGCTCTGGAAGAGGGCAAGGAGCTGTTCATCATCTTCGCCGACCAAACCAATGGCACCGAAACTTACGGTTCTGGCCGTTACTTATACATGCCTAAGCCCGATGCCAGTGGCAAAACAGTGATAGACTTTAATAAGGCTTACACCCCGCCTTGCGCCTTTACCGGCTATGCTACCTGCCCACTGCCACCTAAGCAAAACTTCTTGCCAATAGCCGTTACTGCAGGCGAAAAAAGCACACTAGAAAGTGTTGAAGTTAAAAGGCTAGGAAATTAGAATATTTTGAGAAGTAAGCAGGGGCTTATGTCATGAGGCTATAGCTTCGCTTTATACTTCACTTCGTAACTCTCCAACTCTCCAACTTCTCCTATGCCATTCCAGCGTTTCTGCTATCGCCTGCTGCATTGGCGTGTGCTCTAAGTTGGGCAGGGCCTGGCGGAGTTTATCATCGTTCAGCAGGATCGTATTCTTCCACAGATATCCCATCTCACTGATTTCGCGCATGCCCGGAGAGAACAGTCCCATTGCCTTAAAAAGCCATCCCGGATAGAGCTTATACTTGGCCTCGGTACCTGCTACCTCGGCAACTTGTGCCTGCCATTGTTTTATACTCGGGACTACCTCCCCGGCATAGTTATATTCTACATAAGGCTCCTGGGGCTGTAGCTTTGCCAGCTCATAGAAGGCTTTGGCGGCATCAGGTGTGTACACCAACTGGTGGGGAATATCGTTTCTATAGAGCCAAGGCATAGCTTTGCCCTCTAAGGCTCCTTTAAAAACAGGCGCTATACCTTCATTCATTACATTTGGACCCCAAAAATCAGGCATGCGCAGGTTTATCACACGGCACTTGCCCTGCTCTGCAGCCTGCCGTAGCATTTGCTCCAGTCTTACCCGTATGGCTCCTTTCTTCGTGCTAGGTTTAGGGGGTGTTAGTTCTGTGATGACATCAATTAATCCAAAATTGTATATGTTTCCTGGGAAAAAAATGGTAGATTTGTTTATGGCTGCGGCCTCAATAACGTTTTGCGTTACACGCTCCATATTATTTTGCCACTTCTCGTAAGGGTAATTAACCCCATGGAAGATGTGCGTTGCTTCTGCTCCTAAGCGCTTCAGCAGTTCACCGTCTTGTGCATCTCCTTCTATTAGCTGTAACGTTGGCTGCTGCCCAAATAACTTTTGTGCCTTCTGCTTGTTACGTACCAGTAGCGTTGCCTGCTCCTGGTGCTGCAATAGTTCTTGGGTAAAGGCGTACCCGATGCTGCCTGTTCCGCCGAGTACTAAAAATCTGAAGGTGTTCGTAGCCATGCTTGCCTAATTTTATTGTTATACGGCAAAGGTATGGTACAGAGTATGTTTCGTTCTTGACAGATGCTGCAAACCGCTTGACATATTGCGCAAAACTATCTCTTGGCTTGGCGCAGAATACAGCACATCATCGTTTCAGCGGAACTATATCAGCTAGAGATTTGTAAAATATATAGTTAATAAAATATTTATGATAGACCCGAATAATATGGTAGATACAGCAATGGCAACCTCAGTTATAACTCCCGAGCATCTTTCGCAAGCTATCTCGTACGTTCAGTACCGCGACATGATAGACAAGCTATTGGCCGAGAACAAGACCACTGGCACTAACCACTCTGATGCAATGGTGGAGTATACCCGAATGAACATGCACCGTATGCGTCGAGTAGAGAAAACTGTGCTGG